>JALJPK010000065.1 GCA_022968985.1 Pseudomonadales bacterium | reverse complement strand
GGTGGTGGTGAAATTTTAATTGGTGGAGACTTTCAAGGTTCAAACTCTAACGTTAAAAACGCAACCAATACTTATGTGAGTAGCGTTTCTGTAATAAAGGCAGATGCTACCCAGAATGGTAATGGCGGACAAATCATTGTTTGGGCTGATCAAACCAATATTTATCAAGGTGATATTTCTGCTCAAGGTGGATCTGAGTCGGGTGATGGTGGTTTTGTTGAAGTTTCGGGTAAAGAAAATTTAGTATTTAGAGGAAATGTATCAACTGATGCTATCAATGGAGAGAAAGGCCTGCTGTTGCTTGATCCTGGTATTATTGACGTTAAAATATTAGAAAATGAAACTGTATATGATCCTGAGCTAAATCCCAATATTGATTTGGATTTTGGTGCAGTCACAGATACTTATACAATAAGTTTGAGTCGTTTAAATACAGTCTTGGGTGAAAGCTCTGTCATTTTAGAAGCCACTACTAGAATTGATATATTAGGAACTGATGAAAACAATATTGCAATTGAAAATATTGATAATGATGTTGGTGATGCTGATGCCACGCTTTTAACATCTGGTGCAAGTCTAACATTGACCTCAGCAACAATTAACTTAGGTTATACAAACATTAATTTAACAGGCACAAACGCTGGCGACGGATCTGTCACATTAAATGGTAATGTTGTATTAAATGACGGCGTTACAATTTCTTCAGAAAAAGGAAATATATCATTAGGCGCAACTAAAACAGTCACTGTAAATAGTGTTGAAAATATTGAAGCAAATGGAGGAACACCAGCCACTACTACAGCCGCTGTTATATCTTCTACTGAAGGTACTGTTACTTTTGGTAATGTGATTTTTGGCTCTGGAAGTGAGTTAATTATTGGTAGTGATCAATCCAAGACTGTTACAGCCACATCTTTTGGCTCAACAAATCCAACAAACGGCACATTAACTTTCGCTTCCGACAATACTGCTGATGATGGCACAGCACTTTCTGTTTCAGCTTCTGGTGGTGTTAATGTTGGTACTCTAAATATAAATCGTTTGGATGGTATCAATGGTGTTAGCGCCATAGATGTTACAAATTTAAATGTATCGGGTGATGTCACGACTACAGGTAAAATCGAAGCAACGACAATTACATCTACAGCAGATATTTCAGCTAGTGGATCGATTACAGCAACCACTTCATATATTGCTGGCGATCTAACTTCATCAGGTGTGATGGATTTAGGTAATGTCATAATCCAAGGAAATAGTAAAATCAATGCAGTTGGAAATACAATTGACGCTGGTAATATTGTTATTAACAGTGGGCAAATATTAACAATTGCAAAGACTCAAACCGGTGACATTACCGCTACTTCAATTGGTAATGATTCTTCAAATGGTACTTTAACTTTTGAGAGCGGTAATACTAATTCTCTAAAGGTCGATGCTGACATTACAGTCCATACTTTAAATGTTGATCGTGCAGGTGGGATTACTGCAACTGACAGTGTTGATGTAAATACATTAAATTTATCGGGAAGTTTGAACTCTACAGGAACAGTGAAAGCCACAACGTTAAATGTAGATGCAGCTGTAACATTAAGTGCGGTTAAAACAACTGGTGATGCAATTGATATTACAACAACTAATTTAAATAATAGCTTAACCATATCGGGTGAGTCGCATTTAGGTGCGGTGAATGTAAAAGTAAATAGCACTCTTGATTCAGGTGCGAATAAGTTGGATGCTGATTCGATTACAATTGATGATGGAGTGTTGTTAACAATTGGTTCAACTCAAACAGGGCAAATCTCATCTTCAATTACAGCAAGTGGGACAAATGATTCAGGTGCTTTATCGATTACGTCAGATACTACTTTAGCTATTTCGGGTAATATCAATGTTGATGCTTTAACGGTTATAGATGTAGTTGACATTGAAGGTACTAATGGCACAAATGTTATTGATGGTATCAATGTTACGGGCTCTGTTACGGCTAATACTACTAATCTTTCTGGGAAAATACAAAACTCAACAGGTGCAATGAACTTAGGCGCTATTACAGTAAATGCAGATAGTTCATTAAATAGTGGTACCAATCATTTAGTTGTTACTGCTTCGCAAGATATCTCAATTCAAGATGATGCCACGCTAGAATTATATTCGGGTGGTAATGATGATGGTGCCACTATTAATGTTGGTATTTCTGCCAATGGAACAAATAAAACTGGTAATTTAACAACTAATTCTGATGGCGATATTGCTCTTACTGGGAATGTAAATGTTAATACTTTAACTGTTATCGATGGTGATGAAGCTACTGGTAATGATGGATTAACAGTAAGCGAAACTGTAACTGCAAAAACAACTAATTTACAAGGAACGCTTGAAGCTAATGGTTTAATGGATTTAGGTGATGTTAAACTTGTAATAGAACGAGAAGGTGTTGAGGCGGATTTATCCGATATCCCAACTGTTGGAAATATTGTATCAACTTACATTGCTGCATCTTCTGCCCATGAAACTATTAAAATTAATTCAATAACATTTAATACAGGGACAACTGTATTAGATATTGATAGTGGTACGGGTTTAATAAATTTAGAAGGTGCGGTTGGCAGTACAGGCACTGGACAAAGTTTAACTCTAAATGATTTTAGTGGAGTGACATCAGTTGGAGGTGCTTTAACTTTTGACTCTGTTGCTGATGATGGCGATAACAATTTTATATTAAGCAAAGACTTTAATTTTAATTATGGATCGGGAGATTTAACGTTTAAAGATAATTTAAAAATCGGTGATGATGAAATATTTAGTTTAACGAATATTGGCCATGATATTACGTTTAACGATGAGTTGAGAAGTGAGGGAGATAAAAACGATAATAATAATAATGATGGTGATGGTAGTGTAGTGTTATCTACAGGAAGTGGGGTGGTGAGTTTTAATGAACTGATTGGTTCTCACGGCGATGAAAGTCATGACCATACTCTCAAATCATTAACCATTAATGGGGTAAGTGCTACTACTTCTCTTGATGGTCAAACAATGACACTGACTAATACTACGGGGATTGGAAGTGATTTAAATATTGAATATATTGTATCTGGCTCTAGTACAACGATTAACTCTGGTGCAGTTTCTGGTGATACTATAGATGTTAATGCAAACAATGCCTTGGATGCTGATTTTGTGCCAACAAGAAAGGTCAGCTTAACAGCTGATAATATTACCATTTCAGGTGACGTAACATCTTTAAATTCTTTCGAATTAAATGGCATAAATTCTGTATTAGCTGTTACTACTAAAGGCGATCAAATATACACAGGTACTACTACTTTAGGTGGTAACTTATCTGGCTTAAATGTCACATTGGGTGCAACAACACTGGATGCTACGACGGTTACTATCACTTCAACTGATTCCTCTGCTACTTCAACGGGTGTGATAACCGGAGCGATAAGTGGAGGCGACAAGAATCTAAATATTATTTCTGCTACTCATGTTGATATTCAAGATGAAGTGACAAATCTAACTTCTCTTGACATTAATGCTATCAGCGCAAATTTAAATAAAGTCACCACCTCTGGTGTTCAAGATTATTCTGGCGTGACAAGCACAACTACTTTAAATGGGGATTTAACAACTACAAATAGTAGTTCAACAATAACAATTGGCAATGAATCATCGTCGACGGATCAGTTAATTATAGCTGTAGATCAATCAGGAATTGCCACTCAAAAAATCACTACATCAAATAGTGATGTAATAATTAATGCAGTAATTAAGGGTGAAGCAGCAGAAAATAATAAATTAGAATTTGTTGTGGGTACTGGATCTGTAACAATAAGTGAATTGGAAACAGGTGCTAATAAATTAGATGCCATTACAATCAATGGATTAATTGGTGAAGTGACAGGCACTTCTGCATCTGATGATGGAATTAATTTTAATGATGGAGGGTTATCCAATTCGTTAGATCTAACTTATGTTGGCGGTAATATTAATTTTGCTGATACAAGTAAACTAAATAACAGTTACGATTTAACTTTAGCAACTCATGATGGAAGTGATACTTCAATCGCTGCGGGTAAGGTATCGTTCGGAACACAACTATTAGATAATCAAATTAAAGACGTCAATATTAATGGATTAAAAGTAAGTATTGATGGTAATGATTCAATAATTTTTTGGGGCTCAGCAGATGGTGATTCTGATGATACTAAAACTACAATTTCAAATAATTTAAACCTAACTTTTACTAATCAAGATGTTGAGTTTTACCGTGAAGTAAATTTAGCTGCTAACGTAGATTTAGATATTACATTGCTTAACAGCGGTAAAATAAAATTTACCGCTAATGAAACAGATGTCATTGATACTACAAATGTAAAAGCCTTAACTGGAGGCTCTACTAATACTGTTACTTTAGATACCAGTACTTCCGACGAGGGAGTGAGCTTTGAGAATGACGTTAGTAATTTAAGTTCTCTTTCAATTAATTCAGGCTCGAACAAAGTAATTTTTGCTGATTCAGTTTCAGGTATTGGAATTATGAAGGTTAATGAAATTGTCATTGATGAAGACACTGCAAATACATTTAATATAGATAGTAACTTAATTAATACAGATTTAGATCTGGAGTATACCGATAAAACGATTATTGTTACTGACAGTGGTGATCTTACTTCAGCTGGGAATGATTTAGCATTAACGGCCGGTGCGGTTAAGATAAAAAGCGATGTGGTGAGTTTAGCTACGTTACATATTAATTCAACAACTTCATCTGTTCAAAATGTAACTTCAGCAGGTACTCAAACCTATTCAGGTACAACAACACTTAAAGGTGATTTAACTGGGAGTAAATTTGAATTAGGTGATGTGATTTTGGGTGGCGAGATAACAATTACATCTGAAGAAACTGTACTTTCTAATAAAAAAGATATTGTGATAAATAGCGTGATATCAGGTGCTCATAAATTAACAATTGTTTCTGATCAAACAACAGGTGATGTAGAAATTGGTCATGTAGGTAGTGAAGGAAGTTTTGGGGATCAAATTGGTGAACTTATCATTATTGCAAATACAGCAACATTAAATAACGTTTATTCGACAGGTCCCCAAGATTATTCGCTCGCATCAAACATTTCTTTAAATGGGGTGCTTTACGCATCTAGTGCAGGCTCTGACATATTATTTGGCGCTAATAATATCCAGTTAGATTCCGACACAATAAACTTAATAGCTGCTGATACAATATCTACTACAGGTACAATCACCGGAAACGACACTAGTGATTTATCCTTAACAGCAACTACCGTTTCTGTTGGTAATATTGGCAGTTCAGTGAATAAAATTAACAGTGTCACAATCGCTTCAGACTCTGCAACAGTTGGAGCAGTTTATACCGACGAAGCGCAAAATTATTCATTGGTAGATGATACTACGCTTAACGGTAATTTATACGGTGGAGATATAACATTAGGAAGCTTCTCTATTGGTGGAACTGACTTAACTAGAGAAATTGAATCTAGTGGTGTACTAACTCTAAATGGCTCTATTACCGCAGCTGGTAAATCTCTTAATTTAACGGGTGATACAAGCGTTAGTCTTAATCAAGGCATCGCTACTGTAAATAACCTAAAAAACTTAACGATAAGTAGTGATGGCATTGTTAGTTTGCAGGCAGTAGAAACAACAGGTGCTCAAAATTATGCCAATGTTGATGGCACAACTACTTTAAATGGAAAACTAACAACAACCTCTGCTGTAATTTCAGATAATGCAGATGTTGTTTTAAATGATGTTGCTTTTGGTACAAATACAACTATTGAAGTGGCAACTAATGCTGGCGATATCACAATTGTATCGATAACGGGCTCTTCAGGGGACGATACATTAACGTTAAGTTCAACTTCTGGTTCAATTTCAATTCCAACAACTAATGTAAGCACAGTAGAAAATTTAGCAATTTCTGGAACGGTTATTACTGCATTTGATAATAGTTTTGCGACAGTTAATGTAGATGGCAGCACCTCATTTACTAACAGTTCTTCAACTAAGTTTACTAAATTACATTTAAACGACGATTCAACTCTAACCTTGGCTTCTGGGCATACTCACACTATAGGGTCTTTATCTGGAGCAGCTTCTGGCTCTTCAACGTTAATTTTAAATAGCCAATTAACTGGTATTGCCAATGCTGATTTAGATTTAAGTAAGATTAATAAAATCATTTTAAACCAAGGTGCTTCTATTCAAACTGATGCTCAAAACATCACTTTAAATAATTTGGAAATTGCAAATGATGTAGTTGCAGGGGATGAGTTCACTGCAAATATTACAATACTTACTGCAAACAATAATACAGTTCATATAAAAGGTACTGTCACCGGCCAAGCATTATTAGATGAGAATGACCCTAATATAGAAAATTTAACCATTACTGCTACTGATGGGACTGTAACGGTAGATGGAGCAGTGAGCTTAATTGAAACGTTCACAGTAAATGCGCAAACTATAAATGTGTCTTCAGTAAGTACAGAAAACAGTCAAACTTATTCAAATGAAGGTGGAACAGGTATAAGCACCACAACCATTACTGATAATATAACTTCTAATAATGGAAATATTTATTTAGATAATGTGTTGGTAGGAGTGGCAGATACTACCAGTTTAGTTGTGATTGAATCATCTAATGGCAATATTGAAATTACTGGTACTGTGATTGGTTCTGAAACAGGCGAAGTTAACTCAACGTCATTAACCATCAATGCATTAAGAGCCGATGGTGTTGAGACCGGAGGTGATTTAAGCATTCCAGGTGAAATTTCAGCTATTAATGTATTAAAGATTAATTCAGACGGAACTTTTGTGCCTGGCACTTATAAAGATATTACTAGCAGCCAAGTTGCTGTAGCTACATTAAGAATTGATGATGATTATCAAAATATTGGTAGTACTACAGCGGGTACTATTACTATAGGAAGAGATACTGTACTTGAAATTGCAGAAGAAAATAAAATCACAATTACGTCTGTAGGTGATGCCAAAATTGAAATAACGGGCGCGATAGTCCTTTTAGATGGCGCAGATGTTGTAATTGATAATTCAGCTTCAGCAACAGATATTGTTATTAAAGGCTCAATAATAGGTACCGCTGGCAATTTAGATGAATCGATTACTTTTATAGCAGGTACTGGTAATGTCACCATTATGAATGATGACGCTACGGATAATGAAATTCCAGAATTAAGTATTTCAAATATCGACAATGTGACTGTGATTTCTGCTAACAACGTAAACATGATTGATTTTGCAGGCAACGTTAATTTAGATATAAAAGCCGATAATCTTGTTACTCTAGAGTCTGTGACAAATGGTGACAGCGTTAAAATTGTTGCCATTACAGCAAATTTACAGTCGATATCCACAACAGGTGTTATTAATTTAGCTGGTGTTTCGGGTGACACTACTCTTAACGGCGATCTAACCACTGTAAATTCTGATATTAGTTTAAACGACGTGGCATTAGGCACAAATACAACGTTGTCTTTAAGTACGGGTAACGGCGATTCAGGTGATATTTCTTTAACTTCGATCACGGGTAAAACAGCCGATGTTTTGACAGTGAATTCAGGCAGTTCTGATGCACCTGGTTCGATTAATCTAGGTTCAATTACTAGGTTTAATACTTTGAATGTACAGGGTAATGTTACGTCACAGATCAACAACAATTTTAATATTGTTAATATCACTGGTGATACATCATTTACATCATCTAATACTTTGGGGTTTGCTACATTAAATTTATTTGAAAACACATCTGTTGTGCTTGGTAGTGATGATGCACAAAGTATTTCAATAACGACTTTAACAGCATCTACCGGTTCGGAATCTTTAACATTAAAAGGTGACCTAACAGGTACTGGTAATTTAGCAGGTGCAAATGAAGCCAATAAACTTGAAACGATTATATTAGGCAATGGAAGTTCTATTACTGTCACTGATAAACACGTCAATATTAATAATTTAGAATTAGCTGAAAACACAATAGCAGAAATTAAAACATCGGGAACGGATGATGATTTAAGTGCTAGCTCAATTACAATTGAAGGCACAATTACTGGACAGGCAGATAATACTGATTTAGCTGAATTAAATTCTGAAAACTTAACATTAACGTCAACAAGTGGCGCCGTTACTTTAGAAGGTGGTGTTACTTTATTAGAAAATTTAACTATTAATTCTGCTCAAGATACAACCGTTAATAACTCAATTAATATAGCTGGTAAGCTCGATATTAACGCGGGTTCTGGTGCATCTATTTTTAATTCAAACGCAACGGTTATTGCTGATGTGTTAGAGGTTAACGCAGTATCATCTGTATTTAATTCTTCATCAACTACAGCAATCGACATTGAAAATACCATTGTGATTGATGTGATAAATGCTTCAGAATTTAAAGGTGGGGTTAATGCAGGTTCAATTGATATAGGTGCAGGGTCATCAACTTTTGCAGCAATTACCGCAACAAATGGATTAGTGGACATTGATGTAACAGGCGCTTCGGTTGTTAATGGTGTGGTTGATGCTGGTTCGCTTAAAGTTCTCGCTGGTACATCTTCTACGTTTAATAATACGGTGGGAGTAACAGGTTTAATCGATGTTGATGCAACTACATCATCTTTGTTTGCAGCAACTGTTAATGCAGGCTCAATTGATATCGATTCAACTTCAGGTTCATCAACATTTGCAGCAATTACCGCTACAAATGGTTTAGTAGATATTGATGTTACTGGTGCTTCTATTGTTAATGGGATTGTTACAGCAGGCTCTGTTGAAGTGGACGCGGCTACTTCTGAATTTAAAGATACGGTTACGGTGTCATCTTCTTCAGAAATTATAAAAAATACAGTTAACGTAGCGGGTTTGTTAGACATTCATACAACAAGCACTGATGTCAATATAACCACTTCTATTATTAGTGGTGCAGTTAATGCTGATGCACTAAAAATTGATTCAAATTCATCAAGCTTAAATTCAGTTACAGTTACCGATGGATTAGTGGACATTGATGTAATAAATGCTTCGGTTGTTAATGGAGATGTTAATGCAGGGTCTGCTGAAGTGGATGGTGCGTCTTCAGAATTTTTAAGTACAGTAAATACAGCAAGTTGGTTAGATATTAATACAACGGGTTCTTCCGTTTTTAATGACGCTGTTGAAGCAGGTTCAATTGAAGTGGACGCGGCTACTTCTGAATTTAAAGATACGGTTACGGTGTCATCTGCAACAGAAATTATAAAAAATACGGTTAACGTGGCAGGCTTGTTAGACATTCATACAACAGGTACTCCTGGAACACCTACTACCTCTATTGTAAGTGGTGCAGTCAATGCAGGTGCTGTTAAGGTCGTTTCTGAATCTTCATCATTTGAAGCAATTACCGTTACTGATGGATTAGTAGACATTGATGTAACAACAGCTTCAGTTATTAATGGTGTTGTAAGCGCTGGTTCAATTGAAATTGACGCGGCTACTTCCGAATTTAAAGAAACAGTAACTGTTTCTTCAAATGATACAATCACTAAAGATGGCATTGATGTCACTGGTTTATTAAAAGTTAATGCAACAACTTCGTCAGTAAATAGCGCTGACATTGAAGCAAATGCTGTTGATTTTAACTCTGCTTTAATCTCGGTTACCTCAGTAGAAACTGTTCAAAATCAAAATTATGATTTAGATGGTGAAGCTCGAAGTACTACTTCTATTACAGGATTTTTGGTATCAACAAACGGCGATATTACGTTAGAAAATGTATTGGCATTTAATCCAGTGGAAGTTGATGCAATTGATAATATAAACACAGTCAATATTATTTCTTCACAGGGAGATATTGTTATAACAGGAACAATCACCGGTGAAAAAGATACGTCAAATAACAATGTTGTATCTCTAAATATTAATGCACCCACCAGTGGTAGTCTTGAGCATGGTAATGTGACAACCGATGGCTTAATTTCTCAATTTCACGATATTTCAATTAATGCAGGTGGCACGTTTGGTGGTGCATATTACTCAGATATTACAAATGAAGATGACATAGATATTATCGCCCATACGCTATCAATAATTAAAGATAGGGAATTATCAGGGGCTGTTACAGCAGCCAATATCATCATTGGTAATGGCACAAATAACAACATTGCCATCACTAGCCTTAATGGTATAGATATCAGACTAATAGGAGATGTTCAAATATATGAAGGTACATCAGTAATACTAGGAAACTATGCTTCTGATGGAACTGTTGAAGCAACAAACATTATTATTACTGGTTCCATTACTGGTTCCGAAACCGCAGTGGAATCCATTATTATTGATGCGGGCACAGATACAGTAAATGTTGGAAGTGTAGATAATGTCGAAATAATTGATATTAAATCTGCAAACTCAAGCACACTTGGAGCCGTTACAAATGGTTCTACTGTTACAATAACTTCTAACTCAAGCGAAATCGATGATATTTCTGTGTCAGGTGATGTAAATGTCAATGCGGCATCTATTACAGGGGCTGGGGACGTAAGTCTCATTTCAACTTCATCTTCAGGTGCAATAAATTTAAATGGGACATTAACCGGTTTAGATTCATTAACTATTATTGCTAATAACGCTACTTTATATTCGGTGACAACCACAGGCAATCAAGACTATTCACAAGTAACCACTACTACAATTAACGGTGTAATAACCGCTGAAGATGGTAATGTGCAATTTGGTCGAGTTGAAAATACAGAGCAGAGTCAAATAGCTGTAGCCGGTAATGTAATCGTTAATTCTGCAAGTGAAATTAATGCAGGCGGAACGGGTGTAAATGGTTTAATTACTATTAATGGTACGGTTGACTCTAAAGTTGAAACTGATGAGTTATTAACTTTAAACGCTGAAAATCACAGCTATGTATCGGGTGATTTAAGTGATATTACATTAACCTTAAGTGGTGACTTAACCTCTTTAAGTAGTGATCTAATTCTAGGTTCAACAACCATTATTTCAGACAGCACAATTTCTAGTGCAACAGGTGATTTAAGCATTGGTTCAATGGATATTAATGACGGCCATACTTTAACATTAGTGGCTGCAGGATCCACAACCGTTAAGGCCATTCAAACTTCAGAAGGATCCGCAGGTAATTTAACCATTAATACAACAGGTGCCGTCAACTTTGAAGGCGCTGTTGCCCTAAATAATATAACTATAGTAAATACAAGCGGTCTTAAGTTTGGAAATGATGTAGACACTGAAACATTCATAAATACAGTGCTTGATTATGATATTGAGTTTGCTGGTAATACAGACATAAATACTGTGGCCAATTTTAATAATACAGGTAACATAATATTAAATGGCGATTTAACTACCAATGGCCAAACAAAGGTAACAGGTAATTTAATAATAAATAATAACTCAATTATTACTGTGGGCAAATCAGACAACAAATACACATTAGTAGTTGGGGGAATAAGCACAACAAACTCAGCAAACGTAACTCTGGATGTTGGTAAGGTTGAATCCAAAGGTGATTTAATAGTGGGTGGTGATCTAACTATTAATGCAAATGTCGATTTTACAACCTCAACATCAGATAAAAATATTATATCCTCAGGCAACGTGTTAACCATTTGTGATATAACCGATGCCAATCATTTAGAGTTAAATGCACAAAATGGAATTACATTTAAAGGGGAAAGTTCAATTGAGAGCAATCAGTTAACGATTAAAAATGTGAATGGCGATATTGTATTAAATAATGAGATTACTTCTTCATATATAAATATTACAAATGAAAAAGGTCGTGTTGTTATTAATTCAAATATTGAGGCTTCGCAAAATGCTGATGATCTGCTTCTAAAAGAAGAAGAAAGGAAAGTAAAAATAATAGAAGGTGGTGATGATTTTAATGAGGTTTTATTTGGTGAATATTATTTCTCAGAAGTAAGTGAGTCTGATGGTGAGAGCCGAATTAGTATTGCCGCTACAGACTTAGTTTTGAACGATACAGGTTCTATAACTGCGGATTATGTAACCCTTACAGCAACCAATGAAAACAAAATGCTGTTTCAAGCTGGAAATTTATATGGCGCAAGTGTAGTTAATACAGATGGTGTTATCACTGTAGTGGCTCCAGAGGATGATCTAGCTGTAAATGACGCATTTAAATTAACCTTTTCAGAATATATGAACATAAACACCTTAACTAGTGGTGCGAATGTGTCCTTATATTTAAACGCAGATGATTTAGTTTATGTAGCAGGTGATTTTTCTGCTCAATCGAATAATGCTCTAAAATTAAATTTGCATCTAAATATTAGTGATTTAGATGGTGATAACGATGGTGGGCAGGTATTTATAGGCAGTACCGTTGAGTCGATTTATTCTATAGTTGCTAATGAAACTGTCACGGATGTAACTGTAAGCACAACAGATTACCAAGGCTATGACGTAAACGGTGAAGCAATCATTTCAAGTTTTGATTCTTTATTTAAATATAGTGAAGGTAATTTAATTGTAGATAATTTGCATGTAGGTTATTCAGGCGAAGACTTTTTACAAACGACAAAATCGGATGACAAAACGGTAAGCGAAATATATGTAATCGGTAATATTACAACTGATAATGACCTGTCATTAAATTCAGATAAACAACATCTCAGTCAGTCACCTTTTGTTAATGGTATTACCAGTGTGGAATCTAAGTTAATAGCAAATGGTAGTTTGTCATTTAACACATCTGAAGCCATTACAATTGAAAATGATTTAACCTTGCAATCGAAAAATGTATTGGATCTATCTGGTTTTGATATTATTGGTGATGCAAGTAAACCAAACAAAGATAAAAACGTCACTATTATAGCTGGTGGTGAAGTAATATTGGGTCAAGTGGGTGGCAGTGGTGTAAATGAGGAGGTGAGCTCTTTAACTGTTATTATCACACAGGATGATATTCATGATGCAGAAACTGGTTTTATCGACCCAGCAAAACTTGTTTTAGCAACCGCTTCAGGAAACGTAGTTCTAACACAAGATATTTATACCACCGGCGATGTAGATTTTGATGTAACAACTTCAGTGAGTGTTAAAGGTGAAGAAGTAACAATAAAAGCGACAGAGTTAATTATTAGTGAGCTAAATACAGAAAACTCTCTTGTAGTGACTACTGATACTATTAATTACAATTCATTATTACTGAAGGCAAATAATTTAACATTAAATGCTAATTTAAACCTTTTAAATACGGGTGCCAATTTAGATATTGATGTGAACGACTTTACAATGAATGGCAATTTGACCACGGCTAATTCAGGTACAATTTTAATTGATGGTGATTTCTTTGAAATGAATGGTAGTTTTACATCTGATAATAAAAATGACCCAACAAGTCTAAAGTTTAATTCAGATACATCCATTTTTAATGGAGAAATTAACGTTAGTAATAATATTATCGAATTTAATAATGATAATTTAATTATAAATGGATCATTATCTGCTGATAAAGCTACGAACATTACAATTTATTCAAACAATACATATTTAGCCGGTGAAATTAACGCATCGAATGCCGAATTATTATTTAACGATGATGTAATAATAATGGGTGATGTAGCATTTAACGTTAGTAAATTATTATTACCTTCAAACATAACGGATAACAACCAATTTAGCTTAGATGATTCTGCAAAAACGGATTATATCATTGAGCAAATTAATGTTTATACTTCTGAAAATACACAGACTGATGCTGAGTTTGATATTAACTTAAAAGATGTTGTTATTATTGATTTGGAGTCAACTTCAAATATTAAATTAGAAGACGGTAATATTGTATTTAATACAGCAGTGGATCAATTTTATGACACGGTGTTGGGTAATATAAATGCACAATCGTCCATTACATTAACAACAGATGGATCTGTAATTCTAGGATCGGCAATAGGTGAGTTGGGTAAAGTTAAATCCATAGCAGTTGATGCCAGTACAATTAATTTAAACGGAAATATATCAACCGCAAGTAGTTTGACATTAAATGCAGATAATATTAAAAACGATCAAAATATTGAAATATCATTAGTTAGTACTCAATTAAATTTAGGTGGTGATTTTTATATTGATCCAGAAATTGGTGGGTACAATTTATACTTATCCAATAAAGTTAATGCATCTTCAGCTTTAGATTTGTCCAATGTTAATGTTGTTGCTAATAACTCGGGTATTGCTTTTAATAGTAAATATACTTGGTTGGATGAATCAAATGTCACACAACAAACTGAAAATTCAATCATCCTAGGTAATGTATCAGCAACTGACCTCACGTTTGATGGTACATTTACTTTAAGTGGTGATATTAAAACAACGGGTTCAAACGGTATTATATTTAATAACGTTGAGGCGTTGTTATCAGATGACGTAACTATTCAATCATATGACTCAATAACAGCTATCGGTGGCGATGTAATATTAAATAATTCTGAAATAGACACATCTACTTATGATTTAACAATTATTAGTGAAAGTTTCACTATGAATGAAACAAAAGTAGATGGATCATTGATTAAATCAAGTAATGGTGAAATTAATATTCAAGCGTTAAATGGCAATATTAATTTAACAAAAATCAGTAATACAAATGCTAATGTGCAATTAACCGCAACAGGATCCGTATTAAATTCAGATAAAAATGTTAATAATTCTAATTTAGATGACTCATTTAATATCAGCGCTGAAACCTTAACTATTAATTCAACAGGTGCAGGAGAAGACGCCAGCAACCCATTAGTAATAAGTGTCTCAAATGGTATTATCTTAAATGTGGATGCAGAAGCTGTTTACATTGATAATTTACAACAAACCAATATCAGTAGTTCACCAGGTTTAACTGTTATTGATCCACGTAAAGACAGAATCGAATCAACTGACGCAGCCAATTCAATCGCAACAGTCAGTTTAGATTCCGCATCAAAAGATGAATCATTGGACTCAGAAAACAGCGCACAATATATCTACGCACCAGGGGTTAACTCACAACTGTTAGATATTGATGGTAATTATACGGTTGCTTCTTTAGTGCCTACTGTTCCTACTTTAATTAAAACGCAAGATGGATGGATGTTCTCCCATGGTCACTTTAATACTCAAAGTGAAGACGAGGACGAAGAAGAAACAAATGCCCATAAAACAAAGAAGAAGAAAACAAGCAATCAACAAAAAGTTGAATGGTTCTTAGAAAATCCGTTAAGTGCTTTATAATTAATAAATGAACATCAAACACACCAGCATTAATTAATATTGGTGGTGTGTTTTTGCAGAATAATAAATATAAACAAATATAAAAGCCACTTAAAAAATAAAAATCGAATAAGTGCCAGACTAAATACAGGAATTTCCATGTCAGATAATACTCCAGTAAAAGCCGTGTCAGACAATAAAAGCACAGACACAAAAACGATATACACTAAAAAAATAGATGGGAAAATGGACACTGAACAAATGAATAAACACATCAGTGCCGGAATTAAACATTATAGAAAATTCGCCCTTAATTGGTTGATGATCCGTGGTATACCTCATGACTCAAGCAGAATGTATATCATCGAAGAAGGTCGTTTCCGTATTATTACAAGTCAAGCAGACATAGAAGCAATGCAGCAAAAAGGCACCGACTTTAAAATTGGTCATTTAGTAGTAGTGATCAGAGAGTTATTTGCAAAAGAGCAGGGAATAGTATCTGCCATGCAAATGTTAGAGCTATTAGATGGGTCCGAGCAATCAGTGCAAAAAGACGATTATTTAGATGCATTTATATCGTATTCAAGTGCATTAGAAAAAATGGAATATCTAATAAAAGCCGATTTTTCTCTTTAAGTTTAATTTTTTGAGAAGATAATAAATTAAAAGCTTTATGCAAATTCTGGCGGAAGGAAACCTTCCTTGAATTCGCTGCCGCACTCTTTAAGTTTAATTTCTTCATCCCTGAATAAATTAAAAGCTTTATGCTAACTCTGGCGGAAGGAAACCTTCCTTGAATTCGCTGCCGCTTTATGTGTGTCCATCACATTTCAAAAACTATTTAATCCCGTCATCTTCAACATGTTTTCGTTGGATATCCAGAGCCTTTTAAAGACGATATAAAATCGTAGGGTTGATATTCATATCAAAAACTAATTAGCTTTTTAAGTTTAATTTCTTCGTCCATGAATAAATTAAAAGCCTGTTCCCAATTCTGGCAGTTCCTGTGCATCCTGCACCCACTGCATTAGTGTTTCCATGCACGTCGCACAAGGAAACCTTCCTTGAATTTTTAGTCGCTTGATGTGTCCATTCACATTCATATCAAAAACTAATTATTTCCGTCATCTTCAATATCTTCTCATTGGAGATCCAGTATCTGAAATCATTAAATTAGCCGTAAGCAAGCGTCTGGCTTACAAAAGTCTGTAATAAATTCGTAAGGTTGATATTCATATCAATAAACAAAAATATGTAGGTCAGCGGCTTGCCTTGACAATCAAATCAATCTTCATCTATATCATTAAATCCAACAAATAAACCATAAATACATAACACTCAAAAACATAATTCGCTGTTCTTTGTGATTTCTTTCTTGAATTCAATCCATCAAAAAAACAATAAATACATAACACTCAAAAAACAGATTGATCGCTTTGCGAGCAGTCTAAAAAAACGTATGATACAGCCCTGAATTACTCATTACTCCTTAAGGATGAACAAATGTCGCAAGTGAATTTAAAAACTTTAATTTCAAAAAATAACAAATACTGTAAACGTACATTAGAAGCCGCTGCTGGTCTTTGTATGTCTAGAACTCATCAAAATATTGAAATTGAACATTGGTTATTAAAGTTAGTTGAAGAACCTACAGCCGACATCAATTTAGTATTTGGTTATTACAGTGTTTCACTTGAAAGTGTAGTGGATGACCTTAACAGCTATTTAGAAAACCAACGCAGCGGCAGTGATGAAACTCCAGCGTTTTCTACGCATTTAGTTAAAGTATTAAACGAAGCTTGGGCGATGGCGTCTTTAGAGTTCAGTGACACTCAAATTCGTTCTGTTTACATATTGATGGCGTTGTTATCACAAGATAATACATTAACCGCCGACAACCCAATTTCAGCGCAATTAGACAAAATTGATTTAGCGCATTTAAAACTGAATTTTGAAGAAGTAGTGGGCGACAGCAGTGAGCAACCTTTAACTAAGTCTAACCAAACTTCTAGCTCAAATAATACAAATAGCAAAACCCCTGCATTAGATAAATTTACAGTGAATTTAACTCAACGTGCACGCGAAGGTAAAATTGACCCAGTGATAGGCCGTGACGACGAAGTGCGTCAAATCATCGATATTTTAAGCCGTCGTAGACAAAACAACCCAATTTTAACCGGCGAAGCGGGCGTAGGTAAAACCGCAGTAGTAGAAGGGTTTGCCAATAAAGTAGTAGCAGGCGAAGTGCCACCAAGTTTACAAAATATAAAAGGCGAATTTGAAAACCGCTTAAAAGACGTGATCAAAGAAGTACAATCATCCGCGACACCCATTATTATATTCATCGATGAAGCCCATACATTAATTGGCGCAGGCGGAACAGCCGGCCAAGGTGATGCAGCCAACTTAATTAAACCGGCATTAGCGCGTGGTGAGTTACGAACCATTGCGGCAACCACATGGGCTGAGTACAAAAAATACTTTGAAAAAGACCCCGCATTAGCGCGTAGATTCCAAGTAGTTAAAATTGAAGAACCGTCACAAGAAAAAGCCATTCAAATGTTAAGGGGTTTATCAGGCACTATGATGAAACACCACAGCGTTGATATTTTAAACGAAGCGGTGATCGCAGCAGTTGAATTATCACACCGTTATATAACAGGCAGACAGCTACCCGACAAAGCCATTGGTTTATTAGACACCGCCTGTGCACGAGTGCAATTATCCCAAGCAGGGGTACCGGCTAGAATCGAAGAAGTGAATTACAAATTATTCAAAAACAAAACAGAATTAACTTCGTTACAGCGCGAGAATATTGTAACAGGGCAATACGATCAACAAATTGAAGACATCCAAGCCGACGACATCGTATTAAGCGAACAACTAACAAAGCTGCAAGCATTATTAGACAAAGAGTTGGCCTTAGTAAAAGAAATCAGCGCAGTAAAAGCTATTATAAAAGCTGAATTTGCTCAAGAAAACGCCGACCAAGAAAAAATAAAAACCGTAGCGGCCGATCTAAAGATCAAACAAACACAATTAAAAGACATGCAAAATAATCAACCGATGGTATTTGAAGCGGTAGACGCACAGGTAATAGCAGAAGTAGTTGCCGACTGGACAGGTATACCCGTAGGCCGTATGCAAACCGACGAAGTAAATGGAATATTAAACTTAGAAGACGCCATGCGTAAACGTGTAGTGGGTCAAGATCACGCACTAAAAGCCATCACCAAAATTGTACAAACTTCAAAAGCAAAATTAACCGATCCAAGCCGACCAATCGGTGTATTTATGTTAGCAGGCACCAGTGGCGTGGGTAAAACTGAAACCGCTTTAACCTAGGCTGAAAACGTATACGGCAGCGAAGAAAACGTGACAGTAATTAACATGTCAGAGTTTAAAGAAGAACATAAAGTGTCGTTGTTACTTGGTTCCCCTCCAGGTTACGTAGGGTATGGCGAAGGCGGTATATTAACCGAGGCAGTGCGTCGTAAACCTTATAGTGTTGTATTATTAGACGAAATGGAAAAAGCGCATCCGGGAGTGCACGACATATTCTTCCAAGTATTTGATAAAGGCATGTTAAAAGACGGCGAAGGTCGCGACATCGACTTTAAAAATACAATCATCATTATGACATCCAATGTCGGCACCGACACTATCATGGCCCTTAAAAAATCAGGCCAGCCAATGCCCGATGAACAAGGTTTAACAGCAGCGATTCGTGATGACTTATTAGGCGCATATAAACCTGCCTTTTTAGGTCGAATTAAAGTGATTCCGTATTTACCACTAGGCGACGACGTTTTATTAAGTATTACCAAAATACAGTTAGGCAAATTAATTAAACGCGTAAAAGACAACTACAACGCAGAGCTTATTTTTGATGAACAAGTAGCGTTGAATATTGTAGAGCGTTGCACCGAAGTGGATTCAGGCGCACGTAATATTTACCAAATAATCAACAATACAATATTGCCAGATTTGTCCGAAGCGTTTTTAAATAAAATGTTAGAAGACAGCGATATAAAAACAGTAACGGTTGCTGTAAAGGGTAATACGTTTGTTTATGATTTTGTAATGGTTTAAATGAAAATGGCCTCTTTATTGTAAAATAAAGGGGCTTTTTTTATTTTTTCAGGCAGTAATAATTGTATTTGTCAATCACAAAGAAAAAATATTAATAGTTATGTTTAAAGTTTCAATAGGTAAAAGTGACATCTATTTAAATAGATGGAAGTGTATTTAATCATCAGGACATTCTTTTAATTAAAGATCCTAGTATTGCCAATAGAATCATCTCAGAATTAACTAATACAGATATTTAATGATTTGTCTAAATATAACTGTGCCGTCAAGTATCTTGCTAGCTTCGATTTTTAAGAATAATAAATTCAAATGTGTTTAAAGTTTAAATAGGTAAAAGTGACATGAAATTAGTGGATGGAAGTGTATTTAATCATCAGGAAATTCTTTTAATTGAGGATCCTAGTATTGCCATTAGAATCATCTCAGAATTAAGTAGTACAGATTTTAATGCTTTATCGAAAATTGGCCCGTCAGGTAGAGAAGACTGGATGACAAATCCAGCGGTGTTAGCCATGGCAATGAGGTTAGGCAAAGTATTTCTTGTACAAAATTCAAAAAACAATGTACATAAAGCTGCGTTAACATTCCAAGAAGCGACTAGCTCTGTCGTAGAAGTTTTTGATGGTTCAACCGATGCTTTTCATAAAAACTTTAAATTAAATTCTGAATTGGCTGATACAGTAAAGTTCAGTCTTAAGCATTTATTTAAAAATGCAACGGAACCTGTAAATGCCCGAGATGCATCTGCCAGTATTGGTGAAGAGGGAGCTAATAGTCAGTCAAGTTCACAAGCTGATGATTCAGAAGTAGAATACAACAAAGGTTTAGGTGAAAAAGAAGATAAACAAAAAACGGGATCTAATTCTGGTTCTAGTTCTGAAACGGATTTAGGCACTGATGTAGCACCTGCTACTAAAACTGAGGAAGAGAAACCTAAAGAGGATGATAAGAAGTGTGAGACTTGTGGTAAGGCTTATGATGAGAATTGTCCTGGGTCAAATCCTGAATTAAAGGTTGAGCCAGCAAGGGTAGTAGGAAAGGGTAAAAAATTAGGAATCAATATAATGGAAAATATGATTAGTAAAGAAATACAGGAATCTTTACCAGAAGAAGAATGGGTAACTAAACATCCCTGGTATTATATTGGAACATCTCAAAGATCTATTGAAGCTCATCATTTGATTGTGTCTAATGTAATGAAAAATAGTCCAGAAGTTAAAAATGCAGCTGAACGATTTAGTTATAGTATTAATCATGAAAATAACGGAGTTTTTCTTCCATATTATATGGATTTGGCATGTTATTTAGAGGTCCCGATGCATAGGTCAAGGCATGATAACACTGTTACTGATGAAGTTTTTGAGGGTAAAGATAAACAAAATGCATTGTTAAAATATAGTAAAATTAAAAGTAAAGCTAAAAACATGCAGGATGATGAAGTATTTATGCCTTATCCACAGGCTGTGGCTAAATTGGTTAGAGGGATATTGAAGGATGCCAAAAATAAAAAATCATGCTTATTTGAAAATGGTAAAAATAAATTCATTCCTAAAATGGATCAAAGAAGTAATGAAATTTTTGAAAAGATAAAAAGTTTTGTTTGGACATTAACTTCAGATGGTAAGGATTATGAACCTAAAAATGACATTGGGTGTGGTAACTCTAATGCAAGTAGTCAAGAAGCTATGGGTGTATGGAATTTGAAAGATAAAAAAGGCCATAACTGTGCAGTTAAAAAGTCTAAAAATGATCATAAGTTCGAACTTCCAGATAATAAAATAATAATTAAAAGAAATTTAGAGATAGGTAAATAATGATGATGAATAACGACCGATATTATGTAATACATTCACAAAATACTAAAAAATACCCTATGATGAGTGCAGAAATAGAACCTGAATTACAATTTGAATATTCTAAAAAATTTCTAGATGAAAAAGGTAATATAAAATTAATTAATAATCGTATGGAGTGTAATTTAGCTCCAGAAAAATACAGATATGAAATAAATTTGGCTGAACCAATTCCAATTAAACCAGAGTTTGTTGATTTTCATATGTATGATTGTGAACAAAGTGTTTCAGGTAAGTTTGTTAAAGCTTTTGAAGGGTTTTCTGGGATTCAATTTTTACAAGGTACACATGGAAAAGTTATCGAAGAATTAAAATTAGATTATTATTATATTCATTATCTATATTCAATTGAATGTATGGATATAGATAAATCCAATGCGAGTGTTGATTCATTTGGTGATATAATGACTTATCAAAAATTAGTTTTAAATTATGATATTTTAAATAATATTCCTGAAGAACAACGTTTAATATTTTGGTTACGCGAAGATCCAATGACCTTCATCGTTCACCAAAAGTTTGTTGATGTATATAATGAAGCAGGTTTAAAAGGCGCTCGTTTTGTACCCATTGAGCAGTACAATGAAGAAACTGCTTTTATGTAAAATATTAATTTGGACAAGCTTTTTTTTCTTGTCCTATATTCAGTCTTAAGTATTTATTTAAAAATGCAACGGAACCTGTAAACGCTAGGGACTCATACTGCCAGTATTGGTGAAGAAGGGGCTGATAGTCAGTCAAGTTCACAAGCTGATGAATCAGAAGTAGATGTAATGGTCAAGTAAAACTGGAAGGATTCTAAGCCACTTTTTTCATTTCATTAAATTTTTCATGCGGTGTTTTGTAATCTATCGCCGAATGTATTCGCTTATAGTTATAAAAATTAATATATTGGTTAACATTACTAATCACAGACTCATGATTAATAAACGATAGATAATTCAATCTTTCCGTTTTTAAACTTCTAAAAAATCGTTCCATTACTGCGTTATCCCAGCAATTTCCGCGACGACTCATGCTTGGTGTAATCTTCAAGTGCTTAAGCTTTTCTCGAAATATATTTGACGAATATTGAACACCTTGATCTGAATGGAACATTAATTTTTCAGTGTTGGGTTTCTTTAACTTAATTGCATTATTTAATGCTTCAAGCGCTAATTCAGCATTCGGATGCTTTGATATTGCCTGTCCCACTATTTCATTTGTAGCTAAATCAAGCACACAAGCAAGATAACTCCAGCCTTGATGGTTCCTGATATATGTAATATCACCAACCCAATGTGTATTAAGCGTATCAGGCTTAAATTGTCTTTTAAGGATGTTATTGGCGTACTTATGCTCAACACCCGAATCAGGGTAATAATGCTTCTTTTTAGGGTTAATCGCGTTTAAATTATTCATTTTCATTATACTGGCTGTCTTGTAAATACCCACGTTGAACCCTGCTTTATGCAATTCAAAATGAACTCGGCGTCGACCATAAATGCTAAATGAATCATTGAAAATTTTAATTACTTCAGTTGTTAATTCATCGTTTATTTTCTTAGGTTGATAATAATACGAACTGATAGCAAGACCAAAAATCGAGCATAATTCTTGTGTTGTATAACTTGAATCTGCTTTCTTTAAGCGTTCAATCAATTTAGATTGTGATTGTCTCGTACAAAGAAAGCTGTGGCCTTTTTTAAGATTTCATTATCCCTTTGAGCTCGCTTAAGTTGTTTCTCTAACTCTTGAATTCTCTGTTTATCAGGCGTTAATGCAGATTTTCCTTCGGGGGTAATACCGTCTAATTCTTGAATATACTGCTTTCGCCACCTGGAAACGGCAGATGATGACGCACCTGAAATATCCATTATTTGTTGGTTAGAGTAGTTGTCATTGATCATTAACTTCGCATAATCAAGTTTTTGCTCTGTCGTAAATATGAGTTTTGTTTTTCTGGTCATTATTTCACCTTAATGGTTTTTTGCTTATTTTACGCTATAAACCTTTCCAGTTTAATTAGACCATTACAAACATCCACAAAATCCCTTGAGCAATTTTATAAAATCATCCATTTTACATAATCGAATAATCGACAATGAACAAAAATTCAATATCGCAGTTAAGTTGTGAAATAACTCGATTATTTACAAAATAGGTGTCAAAACTAAACATTAGAAGTTTGTGCTAAAGAGATTACTAAAGGTGAGCTAAGGGTGAGCGCTAAAGAGTTCAAAACTAACCACGTCTTTTAACTTAAGACAGGGTTGCCTGTAATAGAATCATATCTGGAAATAATAATCGAAGTGTCACAGATTCTTAAAAATGCTGAGTAAAGAGCTAGCTGATAGAATTGTTACAGTTGAGAATACCTACAGTACGTAGGCTGTACA
>JALJPK010000064.1 GCA_022968985.1 Pseudomonadales bacterium | reverse complement strand
AATGCAGACGTAAGTGTTTGTTTTTGCACAGGATCAAGCTTGGGTATTTGCTTGAGAATGTGTAGGAAATGTTGAGGGTTCATAAGACAACTTTAACTTAATGAATTATCTTAAAGTTTAGGTTGTTGCTGTGTATTTACCAGCTGCAACAACAATTTAAAACATAGCCGTTTTTTTTTGCTTAGCCATACAATTATTCAAAGGGTTCATTAACTGGGTTTGATTTGATAAACTTTGATTTTTTAAACATAAGCTAGGTTTTATATGCAATTCACATTTCATTATTGGTTAACCAATTCAGATGGCGACACCGTAGATTCATCACAAGGTGGCGAGCCATTAACTATCCAACAAGGCAGCGGTAAAATTGTACAAGGCTTAGAAGACGCGTTAGTTGCGCATAATGCAGGTGATAAGTTTGAAGTATTAGTGCCCTGTGAAAAAGCCTATGGTCCATTAAATGAAGATTTAGTAACACGTTTACCATTAACTGATTTTGATAGTGTTGAATCGTTAACCGTTGGTATGATGTTTCAAACCGGTAAAGGTAAAGATTCGGTTGTTGTAAAAATTGTACATATCGATGGTGATGGAATTATAGTAGATGGGAATCATCCATTAGTCGGTGTAGATTTAAACTTTCGAGTCGATTTAATAACTAAAGAAGGTTAAACAATAAAGTCGTTGACGGTAATCATCCATTAGTCGGTTTAGATTTAAACTTTCGAGTCGATTTAGTAGCTAAAGAAGGTTAAACAAATGTTGAAGATCTTAAACGACATGGACGCTAATGATGCGTTATTAGGTCTGGATTTAAACTTCCAAGTCAATTAAAAACAAAAGAAGGGTAACCAAATGTTGAATGTCTTAAAAAGTAGCCAGTCATTATTAAAAGTATTTTTTGATATTACAGGTTTTATTAAAGAGACATTTAACTTAGGGCTGTATTTATGCATAATCAGCATAACAAGTGCTTATTTAGTATTAAATGAGTATTTGCATGTTTTTGATTGGATAACCCAGAACTATCGTTATTCAATTTTTAAAGCCGTCTTTTTTTTCATATTAGATTACAGCGCATATATATTATGTTGTCTGAGCATTTATTTGTTTACGCAGAAAAAGGATTTTCTCAAGCAAAAACAATTTTGGTTGATCAGCAGTGTTATTTTTATATTTGAGGCTGTGTATCGATCATCTTTTATAAAATATGCACTCGATTCAAAGTCTATGAATATCGATATGTTTTATTACCTGTCACCCATTATTAATCATTTAGACAGTATAGTGGTTATTATCATCCCTCTAATTGTGTTTTATATGTTGTACGAAAAACGTCACTTAGAGCATTTTTTTGGTATAAGGCAAAAAGGCGTTGATTTCACCCCATATTTTTGGATGTTTATGATTATGGCGGTTGTAATATTTATTGCTTCCGGCCAACAATCTTTTTTAAAATATTATCCTGAAGTAAAAAGAAGTCATTATATCCAGGTGGCGCAGTATTTAGGTATTTCACAATACATAACATTATTGATTTATGAATTCTTTTATATGAGTTCGTTTATCATTGTTGAGGTGTTATATCGGGGGGTGTTAATTTTTACTATGGTTCGGTTTTTAGGTAAATACGCAATTTATCCAATGATTTGTGTTTATTGTCTATTACATTTAGGAAAACCACTCAATGAAGCTATCAGTTCGTTTTTTGGTGGGTTTGTATTAGGGGTATTAGCGATTCAATATAAAAATATTTATGGTGGCATTGCTATTCATATGGGAATTGCACTTTTAATGGAAGTGTTTGTTTATGTGCGGTTATTAAACTAAAAAACGGTTATTAAGCTAAAAAAATAAATCAGTTAATTAAATTGGATTAAAACCCCTTCTAAAGGGAGTGAAAAGTATTCTAAAGGGAATAAAAAAGCATGTTAAAGGGAATGTATTATTTTGTGGTTGCACTATTAATGGGTGTTATTGTTTGGGGGTTTGTTTGGATTTTATCACCAGAGCAAAAACAGAGGGTTGAAGCAAAACAACTATCAACTCATTTACTCAACGATGAAACAATAGGCGATAAAATAATAGACTATGAAATAGATGATGATAAAAGTCAGGTTAATAAAGATGTCAAAAAAGAGTCCCACCCCATTGCTGTGAAAACCCCTGTTAATCAAACAACCAGCCATCAAACAACAAACTCTCAAACAACAAACTATCAATTAACAAATAACAAATCATCAAACAACAAACAACAAACCATTAATCAACAAACTACAAACAATCAGACATCTCATAATAATCAGACTAAAAACAGGCAAGCGGATTCCTTACAGCAAACTTCAAACAAAAACGATGTAAAGCTTCAGTCTGATCAATCAGAGTCTTTATTAGAGGTTAGATGGACTAACGATGCTTATTTAGAAGAATTGGTGTTAAGGCATTTAAAGCTGGGTATTTCTGAGCAAGAGTTAGAAATTCTATTTGCTCGTCGTTTTGAAAAAGACATCAGTAATGCCTTGGTTATAATGATGGCATTGGATTATTTTTTCCCTGGTGAAACCTTAGATGTTCGTTATCAGCATTTATCCTCAAAAAATTATGACAAAAAAATATTATTAGCTTCGTTCCCTTTAACAAATATTGGTTTATTTAACATTCAAGAAATACAAAAAAGCATCATTGGGTTATTTGATAATAAAATACCTAAAAAGGCCCATTTGTTTAATGCGTACTGGCTTGTCACTATTCAATCTACATTTAAACAATTGTTACCCACAATTGATAAAGCGTTTTTAAAATCATTAGTGAAACCTAACAAAAATAGTCAAAACCCTAAAATTAATAATATCGCTCAAACTTTTTCGCGTTATTTAGAGTCAAACGAAAGCTTAATAAAATGGATAATTGCAGGCAATGATCAATATGGAAGTTTTTTATATTGTGAATGTTTGATCAAAAGCGCACTTAAAATGAATTTATCTCATGCGCAGTGGTTAATTTTACTTAGTTACTACAGTGATCAATCCCCACAATATACAGTTCAAATAATACAAAGGCTCAATAATACTGCAATAAACCTAAACCTAAACCTAAACCTAAACCTAAATTTTAATATTATTTGGAATGAATTGGTTTTATTACACCCAAAATTGTTGGATTATTCTCCATTAAAACAAATACACAACTCTCAGGATATTAAAAATGATTTTGATGTCACATCAAAAAAAATCATAGAATCATTATGGAATGACTTCTTTATTGGTGTTATGGATATTCAACAATGGGACAACAATCAACTCAAAAGTGTAGCAAAAGGTAAACTTGATCGTGTAATAGAGGTGATGACATGGGCGGATTTATTATCCATGCCTCAGATTGTTTTTAATAAGAAGGACGTGTTGGGTTATTTCAATGAATTAAGTCTAATGAATCAATTTTATTCAAACAAAGGGTTAAATTTGAAACTAACAACCACCGATTTTTGGTTTTTAAATGAGTTAAATGCATTGTATTCAGAAGTTTTTCAGGCGAAAAACTTTAATGCGCAGCAAATTAAAAATAGAAAAGATGAATTATTCAGCCAATTACCTATAGCCGTTCGTTTAAATGAGTTAAAACTGGATGTGTTTTTAATGTTGTTTTCAGATGACAGAACATTGGTGAATACACAGGATATTTTTTCGATTGATTCAAATACTTATAATAAATGGGATAACAATATTCAAACCGGGTATGTATTTCTTGAATTCCTGTATCGCTTAAAAAATGAATATGGTTTGTGGCAAGACCCTAATCAAAAAAGAATCAATGCTGAAACGATGTATGAATTACCTATGATGATAAATGTCGTCTGTGTATTAGAGCAATATCATAAACCCAATTACCAAGGGGATCTTATATACGATTTTAAGCAATGCCAATATAAGGTCTCGCATTATTTTTATGATGTTTATGCATTAGTTAAAGATGAGGTTTTTGAAAATATGTTGTTTGAAAATAAAGACGTTTTAAATAAGCTCGATATTAAATCATTATTTAATACATGGGATACAGCAGGATTTTCACTGGATTGGTTTGATTTAATGGAAGTTTAAATCCGGCCAAAACTTGAGATTTATGCTGTTGAATAGTAATGTATGCCGTTTTTAGAAATCAATGTTCAAATATTGAACAAGAGGTCATTATGAAAGTTATTTTATTAGGCGCACCTGGTGCTGGTAAAGGTACACAAGCTCAGTATATTTGTGAACGTTTTGGTATCCCACAAATTTCTACTGGTGATATGTTACGTGCTGCAGTGAAAGCTGGTTCTGCTTTAGGTCTTAAAGTGAAAGAAGTAATGAGTTCAGGTGGATTAGTTTCGGATGAAACAATCATCGCTTTAGTAAAAGAACGAATTTTAGAAGACGATTGTAAAAGTGGTTTTTTATTCGATGGTTTTCCAAGAACCATTCCTCAAGCACAAGCATTACGTGATGGCGCAATCGAAGTGGATCATGTGGTTGATATAGATGTAGCCGATAGCGAAATAATTACTCGTATGGCGGGTCGTCGTGTTCATCCGGACTCTGGCCGTACTTATCATTTAGTTTATAATCCACCTAAAGTGGAAGGTAAAGATAATGAAACAGGTGAAGACTTAATTCAACGTGAAGATGATAGAGAAGATATCGTGCGTAAACGTTTAGAAATTTACCATACTCAAACTGAACCGTTGGTTAGTTATTATAAATCTTGGTCTCAAGAAGAAGTTGAAAATGCACCGGCTTATAATTATATTGAAGGTGTGGGTTCAGTTGAAGATATTAAAAATAAGATTTTTGCTAGCTTGTCTTAGTCAAACTTAGTTTTTTTAAAAGCGCCTTCTGGCGCTTTTTTTATGTCTGTGATTTATAGGCATTGTCTTATATGAAAAAACGTAAAAATTAGTGCCAATAAATAGAATGTAATCTTAAAAAAAATGGACTAAAACAAACTAAAAAAGTGCTTTTTTAAATCAAAAAATCAAATAATTAACACCTTAATTCTAAGTAGTGATTGTTAATAAATGTTGAATATCTTCAAATGCGTTGAATTAAAATAATTAGAATATTATTTTGTTGTGTTGTGTGTTTTTTGTTATTTAGAATGAAAATGACATCTAAAAACTAAATTTTGTAATAAAAATGAAAATAAACTTTAAAAAGTAAAGAAAAAAAGCACATAAAATTTATTTTGTCCAAAAAATATGCTATTTTTACCAAGATTACTTTGTAAAAAGAAATGTTGATCGTATTCGTGTTTTTGGAACGGTTTAAATAGATCTTTAGAATCAACTTTTAATAATAAATAAATGAGAAATTATTATGCCAGCAAAAAAAACAGTAGCTAAGAAAGTCGCTCCTAAAAAAGCAGTTAAAAAAGTAGCTAAAAAAGCAGCAGTTGTTAAAACTCCAGTTGTTAAAAAGCCAGTTGTTTCTTCTCAAGTTAAAGCGTTAATCGCAGCTGAGAAAAAATTAGATGTAGTTGTTAAAGCAGTAGAAGCAGCTAAAGCTAAAGCAGATGCATCAGCAGCTAAAGCAGCTAAAACTAAAACTGCAGCGGCTAAAAAAGCAGCTGGAAATGCTAAAACAACTTTAGCAGCTAAAAAAGATGATCTACGTGCAGCTAAAGCAGTAGTAGCAACAGCATCATTAGAAGCAAAAGTTTCTGAGAAAATTGCAGCAGCGCAAGGCGAAGTTGTTAAAGCCGCAGCAGCAATTACAGCTTACGAAGCTAAATTAACAGAAGCAGCAGCATCATCATTAACTTCTGCAGTAGCAGCGTTCGCTAAAAAACAAGAAGCAGCTATCGCTAAAGCTAACTCGTCAAAAGTTGCAGCTTTTGCTCGTAAAGCAAACAAAAAAGCTAAAGCAACAGCAGCTAAAGTGAAAGCAAGCGCTGAAGCATTATTGAAAAAAGAAGCTAAGAAAGTAAAAGCAGCGGCTAAAAAGCCAGTTAAAAAAGTTGCTAAAAAAGCAGTTGTTAAAGTAGTAGCTAAAAAAGAAGTAAAAAAAGCAGTGGCTAAGCCAGTTGTTAAAAAAGAAGCTAAAAAAGTAGTTGCAAAGAAAGTTGCTAAAAAAGTAGAAGCTAAAAAAGTTGTAGCTAAAAAAGAAGTAAAAAAAGTAGTAGCTAAAAAAGTAGCGGCAAAAAAGCCAGTTGCTAAAAAAGTAGTTGCAAAGAAAGTTGCTAAAAAAGTAGCAGCACCTAAAGCCGCTGCTCCTAAAGCAGTTGAAACTAAAGCTGTTGTAACACCAGAAGCTAAATAATTCAATTTAAGAATTAAATAGGCTTAAGCCCATCGTTGATGGGCTTTTTTTTGCCTGTAATAAATAATATTTAACAAGTTCGACTCAATACACGTGTGTGTTTAGACATTTGTCGGTATAATCGCGCTTTTTCTTTTTAGACTGATATTAAATTCGGAGTCAAACGATATGAGAACCCATTATTGTGGTGAGTTAAACAAATCTTTAGAAGGTCAAGTCGTTACGTTTTGCGGTTGGATTCATCGTCGCCGTGATCACGGTGGGGTTATCTTTTTAGACGTACGTGATCGTAAAGGTCGTGTTCAAGTTGTATTTGATCCAGATTTAGCCGAAGCATTTGCAACTGCAGAGGGTGTTCGCAGTGAATATGTTGTACAAATAAAAGGTTTGGTACGTGCGCGTCCAGACGGCGCTGTTAACAAAGATATGTTAACAGGCGAAATTGAAATTTTGGGTAAAGAGATTACTGTTTTAAATGAATCTAAAACCCCTGCTTTTCCATTAGATGATTACACACCTGTTGGTGAAGATGTGCGTCTTAAGTATCGTTACTTAGATTTACGTCGCCCAGAAATGCAAAACAAAATGGTATTACGCTCTAAAATCACCGGAACGATTCGTCGTTTCTTAGAAGATCGTGATTTTTTAGATATCGAAACCCCTATCTTAACTCGTGCGACACCTGAAGGTGCACGTGATTATTTAGTGCCATCAAGAACTCATGAAGGTTCTTTCTTTGCATTACCACAATCACCACAGCTTTTTAAACAGCTGTTAATGGTGGCGGGTTTTGATCGTTATTACCAAATTGCTAAATGTTTCCGTGATGAAGATTTGCGTGCTGATCGTCAACCAGAATTCACTCAGATCGATATGGAAATGTCGTTCATGAATGAAGATCAAATCATGAACTTAACAGAAGAAATGTTCTGTCATTTGTTCAAAACTGTTTTAGATGTGCAGTTCGATAAAATTCCACAGATGTCTTATGCAGAAGCGGCTGAGCGTTTTGGTTCAGACAAACCTGATATGCGTATCCCGTTAGAGTTAGTAACGGTTTCTGACATTATGAAAGACGTGGACTTCAAAGTATTCTCTGGCCCAGCAAATGATCCTAAAGGTCGTGTTGCTGCATTAAAAGTACCCGGCGGATCAAAAACCTCGCGTAAAATTATCGATGGTTACACAAAATACGTAAGTATTTATGGCGCACGTGGTTTAGCTTACATTAAAGTAAATGACGTAAACGACTTAGAAACAGGTCTACAATCACCAATCGTTAAAAACTTATCTATGGATGCGCGTAAGGCATTGATGGAAGCAGTTGGCGCTGAGACTGGCGACATCATCTACTTTGGTGCTGATAGCCGTACAGTAGTAAACGAAGCATTAGGTGCGTTACGTTGTAAAATTGGTGCAGACTTAGATCTTTATACAACAGAATGGGCACCTTTGTGGGTAGTTGATTTCCCAATGTTTGAAGAAACTAAATCTGGTGGTATCACTGCGATCCATCATCCGTTTACTTCTCCAAGTTGTTCACCAGAAGAATTAAAGGCAAGCCCTTTAACAGCATTGTCTCGTGCTTATGACTTAGTATTAAACGGTTGTGAGTTAGGTGGTGGTTCTGTGCGTATCCATGATCCTAAAATGCAAACAACAGTATTTGAAATATTGGGTATTGAAAAAGAAGAACAAGAAGAGAAGTTTGGTTTCTTATTAGAAGCATTACAATTTGGTGCGCCTCCGCACGGTGGTTTAGCATTTGGTCTTGATCGTATTGTTATGTTGATGACTAAGAGTGATTCAATCAGAGAAGTGATTGCATTCCCTAAAACACAAACTGCAGCATGTGTTATGACACAAGCACCAGGTGTGGTTTCTGAAGATCAGCTTAAAGAATTAAGTTTGCGTATTCGTAAGCCAATTGTTGAAGCTTAAATAGAAATAATTGAATCACAATATTTAATTGTGGTTCAAATAAAAAACGCGACTGATTAGTCGCGTTTTTTTTTGCTTGTAGGTTCGGCTTTATCGTGACAAGGATGACACATATTAGAATTGTGTCTGGAACAAACAATCGAGCCGATCTTTTTATAAAAGAGACGAGCTAAAGCTCGACCTACAATGTATATTAATTAATAAGTAACCGAGTTATCTTTAACAATAATTTCAATTTTCTTAATGCTGATATTTAATTCTTTAAATAATTCAGGTAATTCTTTAGTCCAAGAATCAGTAATAAAGTTACGTAATACATCACCCGTATGATTTTCAGGATTTAAGCGTAAGCCTTTAATAGCTAAATCTTTGTAATCATCTTTATTAGCAGGGGTGGCATGGTAACTAATCTCTGTGTAGTAATTCATTTTATCCGCATCAATTGTAATGCGAATCCATTGATCAAAATATTGATCTTGATCAATGACAATAAACTTATCAGCATTTAATGAAGACGTACCTTGATTTAATGCCATTGCTTCAAAAATAGTCACTGCAATATTGGCTTTGCCTTGATCCAAAGTGTTTAACTGTTCTTTTGTTAAAATATCACCGTAAGCATTCTTTAAATCTTTAAGCGTAGGAATCGAAGTGCCTTCTTTATGCAATTTGATATCTAAAACAATTTTATCAATATTACTTAACATTAAACGATTATCAAAAAATTTAGGCTCAAATCCATTGGCGTGTTGATGATCCCAATCAGAATGTTTTTTTAACAATACCGCACCTTGTGTTTTGACGTTGTTACAACTCTCATCCACTTGGTAATGATCTTTAGAAATTTTATAATCGTCATCTTCTAATTTAACTGCGCTAAACTCTCCACTGCCGTTATTTTTACGAATATGGCTCCATCCACGTAATGAATTTTTTTCATCTTGCATGATTGTATACGCAAGCTTTGAAATATTAGGGACATCCACACCACAATTATTAATTAATTCAATGCTATACCCTTCAAATTGTTGTTTATCTGAAGTATATTGCGCGCCCATTTGTCCAGCTTGTGCGCTTAATGTCATACAAACTGCACAAGTTGCAGCGATAGTAGTAAAAGTCGATTTCAATAAATTCATTTTTTCTCCGTCTTAGTTTAAAAAATTCTTTGGCGATATTACTATGAAACTAGAGAATGTCATTGAATTTATCTTCTAAACTGTAATTAACTCCCAATCATTTAAAAGTAAAACATTAAAGGTGACCTATGCCAAAACGCATTGTAGAAAATAACGAACCGGTTGTAATGACAACATTAATGACCCCAGATATGGCGAATTTTTCAGGAAAAGTACATGGTGGTGCTTTATTAAAACTGTTAGATCAAGTGGCTTATGCTTGCGCTAGTAGATACTCTGGCGCGTACGTGGTGACATTATCAGTTGACCAAGTATTCTTCTTAGAGCCTATTTATGTAGGTGAATTGGTTACATTTAAGTCACGTGTCAATTATGTAGGCAACAGTTCAATGGAAGTGGGTATTCGTGTTGAAGCAGAAGACATTAATACTCGTGAAATTCGCCACACCAACTCTTGTTATTTCACAATGGTGGCGGTTAATAAACACGGTAAGTCTGTAAAAGTGGATCAATTAGATTTAAGTGACCCAAAAGCTAAGTCTCGATATGAATTAGGTAAAATGCGTAAAGAATTACGCAAAGAATATAACGATCGTCAAAAAGATTTAAAAAATGCTTATAAAGCTAAAAACAAATAAGCCTCAACTGCATTTTGGCTGGCTAAGCTCGGATAATTTTTATTAATTAACGAATAATGCTTAACCAGTTTCGTATGATATTTTTTTGCAAAAGGCGAAGTCTGCCAAAATAAATCACCAGTTAAAGAAATACTCTGTGCGCAGTTAGGTGTAAAGCGCACTAAAATATGTTCATGCAAACGATTGGCGTCATTAATTAAGTCTTCGGACAATAATGTAAAGTTAGGTTGTAAAAACTGTCTGATTTGAAAAATATGAGAGTTTGGACTTAAAGCAAAATCCATTTTAGCCGCTGGATTGTTCGTGATAATCGCTTCTAAAATTTCAATCAAGGTTTCACCACCCACCCCTGCAATCACAATCATATGATTTTTAGTGGCATCTAACTCAACGGTTTTGGCGTCCTGCATTCTAAATTCAATTCGTCCATCGTTAAACTTCGCATATTTATTTTCAAGCCCATCTAAAATTTTAGGCACTTGATCTAATAAATGCACTCGGCTAGTTTTTGCTTTTTCAAACAACTTCATACCCAAAAAACCATGATCACAACACAAATCCCAAAACTCATCGTAATGGGTTTGTTGATGTTGAAATATTATATTCTCGAATAAGTGATTTAGGCGCGCAGAAAGTTTCATTTTTAGTTAAAATCGTCTTTTGAATTAATTATTGATGAGTATTATGCAAACTTTTTCGTTAGATGGGCACCCTTATATTGCTTTAAACAACCTTTTAAAAACTGAAGGCCTTTGTGAAACAGGCGGTCAGGCTAAAAATTTCATAGCAGATGGGCATGTAAAGGTAGATGGCGCAGTGGAATTACGTAAAACATGTAAAATCAAAGTCGGCCAAGTAGTCGAGTTTCAAGGCGTAAGTATTCAAGTTGGCGAATAAAGATTGATAGTTAAATGAATAGAACGTTGAGTAAATACAATCATTGATCAAAGTTTTAAAATTGATTAATAAGCAACCAAAGGTTTTAGAATGACAATTGAAAGTGCATGGTTAACTGAGTTTTCAAGAAACGAGAGCGCAGGCAGTATTAAAATAGGCCACCCGTTTGAGCAAGATCAATCGGCTGACTCTATTAATGAATTATTTAATAACTTTAAATTAAGTTATTTAAAACGAAGCAGTAAAGTATATGGACATTTTGCTGCACAAGATCATGTATTTGCTCAACATATCAACGCGTTTATAGGTAAACAAAAAACTCTAGCAGAGTTAAATGATGATTTAACCGGGTTGTTAAATACGTTTTTTAACGATACTCAAGACTGTTTCGATTTTAAATTGATGTTGGTACATGAAACCTTAGAAGATCAAGAAAACATCTATTTATTGTTTTTAACCCATAAAACAGTGAATACGTTTAATGATGATTTAAATATTGAAAGCGTGGATGTAATCGATTATTCAAAATTACCATTTGGATTAAAAATCGATTTAGAGTTGTTTTCAAGCAACGATACAAAATACATGTCGATGTTAAATACTCGTGGCAGCAAAGAAATGTCAGAAGCGTTTGTGAATTTTAGCGGGTTTGTAGAAGGCGTAGACGTTAAAAAACAAACTGAAGAATTTTTGCAGATTGTGGATCGTTTCTCACAAGAAATACCAAAAGACGAAGTAAGCGACTATCGCACAAAAGTTGTAGATTATTGTTTAGAACAAGACAGTCGAGGTGAAGAGATTTCAATTAAAGAAATCAATACTCAAATCAAAGACTTGCCGTTTGAGCCAAGTGAAGATTTCTCAGCGTTTGTCGCCAGACAACAAGAAACCCCACAAGAAACTATTATCCCACATCGTGCCAGTTTAAAACGTTATGTGCGCTTTTTTGGGCGTGATAAAAAAATGAGCATCAGTTTTGACTCGGATCGTTTTGGCCAAGACATTCAATACGATGAAGTTAATCAAACGTTAACAATTAATGAGTTACCACAATCGTTACAAAAACAAATCAAACAATATTTAGATAAAGCTTAATCGATTCATTTTGAGGATCAGTCAATGAAAATAGTATGTCCTAGTTGTCACAGAGCAAACAATGTTCCCCAAGAACGCTTAGTAGATAAACCCAATTGTGGTGCTTGTAAACAAAAACTATTTACAGGTGCACCTATTAATTTGTCTGATGAAACCTTCTCCAAACATATAGGTAATAGTGATTTACCTATACTTGTGGATTTTTGGGCGCAGTGGTGTGGGCCATGTAAAATGATGGCACCAATATTAGATGAGCTTGCTAGTAAGACAGACACTCAAATTAGAATCGCAAAAGTGGAAACTGATTTAAATCCTCAGATAAGCCAAAAGTACAATATTAGAAGTATTCCTACTTTGGCAGTGTTCAAATCGGGCAAAGAAATTGCAAGACAGGCAGGAGCAATGAGTGGCGAACAGTTGATGGGCTGGGTTAGTTCTGTATTGAAGTGATTTGCTTGTTGACTTGAAAATTTGTATTGGAAAGGCCGACTTTTGTTGGTCTTTTTTATGGGTGTCAGTTGTGCTAATAAAATCTTAATGATTCAAATGGCTAAAATTTAGTCTGAATATTGTGGTTTTTCTAATGCAGTTGTTTTTATTTTTCTATTTAGTCAAAATCGTTTTATTTAAGATAGTAGAGTTGTATGCTGGTTAAAATAAATATTAAACTACGAATGGACGTTAAAAATGAGGTTTTTTATGCTAACAATTAATAAAATTATTAATTTTATTGGGTTTAACTCATGCTTCTGCCAATAATACGCTTAAATTTGACGTATATGAGGTAGATGAATTTGTTAAAAGGGTAAATAAAAATTTGTTGGAAGTAGAAACTTTTAATGAACAAGGATTTATTATACCCAAACCATTAAATGATACTGATGTATTGATTGAATTTATTGATGACATGTTTTTGCCTGAATCTAAAGTTCCCAAAGAATATAAAAATACCGAGTGGGAATATTTAATCGGAACTTTATACCAATTTAGAACAACGGATTTAAGTATTGATTCTGGAGAAATGAGTATATTCGATTTTATGCATGAAAATGAGGGGCGAATTTTATATTTTGTGTATAAAGAGCATAATAATAAAATGGGTATTTCTGTTTTTTTTGAATTTGATTCCTCAGTTGAAAACCCGTTCGGTTTAGTGACTTTAATTGAAAAGGGTGATCAGATAAATATTTCACTATACTCAACAAATGAACTTCAAATAGCTGAAAAGTATGCGCAAATATTATTAATGAATATCCAAGATACACAGTTGCCTAATAATGGAAGGGTGACAGAAAAAACGTTTAAAATGCTCAATATCCCCAAAGGTGATTTTCTAATGGGAGGAGGAGATGAAATTTCTCTGCATAAAGTTGAAATTAATAGTTTTAAAATTATGGAATCTGAAGTGACCTGGGAAATGTATCAGCCATGTATCGATGCAGGGGTGTGCGCTTTTAATAAAGGCAGAGGGTATGGAGTTAACCTTAAAGGTGACGATTTACCTGTTACAAATGTTAATTATTCAGATATTCAAAAGTACATTAACTGGATAAAAAATGAATTAGGTGTGACATTCACATTACCCTCAGAAGCACAATGGGAATATGCTGCAAGGTCAGGTGGAATTGGAGAATATACTTGGGGGTATGAAGAATTATTGAATATGGCAAATTGTTTCAATTGTTCCATTGAAGAACGCGGATCCATGCCAATAAAAAGCTTTCTGCCCAATAACTTTGGTTTATTTGATGTGCATGGGAATGTTTATGAAATAGTTGAGGATTGTTACAATGATGAGATCTATGGAGCACCAACTAATGGTGACGCTTGGCTTGATGGTGATTGTTCTATGAGTGTAATTCGAGGTGGTTCATGGAGTGATTCAATGAAATATTTAAAATTTAGTGAAAGGGATTATATATCAAAAAATGATAGGGATGATTATACTGGCTTTCGATTAATGATGGACAATCAGTGATTAACTAAAATAAGTTATATTAGGATCTTATAGAATAAATAATGATAAATGCAGTATGTTTATTTACAGTACTAATTAGTTTTTTGTCTAATAAATGCGAAAACGAATAGAGCCCTATAGACAAACAATTCAATATTACATTGTTTAAACATAACGTGAAAATTAATTATTTTTGATCGTAGAATCAAGATTTTTTAAAGTTGTGTAAATGTTTTATATTCTAGAGAGTGTAATTAAAAAACGGTAAAACCTATTAACGCTACTAAAGTATTATTAATCGCTGAATGTCAAAACGTTAGACACAAGGATCAAAAACTCAAACCCACAAGGCTCACAAACCATGTCAGATAATAATAAAAGCGCACAGTCTTTTACTGTGACTCACGGAATTTCTAGTAATATCACCTACGCTGTTGTTGATGGTATTGAAATAAAGTTAGATGTCATAATGCCTCGAGAAAACTTAGGGGGCGATCCATGGTGGAAAATGGATGCTGAATTAAAACCTACGTTAATTTTCTTTCATGGTGGGGGTTGGGAAAGTGGAGATAAGTCGGAAAGTGTTTTGCAGTTATTGCCATTTATTGAAAAAGGTTGGGTGGTTGTTAATGCCAATTACCGTTTAGCGGATGTCGCAAAAGCGCCAGCTGCTGTATTTGATTGTCGACAAGTTTTGCAGTGGGTGAAAAATAATGCCGAGACTTATCAGATTGATTTAAACAATGTTGTGGTCTCAGGTGAATCCTCTGGTGGCCACTTAGCGTTGATGTCTTGTTTAACTAATAAGAGCCAAACTTTATTGGGTGAAGTCGTTAACGAAAATAGTCCCAATATTAAAGCCATAATTAATTGGTTTGGAGTGACTGATTTAACTGAACCTGTGACTCATACTACAAATTCTGAAATACCCCAGTGGATTCCCACGGCTGATAATCTTGAATCCGTAATCACACAATTATCACCTACCCATTATGTTGATAAAAATACACCAGCAGTGATTAGTATCCATGGTACAGCGGATGAGGTGGTATTGTTTTCACAAGCGCAGATTCTGCATAAAAAACTCGATGCACATCAAGTTCGTAATGTGTTGCTGCCTATTGAGGGTAAAGCCCATGGTAATTTCTCAAGTGAAGATTTTGCTTTAGCTTATGAGAAAATTTGGATGTTCTTGTCTGTAGATGACTAAAAACAGTAATCAATAGTTTGAAGTGAATTAAAAAAGGCCAGTCACATCCTATATTTTAGTATTTTTTATGTATTTCTTTTAATTGTTAATAAGTTAAAAAATATTTAAAAAAAAGGCCAGTCTCATCTTAGATTCTGGCCTTTTTTATGTTTGTCTTTTAGCTATTTTTTAACTATTGAACTGCTTCAAAGTTAATCTTAATAACAGCCGATGTGCCAGTAGCGCCGTCATAGTAGTTGGCAATTTGAAAGGTATATTGAGCGCTTGTATCATCTGTTGTATCAGTATCAATCACATAGGTTCTGAAATTAGGCCATAAAACATGTCCACCATTAAGACCATAGGCATACCAACTGTTTTCTGATAACGCACCCTTCACTGCATCACTTCTAAAGTAATGATATAAATCACCTGCATTTTCTGAAATATCAGTAGTAGATGTGATTGCATCAACCGCTGCTTGATCAAGAGCTAAATGGTAAGTGCCACCAGCTAATTTTAAATCAATTGAATGCGCGGTTGTAATGGCATGAATGTCATATTCTTGAGTGTCACAATCCACTGTTGTTTGATTTGATAGACTAAAACAAACATCTTGATCGCTAAAACTCACATCAAATGTGACAGGGGTTGTGCTAAATGTTGATTCGGCTGAAAGCTGGGTGAATAATTCAAATGTAAATGTCTTGCTTGTTGAATCGTAAGATTTTGTATGCATTTTTGCAAAATCGCTGTAGTCATCGTTAGCCACAATAAACCAGTTTTGTGGTTGAGCGGTTATTGCGTGAGTGCCATGATTGTAGTTATACCAACTGTTATCAATGGCATACACTAATTCATCATTAATATAATTTAATGTCGTTAAATCATAGGCGGTTGCTAAAGCTAAAGCTTCTTGGGTTTCATCTGCTGATTCAAAACTGCTTTTAATCGCTTTGTTGTCTGTGTCGTAATATCCCGCTGGGGTATTGGCTAATGCTATGCTTGACGCTGCTGATCCTGTAATACTTGCGCGTTTAAGCTTTAGATCCCAATCTTCTGATTCAGCAACTAATGCATTTTTTTCAAAACTAAAAAACACCGCTTCGTCATAACTGGTTGCGTTGATTGTGGCACTTTGATGTGTGGTCGTTTGAGTGTCTGTATTGTCATTTGTATCTGGATTAGAGTTGTCGTCTGTGTTTTCACATGCACTTAATAAAATAGCGATGCTTGATATTGTAATTAATTTTTTCATAATTTTCTCTTTGATTAAAGTTAAATTGTTTTAAGGATTAAGGTTGATAAGAAAGATGCACAGCCAGTTCTAAGCCTGTATCAGGACGGCTATCGCCTGTGAATTCGGAGTCTTTAATTTGATTAGTAATATTGTTGATGGTCAAATTCAGGGTTAAGTCATTTTTAAATTGTTGTTGCCAATTTAAATTAACTAAAAAAACATCTGGTTTTTGACTGAGTTCAGAATTGATAGCACCTCTTTGCAAGGATAGTTGGGTGCTAACTTTGCTTTTACTTGAATACGACCAATTTGCATTGGCTTTATAGATTTGATTGGGTTTATCAATCATTTGAGTTTGATCAATTGAATAGCTGGCTTGTAATAAATTACTCGATAAATTTAAGTCGATTGTGTTTGATACTTGCCAGTTTAATTGTGAATCTAAACCTATAATTGCGGCTTCACCATTATTAATGTTGATGTAACTATCTAAACCATTATCAATGCTTTCATCTAATAGACGTTCGATTAAGTTTTCTAATAAATGGGCGTACATATTGTTAGATAATTTAATTTTGCTTGATTTAAATTCCCATTTCACATTGCTTGAAAACGACGTTTCAGGAGTTAAATTTTCATTACCCAAGACTTCATACCCATAAATACTGTGATCAAAGCGAAAATGACGTTCTTTTAAATTGGGTACACGATAACCAATACCCGTTGAAGCTTTTACAACATGAGCGCTGTTGATGTCCCAACGTAAAGTTATATTTGGACTATGAAATAAACCAAAATTGGAATCTAACTGGGTACGTAATCCACTTTGAATATTGAGTTGATCGTTGGCATACCAGTCATGTAAGACAAATAATTCAAAAGATGATTTTGATCGAGGGACTGTAAGCTCATTAGTTTTAGTGATTATATCGCCAAATTGTTCTTTTTTGGTTAATGACAACGATTCGACATGGGTAAAAGCACCATAGGTAATTGACTGAGTATTAAAGTGTGTTGTTTTTTGAATGTCGCCTTGAACAAAATGCGATATTGTATTTCGTTTTGTATCTTCGTAATCCTCAGTTTTTATCGCATCTTGTATGGATTGATAGTTAACAACTTGATATTTGGCAGAGCTTTTAAATGATTTGGGGTTGTAATTCATTTGTATAAACGCACGATCTTCTTTTTCTATTTTATCTTTTGGTATATCAGTAGTGGCTGCCTCATGTATAAACGGCCTTGTTAGGCGTTTAATATTAAGCTGTGCACTGGTTGAAAAATTGTTCCAATTTAGCTTTTCATTAATTAAAAAACGATATCCAGAAGAATGCTGAGAGTCATAACCATCCGCATCAAGTTTTGTTTCGCTATAATTATTAAATTGAAAATTATGTGAAAGCTTTAGATCTCCTAAGATTTGATCGTAATTAATTTTTGTGGAGGCATCACCCAAAAGCGAGGCTTGTTGCTTATGTTTTTTATAATGGACAGACACATTCGGTTTGCTTTTTCCAACTATCGGTTTAGATACTAAATTAATTACACCGCCCAATGCCTTTGAACCATATTGGCTTGACGCGTTGCCTTTTAATATTTCAATACGTTTAATATTCGCCATATTAATGTCATCTAAATTAACTGTTAATCCGCTTGGGTTAATGGCTAACCCATCTAATGTAATTAACACATGGTTGCTGTCCATGCCATTTAAGCTTACCGAAGTGCCGTCTTGATGGTGCATGTTGTTAATGGTGATTGAGCCGCTTTTTTGTAATACATCGGTTAGTGAACCATCTGCCAAAGTGATTGGAATGATTTCTATATTTAAGTTACTTAAGTGCAGCGGCACACCGGTTCTGTCTGCTTGAACTTGTACATTGTCTAAAGAATCGCCCAAAGCTGTGTTTGAAAGCAGCAGGGCGGCGGTTAAAAACATTGTGTTTTTCATAATAGTTATTGCAAATGCTAATGAGAATGATTATCATTTTAATTACAAAGTTTGACTCAGGTCAACTATTTTTTAAAAAAAGGCAAAAAAAATGAATATCGAACTCAAACAACGTTGGAATAATTTAATACAACAACATCCTAAAAAACGTATTCGTGATGCTGCGGATAGTTTGAATGTCAGTGAGATGGAGTTATTGACAACCGACCTTGCTGATTCGGTTTGGCAGTTAAAAGACAATCTAAAAGACTTGGTAAAAACATTTAAAACGTTAGGTAAAGTATTTTCGTTAGTAAGAAACCAATACGCAGTCAATGAAAAAACAGGCACTTTTAAAAAATTAGCAGGCATGGAGCATGTGGGATTATTTTTAGGTGAGATGGATCAGCGTTTATTTTTTAAAAAATGGGCTTATGGTTTTTATGTGAATCAAAATAACAAACAAAGTTTTCAGTTTTTTGATGAACACGGGCAAGCTATTTTAAAGTTATATAAAAAAGATGAAACAAACGAAAGTGCCTGGAATAATGTTGTTAATCAATTCAAAAATGAGTCGATTACTGAGCTTGATTTTGATGTACCCGCAAAAATAATTATAAAAGATGTGGTTGAAATTGACGATAAACAGTTTGCCAAACGTTGGTCGGCAATAAAAGATGTGCATCAATTTGCGCAACTGATGTTTGAGTTAAGTATGCCAAGAAAAATAGCCTTTGAAAAAGCACCTGTTGAGTTTGCGCATCAAATATCAAAAGACAATGTATTGTCAGTATTAGAAGACATTCAACAAAGTGGAGTACCTGTTGTTTTATTTGTAGGCAACAAAGGTGCGATTCAAATATTCACCGGAAAATTTGAAAAAATTGTAGTGATGGATAAATGGTTAAACGTGTTTAATAAAGACTTTACGTTGCATTTAGATGGCTCGGGTATTGAACAGTTATGGTTGGTTAAACGACCAAGTGCTTATGGTGTGATTACTTCACTAGAGGTAATGGATAAAGAGGGTAATACAATTATGCAAATATTTGGAGAACGTGCACCTAAAGAATTAGAGTTAACAACGTGGCGCAAATTACTTACAAAATATCAGCTAAATAGCGCGCAAGACACTCAGAACCTGTTAGATAACATCAATAAAAATAACGAATTTATCACTAAAAAAGAGGTGGAGCATGGGTAAGTTATTTCTAAATAAAATTTTAAAAGTTAGTGTGTTGAGTGTTTTTTTATTAATTAGTACGTTTAGTTTTTGCGCACCTAAGTTAGTCACCATTGACGGTGCGGTAACTGAAATAGTGGTGGCGTTAGGGGCGCAAGATGAAATTGTTGGACGAGACAGTACGTCTTTGTTTCCGCAATCGATCACCACGTTACCTGATGTGGGCTATTTACGAGCATTGTCGGTTGAAGGTGTGTTGTCCTTAAAACCAGATGTGATTGTGACTACTAGTGATGCAGGCCCACCTGAAACATTAACTATGTTAAAAAAAATGGGGGTAAATATTCATGTGGTTGATAATCAGTATTCAGTTGAAGGGGTATTATTAAAAATTGAACAGGTCGCAAATATTATTGGGCGTCAATCTCAGGGTGTCACACTTATTAATGTCATCAAAAAAAACATAAGTGAGTTAAATGTGCCCAAGCAAAATACGTCGATTATGCTTGTAATGGGTGGTGGTGATCGTGGGTTTATGGTTGGTGGCAAACATACTAGAGCGGATGCGATGATTCAATTAGCCGGTGGATTTAACATTATGAGTGAGATCGATGGATATAAACTGATTACACCTGAGGCGATGTTGGCCAAAAATCCGGATGTGATTTTATTGTTAAGAAGTGCTTTAAGTGCCGAACAATTTTCAACTAATGCCAGTATAAAAAATACAAACGCAGCCAAACAAAACAAGGTGTTTGATGTCACTGGTTTAAATTTGTTAACCTTTGGGCCAAGAATTGATGTGGCGATTAAAACATTAGTTGAGTTAATCAATTAACGTGAATATTAAAATAGTGAGTGTATTTTTAATCTCAATATTGTTGTTGGTGTGTGTCGTCTCTTTAATGATCGGGGCCTACCCAATTGAATTAAAAGCCATATTACAAATTATATTTCGATTTAATACTCAAGACATTTACCCCACTGATCAAACTGTTTTGTTACAAGTGCGCTTACCTCGTTTAATTATGGCGGCATTTATCGGTTCAGCCTTGGCAATTTGTGGGGCGGTTATCCAAGGTTTATTTCGAAACCCATTAGCGGATCCTGGATTAATTGGAATCAGCACCGGTGCGATGTTGTTTGTGATTTTTACAATTGTGTTTGGTGGCTTTTGGTTAAGTAAAGAATTACAAGTTTACGCTTTACCTGTATCGGGTTTTATAGGCGCATGTTTAGTGACTTTTTTAGTTTACAGGTTAGCAACAACTGATAATCACACTGATATTACTATTATGTTATTGGCCGGTATTGCCATTAGTGCATTAGGTGGGGCGTTAACAGGCATAATTATTTATATGGCCGATGATAATCAGCTTCGAGATATTACATTTTGGAGTATGGGCAGTTTGGCTAACCTTGGTTGGGGGGATGTGTTGTTTGCTGGGCCTATTCTATTTATTTGTTCAGTGATTTTATATCGTTTCTCAACGCCTTTAAATTTAATGTTAATGGGGGAGAGTGTTTCAAAACACAGCGGTGTGGATGTAGTGAAACTGAAAAAACAAATTATTGTGCTCGTAGCAATAATGGTCAGTATTTGTGTGTGTCTAAGTGGGATTATTGGATTTGTAGGTTTAGTTTGCCCACATATTGTCAGATTATTGGTTGGGCCAGATCACCGTAAGGTTATTAGCCTAAGCGCTATATTAGGTGCGTTAATGATGGCGATAGCGGATGTGGTTTCAAGAACATTAATCTCACCAGCAGAGTTGCCCATCGGTATTATTACAGCATTAATAGGCGCACCATTTTTTATGTGGTTACTGGTAGAGCAAAAGAAAAGATTAAGATAAACGAAAATTTAAATCTACGAATAATTATACAGGTGACCTAAGCTCATGCTTAAAGTAAACAATCTAACCGTTGAATTTGGAAAAAGAACCATTTTTGAAAACGTGCAATTTGATGTCAATGCTGGTGAATTGGTGTGTTTACTTGGGGCCAATGGTGCGGGTAAATCCACTTTATTAAATACACTTTGTGGTGATGTGAAATATAAAGGACAGGTAAGCATCAACGGTGAGACGTTAGATACATTAGATTTAAAGACATTAGCAAAAGTAAGAGCGGTGATGCCGCAAAAAGTGATTCTTAATTTTGCATTCACCTGCTTTGAAGTGGTGAGTATGGGCAGACGAGTGCATCGTTCGATATTAAATGAAATTGATTTAGATGTGATTCAAACCTGTATGACACTTTGTGGTGTGTGGGACTTTAAAGATAGGCGTTATCCATATTTGTCAGGGGGCGAACAACAACGGGTGCAACTCGCTAGGGTGTTGGCACAAATCTATATTAAGGAACAACAATTGAATAATACAAATTACCCTCCACGGTTATTGTTATTAGATGAATGTACATCAAGTTTAGATCCAAAGTTTCAACATGAAATATATAGAATTTTACAATCTCTAAAAAAACAAAATATAGCGATTTTAACAATTGTGCATGATATTAATTTGGCCAGCCAATACGCCGACCGAATATTGTTATTAAGTAATGGGCGCTTAATTGAAGATGCCTGTCCTCATATTGCTATTAACTCTAAACGTATGCTGCAAACCTATGACTTACATACAAAAGTTATTCATCATCAAAGTGTGAGTCGACCTGTAGTTATTGCTTTAGATCAAGTTTAGGGTTGGTTTGACTTAAATACAAAAGTGATACGACATCAAAATCAAAGTGTGAGTCGAACGTTAATTTGTCATTGGCTTAGATCAAGTTTAGGGTGGGTTCTGTATTTGAAGAAACCAGTCCTTTTTAATTGTCATTAACTCTAAAACGTATGTTATAAATTTATGAGTTACATACAAAAGTGATGCGACATCAAAATCAAAGTGTGAGTCGACCTGTAGTTATTGTCTTAGATCAAGTGTGAAAGTTGAGTGTTGGTTTTGGATAAATTGAAGAAACCTGTTCATTTTATTGTCATCCACTCTAAACGTATGTTTCTAACTTATGATTTACATACAAAAGTGATGCGACATCAAAGTGTGAGCCGAGCTGTAATTTGTAATAACCTTAGATCAAGTGTGAAATTGGTTTTGGAAAATTGAAGATACCTATACTTTAAACTGATGACTTACATACAAAAGTGATTCGACATCAAAGTGTGAGTCAACCTGTTGTTATCAGCTTCGATCAAGTTTAGGGCAGGTTTTGGAAAATGGACCTACTTTTAATTAGTTAGGGTTATGTAAAAGTGCGTATTAGTCTTCAAATGTCCTGTAAATAATGTCCATTATTAGGGGTTTTTCTGGTCAACAAGCATAGGATGAATAATAATCAGACTATGCGAAACTTATTCTTAACACTCTATTTTAAAATGTTTATCACGATGCTTTTGTTAGCATCTATTGGTGTGCTTGCTTTTTATATGCTCAGTCAACGTCAGCAGCAAGTTTATTTGCAGCAACACAGCGCTTTAGTAGTGAGGCAAATTCAAGCCTATTTTGACGATAAAGTAAAAAGTGATTATTCAGATAATGCAAATTCAATATTATCAGATGAACAATTATCCAATGAACTTATTTTGTTTCAGCAATACAGCTCAATTCATCTAACACGTGTTAATAATCAACTAACTAAATTGAATGTATTACCCAATCAACAATTAGATCTTACATTTTTAATATTAAATGGTGCGTATCAGTTAAATTGGCAGTTTAGTTTTAATCAGCATGTTTGGTTAAAACAAATGGCGATGCTGATACGTGAGCGCACAAGAATGAAGTCAATCGACAAAATTGAAGGCTGGTCCATAATTAGTGGTTATTTAAGAGGGCTTAAAATTAAAACAGAACCTTTTATAACCTCTGATTATTCGGATCACCAAGTCAAACTGTTAGTGTCGAATATGTCTATATTAGAACAAAATAAAAACGAAAATATTGTTTCTGTCATTGTATTATTAGACAATAAAACGTTGCTTCGAGTATCGTCACCGATATTCAAGGTAGGCCAATCTTTTGAAGTATTACTTTATACTTTGGCAATGGTTATGTTTGTTGGTTTGTTTATTTGTATTATTTTCATTAGACCGATCGAAAGAAAAGTTGCTAATTTATTAAAAAGTTTAGATAAACAAGTTAAAAACCCAGACACAAAAAATCATCGTTTAACCTTAGAGCGTACAATTGCATTACCTAAAGACGAAATAGATCAAATTAGTATCAAGGTGTCTCAAATGATGCAACGAATGCATCAACTAGCTAATGATCAGCAAGAAATGACCAGGGCTGTTTCTCATGAATTTAGAACACCTATTGTTAAAATGGGTTATCACGTCGAGTTATTACAAGATTTTGTGGCTCATGATG
>JALJPK010000063.1 GCA_022968985.1 Pseudomonadales bacterium | reverse complement strand
AGGCAAACACCGAAGAGAAAAAATTCTTTGAATTCAAGCTGTTGCAGGTGCAGCAACATAATTTCAGAACATAGCCAAAAAATTAGTGGGTTGTAGTGGATTGCAGTCACCATCAATTTATTAAAGAAGAAATACTGATTCCACTGGATCTCAATAATACGTTCAGCTCTCTACAAGAAGTCGATTTAGACGATGTAATGAGTGGTTATTATGTGGGGATTGAAGAAGACATGAAAATAAATGAAAACGGCATGTTAGCAACCGCACAAGATGTGGAATATTTGTGAGGGCATTAAATGACGGTTCTGTGTTTGATTCAGGCGAGCGTGAAATATACTATGAAATTTATTTATACGAACATGGTGGGTTGGTGCCGGGTTATCAAAGCCTTGCGCAGTATCACAAAGACATTGACACAGTGGTTTTTTCAGTTTAGTAATACCACTGATTTTGAAGATTACGAATGGAATTTATCTGAAATTGTGATTAATCGAATTGTTGAAATAGTAAAAAATAATAGGAACGGACCTTAGGTTTCGTTAAAGTGGTTATTGGAATACGCTAGAAGCAAAAGACTAAAGCAATATTTAGTCTTTTTCAGCTTAAAGTCTTATGTAACTAAAAAAGTTTATTCAACGCTAACACCTTTCCAAAAGGCAACATGGTTTTTAATTTCCATAGCAGCCTCTTTAGGTGAAACATAATACCAAGCGCAATCTTCATTCTTTTCACCGTTTACTGTCACAGAAAAATAATTAGCATCACCTTTCCAAGGACAAACCGAGGTAGTATTCGACGTTTCAAAAAATGCCATTTCCAATGAGTTTTTTGGGAAATATGCATTATTCTCTACAATAATAACATCATCACTTTGCGCTAATATTTGGCCGTTCCAAGAAGCGATCATTTTGAACCTCTATTTTAATTAATAATGGATACATAACTTAGGTAATTGTAATAAACAGAAATACCATATTATTTAGAAAACTATCTACTTGTTAAGTCTAGCTAAAACATAAAAATTCACAGGATAAATTATTATTGAGCCAGGCTCAATAAACTAAATACACAAAATATAAGGGGGGGGGGATGGTGTGGAGTTTGGTAAGAAGAGGCACTTGGTTTTATCAAAAATCACATACTATGTACAATGGTGCCCCCCTTATGCTGTTGTTTTACTTTATACATTAATCTGTCAGCTTTTTCGATGGCTTGACTAATATCGATATTATTTGAATTGGCGATAAATACAGCACCAATACTCGCACCAATTTCAATTTTAAAACCAGAGATTATATCAATTTTTTGTATTTGATCGTTTAACTGACAACAAATCATCTCGAGTTGTTGAATGTCTTTGACATCGTATAAACAAACAATAAATTCATCCCCACCAAATCGGCTAAGTACGTCTTGTTTGCGTAGGCGTGCTAATTTTTATTAATAATTCATCACCAATACTATGCCCACATTGGTCATTAGTTTGTTTGAAATTATCTAAATCAATGGCTATTTTTGAAAACTATGTTGTTGAAGTGCTAATAGCTTGAAAACATTAGCTTTTTCATGCTTCTGAGTTTCCAAAGCTCGAAACCATCCTAAATAATTGGCAAGATATTTAGTGGCTGTACCATGAAAACGTCGATGCCAGTTTTTGAGTCGACTGTGATAAGCATTTACTGTGTTTATATGAAAGGTTTTGTCTATCACTTGATGCCCCGATAACACTTTATGCAAAATATGCTGTTCATCACACAGCTGGTTATAAGCATTTTGACCATCAGTGCATAATACACAATCTGGACTCAAATGCCCTTGTAGTTTGTTTTGAATTTCCTGACTGGTGACCTTGTTTAATATAAAATCCATTTCGTGATGACTGCGGTCAACGGCCACAAGCACTGGTGTCCATTCTTGTTTGTTTAGCCCTGCCGTTTTTGCTTTTGTACCACGTTTTCTTGGTGCTCTGGCAAGTTTTAGGCTGCCTTTTTCTGATACTCTAAAATACGTTTCGTCAGCTTCGACAATTCCATCAAGTTGATTAGTCTGGTCGATACTCGCCATTTTTAAGAATCTATGACGCCAGTTAAAAGACGTGGTCAGGTTTATTTCACATTCTTTAGCGCAAGCTTCTAACGTTTGGCTTTGACACATAGATTGTAAATAACCGAGCCATTTTTCCGGTTTATGTAGCCTAAAAAACTCAGTGCCACGGGTGCAAACAAAGGTTTTTAGGCAGCTTTTACAGCGATATCTTGGACGGTTATTAGCCGATCCAAAATGGATGATTTTATCAGATTGGCAATGAGGGCACTCTGGATGGTCGTTCAATTCTTTTTGTAAATTTAAAAAAATTAAATTTGGCTGAGCAAACGTATCTTTTAACTGAGATTGAAGGGTTTTGTATTGGTCTTTGGTGAGTTTATGTAAGCTATTTAAGAAATTTATAAATTGATGAGAATTCATGTTGAAAACCTTTTACTGCGGACTCTTAATTAGGATAGATTAAGAAAAGCAGCTTTCAAGTTAACAACATAGTTTTCATAAATAGCCAATAAAAAATCATTGTTAATTTTTATTGTTACTGCTGCTAACCACTTTAAGTCTTCAGCCGGGTATTTCAGAAACCCCTTTAATTCAACTATTTGTAATTACAGCAATACAACTATTTAACATAATCAAAAAATCTCGTTATAAAAAACCTCATTAAGAGGTTTTTTTAAAACAGCTGAGTATTAAGCTATTTTTAATACTGACTGCATAGCATCATTCATACCTTTTTCAGCGTTACTGGCTAAGCCAGAGGCTGTAATAAACTCTTGATCTGTTATTCCTATAAAATCAAAAAACGTCTTTAATTGTCCTGTTACATGATCCACTGGCAAACCAATATTTAATGGCACACCACCACTTGTCAGTGCAAAATAGACTTTTTTGCCATCTAACAAACCTTTTGGGCCTGTTTCGGTATACTTAAATGTACGTCCAACTCGTGCAATTAAATCAATATACAATTTTAAACTCGCAGGAATACCAAAGTTGTACATCGGCACACCAATCACAATCACGTCATGTTCAATTAACTGATCCACTAATGCATCTGACAACGTTAATGTTTCTTTTTGTTCAGCAGTTCTTGACTCTATCGGCGTAAAACCCGCTTGAATATGCGCCTCACTTAATACAGGTAAACCTGCACTGATGTCATTATAGGTAACCGTTTGTGCATTTAACTTATCCACAATGGCCTTAGACAACGTACGTGAACTTGAATTTATTAAAGCTGCGCTGGTATCGATGTGTAATATTTTTTCCATTTTTTAATTCTCTAGTGATAAAAACATAAGTACGAGTATAATTAAGAAATTAAATTTGATAATACCCAATAAAGTAATAACATTAAGTCCAAAAACTCATCAATAGAGAAAAAGTAATATGAGCCGATTCAGCACTTTAGACATATTTATCGCCGTGGTTGAATGCAGCAGTTTCACTATGGCTGGAAAAAATCTGAATATGACAGGCTCTGCCATTAGTAAACAAATACAAAATCTAGAAAAGTCACTTAGCGCCAAGTTGTTTTATAGAACTACACGTAAAGTGACATTAACCGAAGCGGGACAGCTTTATTTTCAACGCGCCAGTAATGCCAGTAATTTATTGGCTGAAGCCAAAGAAGAGCTTAAAGAATTACAAAGCACACCAACAGGGCAACTAAAAGTAAATATACCGATGTCATTTGGGATGCGTTATTTATCCAGCGCTATTATTGAATTTTGTAAAAACTATCCAGACATAAAATTAAATGTCAGGTTTACAGATCGATTAGTCGACGTAGTGGCTGAAGGTTATGATGTAGTGATTAGAATTGGCAATGCTGTCGATAGCAGTTTACGCGCTAAAAAAATTGCGACAGGTAATTTTTACGCCACGGCTTCTAAACAATATTTTGAACAAAACGGTTTACCCAAAGTACCTGCCGATTTAAAACAACATAAAATGATTGCTTACTCAGGTAAACCACAAAGCAATACTTGGATCTATAAAGATTTAAACAACAAACAACAGCAACTTCATTTTGAAGCAACCTACCAGTGCGACAGCGGCGATATGATTAACCAATTTATGTTGGCAGGTATGGGTATTTCTATCGCACCTATTTTTGTTACGTTGGATCATTTAAAATCAGGACAACTACAAACTGTATTAACTGAGTATGAAACGTTACCCAATTGGGATATTTACGCACTTTACCCTGCGCAAAATTACCTCACTAAAAAAGCACGTTTATTTATTGATTGGATCACAAAAACTTGCCAAGAAGCCGATTTTAACCAATGCCCCAATAATTGTAATCAAAAAGCAGATACAACAAAGAGCGTCAACGAGTTAAAAATATGAACAGCATTAACCCTTTCAAATTATTTTTTATCATCATGATCACCTTAATTGCTTTTGCGGCTAATTCTGTATTATGTCGATACGCATTAAAAGTGGATGAATTAGGTGTAAACAGCATTGATCCCGCTAGTTTTACTAGTATTCGAATAATATCGGGGGCCGTATTATTAGCGTTTATTTTTTGGGTGAAATCTCTTAAATCAGGCACTCAAGCTGATTACAAAAAACCCAAATGGCGAAGTGCAATATTTCTATTTATTTATGCAGCTGCATTTTCATTTGGATATATTTCACAAGACACCGGGGTAGGTGCATTAATACTATTCGGCTCAGTACAAATTAGTATGATCAGTATTCATTTTATAATGGGTCAACGTTTAAAACTTCTTGAATGGATAGGAATAGGATTAGCCTTTGTGGGGTTAGTGTATTTAATCTATCCAGATTTAAGCTCACCGTCTTTAATTGGTGCCATATTAATGAGTCTGTCTGGTATCGCTTGGGCGCTGTATAGTGTAAATGGCATGGGCTCAACTGACCCGATTAATGATACCGCGATCAACTTTATACGCGCCGCAATTTTTGCTGTTTTATTACTGGCTGTTAGTTTATCTCCTTTGACTTTATTAGGTTCAGGAGTAGCTATAGAGATGAGTCAAACTGGTATATTATTAGCTATTGTTTCAGGCACATTAGCATCGGGTGCAGGTTACACAATTTGGTACAAAGTGTTAAAACACATCAGTGTCACCCAAGCATCGGTATTACAGCTTTCAGTGCCAATTATTGCAGCATTGGGCGGACTATTGTTTACTAGTGAGCCGTTAACATTACGTTTTATTATTGCCAGTGTGTCCATTTTAGGTGGCATATTATTAGTACTACTTGCCAAACAAAAAAAGAAAATAGCTAGATGATTAACATTACTGTCTACCAACCAAATCAATACGTTTTTTAGCGCGTAGTTTTTCAAGTGCGAGACAACCAATAAGCAAACACATAGATGATTAACATAACAGTCTACCAAGCAAATAAACACGAAAATTTACGCGAAGTATTTTCAAAATCGATACGACAAATAAGCAAACACATATATAACCAAAAAGAGAGAGAGAGAGAGATACACATATATACACATGGTAGTGCTAATATATATATATGTATATATGTGTATGTGTGTATGTATTTATACATATATATTGGCATATGCTTGGGCGCCGTTGTCTTATGACAAACTTGGCTGGGCAAAACGCCTTGATGAAATCAAACCTTTTATGGCGTGGATTGATAATAAATTAGTGGGTTATGCAGACGTACAACAAGACGGATACATTGATCACTTTTTTGTACATGGCGATTATCAACGAGCAGGCATCGCAACAGCATTGATGCAAAATATCATAAACATAACACCTGCCAATGTGAAATTACATTCACATGTTAGCTTAAGCGCTTATGCTTTTTTTGAAGCACTAGGTTTTGTAGAAATTGAAAAACAACAGGCTAATATAAATGGCGTACTGTTGACTAATTTTTTGATGCAAAAAAATTAATGTAGGTCGTCGCTTGCTGCGTCAAAAACTAAAACGATTAAACAAGACGCGGCAAGCCACGACCTACAAATTTCATTACCTGAAACAAGATTCACCTTCAATTGATGTATCATACAGTTTGATCATTTCATTTATCTGTGCGGTTAAGTTTTGAATCTCGTTTAATAATAGATCTTCATTATTAGACAGCTGATTAGTATCAGTTAATTTTTCGCCTGTTATTTTCTCAAATAACCAAGTTTTTTTCTCATTCGTATTCATAATATTTTCCTTTATTAAATGAAGTTTTTATACGTTTATTACAATTAAAAAAACAACGTTTTGTTGTTATTTCAAAAATTCTTTTTGCATTTGGCCAAAGTGTTAAGTACTCACTTGTTGGCTGTAAAATTTTCACTTCGCCGTTTACTCTTAAGCGAATCCCTTTTTCGAAATCAATAAATATCATACCGATATTTTTATTGTCCAAAAAGTTACCCACAGTATCAAAAATACCATTCCCCGAAAAATCAGGCATTATCAAAACATCAGGTGATATCACTTTTAATAATGGCAATAATAAATCGCTATCAGCACAATCAATATCACTACCTCTAAAACTGCAATCACACTGGCCTTGTTTATTTGAGCTCGCAATAAAACAAAAAAAACACTGTCTTATAAAATCAATTTGACTTGATGAAAGTGATGTTGTAATAATTTTATTGATAATTATTTCAGGCGGTAGTTTTCTTTCTTTATATTGTTGTTGCGCCTTTAGTTGATTATCAAAAAACATGCTACACCTCTTTAATCGTTAGAAGTTGGGTACTCATATCCGTACAAGCACTCACCATTTGTTCAACTTCTTTTTGATCCAGCACTTCACGAATATTAATGAATAAAGTTTTGCCAATTTTCGACAGTTCATCAAATTTAAGTTGGCCTTGTTTGGTTAACACTATTAATTTGATTCTTTTATCTTCGCTTGCAGCTTGGCGTTTAATCAGTTGTTTATTTTCAAGCACATCTATAAATCGAGATACAGTTGATAAATCAAGATGTAATAAGTCTCTTAAGGCCTTAGTAGACAAAGCTTCGTCACTTTTACCTACTGCCAATAATAAATAGCCGTGAGCCGGTGACAATTTAGCCACAGCAAAGGCCTCGTCCCAAATTTTGTTCACCAATCTAGTGGTTTTATTAAGGTTAAAATACAAACAATGATCAAACATATCGACTCACATAGCAATTAACTTGTATATACAAGTATTAATCAAAAAACAGGATTATGCAAGTTTTATTAAATAATGAAATATGAATTTAAGCGTAAACCTTTTAAGTTTTAATCAAATAGAGGATATATAATTACACATTGCAACGATTGTTTTAGTGGTTAATCATTTTGGATTTTTGTTGTAATAAATTACGATTTTCATTTCAATTTAAATCAAACTTTTTAGAATAATGCTCTGGTACAGAGTGTTCATTTACCTGGTTATTTTTGATAAAACCATTTCATATTTTAAAAAAGGAAACTCAGGATGTTAGTTTACCTATGGAATAAACACTGAATTAAAAGCTGTCAGTATATGGCTTTGATGAATGGTGTAGTTTGCAGTGTTACGTTTTATAAAATAAATTCAGCCTCCTTTTTTTACAATTCACCCTTAGCATTACAGTAACTCACACTAACCCGCACAACATCACATAATTTTTACGCATTAAGCAGATAAACTTTCATAAATTTACGTACTTGTTATTTGCTGTAATTTTAGTGTTAAGAGTTGTACCAGCGCAGGCAAAAAATCACTTTCAAAGCTAGTTTAAAAGTATGAAAGAATTTATGCATACCTCAAAAATAAAACACAATACACTTAATGCTTTTGGTGGTGTATTGTTTAATAATCCAAACTTCAACCCTCAGGGGTTTGAAGTATTGCAGGCTGATTGCTTGAACCTTTATCAAGAAGTCATGCTTCATGCTGCTTTACATAATATTCCTAGAATATTTAAAGAACGTAATTGGATTGAACATTTACCCCATATCGCTCGATTTATGGCATTAATAAGTGATAACCAACCTAATTTTAGTAAATCAAGTCACTTAAAATTTGAAGTCGATTTATTGCAGAATCACTGGGCTAAAATAGGCAAACCACTTACACAAGTACAGGGGTTCTTTTCTAGTTTATCTCAATTGGCTTTATTACAAAATTTAGACGATTCTAAAACTCGTTTTGACCAGTTTAGTCAATCCAGTCAGTTTTTAGTTGATGATATTCTGGCCTTAAAAGACGCAAATGATAGCGATCAACGTTTTGGGGTGCATATAGCATTAAATATGTGGGCTCAAAGCAGTGTTTGGTACAACATTTGTGCGTATTTATTAATGAGTAAACCCAGTCATATTCCTAAAGACTTTTTTGTGAATGTGGAGCGCTGTGCTTTAAAAGATCAACTAGGTGACTGGCTAGTGCAACGACAATGTTTAACGGCATTAAAAAGCAGCTTAACCCATGCTGTACATGTTTTAGATGCTATTGAACACTTCTGGCACGCTTTGATGCGTGAGCCTTCTTATAAGCAATAAATCATAAAATACATGTTTTGGATACTATTGAACACTTCTGGCATGCTTTGATGCGTGAGCCTTCTTATAAGCAATAACTCATAAAATACATGTTTTGGATACTATTAATTATCACTTCTGACACACTTTTATGAGTTAGCTATCCTTTAAGCAATAAACCGTAAAGTACATGTTTTAAGCAAAAAAAAGCAGCGACTATCGCTGCTTTTTTATATTAAATTAAATGGCTAGACTCAACATTATTCAGAGCCACTTAAAAAACACTCAAATTAAAACATGACTATTGCCGTTAACCTTTTTTAGCAATAATTTCAGCCCATTGAGCAGGCCCAGTGTTATGTACTGAAATACCCTTTGTATCAACAGCCAAAGTAACTGGCATATCTTCAACAGTAAATTCGTAAATTGCTTCCATTCCTAAATCTTCAAATGCAACAACTTTTGCCTTCTTGATTGCTTTAGATACTAAATACGCAGCACCACCAACGGCCATTAAATAAGTCACTTCATGTTTTTTAATGGATTCAATGGCTTCTGGTCCACGCTCAGACTTACCAATCATGCCAATTAAACCTGTGGCAGTTAATATTTTATCTGTGAATTTATCCATTCGAGTTGCTGTTGTAGGGCCAGCTGGACCTACTGCTTCATCGCGTACAGGATCAACTGGGCCTACGTAATAAATCATCTTATTTTTGAAATCAACAGGCATTTCTTCGCCGTCATCAATCATCTTCGACAAACGTTTATGCATGGCATCCCGCCCAGTTAGCATAGTGCCGGTTAATAGAATCGTTTCACCTACCTTCCACTGCTTCATGTCTTCTTTTTTTAATGTATCTAAATTAACACGACGCGACGTTGGACCAGCATCCCATGTGATTTCAGGCCAATCCTCTAATTTGGGTGGCACTAAATTCGCAGGTCCAGTTCCATCTAATGTAAAGTGTGCATGTCTTGTTGCTGCGCAGTTTGGAATCATCGTAACTGGAAGCGATGCCGCATGAGTTGGGTAATCTAAAATTTTCACATCTAGAATAGTAGTTAATCCACCTAAACCCTGTGCACCAATACCTAACTTGTTAACCGCATCCATAATTTCCAAACGCAATTCTTCAATTTTATTTTTAGGCCCACGTGCACGAAGTTCATGTATATCCACTGGGCCCATTAAAGACTCTTTGGCTAATAGAGCAGATTTTTCAGCTGTACCACCAATACCTATGCCAAGCATACCTGGTGGACACCAACCCGCACCCATTGTTGGAACGGTTTTCACAACCCAATCAACAATACTGTCAGAAGGGTTTAACATGACCATTTTAGATTTATTTTCACTTCCGCCGCCTTTGGCTGCAACTGTAATATCTAATTTATTACCTGGCACTACTTGGTGATGAATCACCGCAGGTGTATTGTCTTTTGAATTAATTCGAGCACCAGCTGGGTCATGTAAAATTGAAGCTCGTAATATATTATCTGGATTGGTATACGCACGACTAACACCTTCGTTAATCATCTCATCTAATGACATGTCTGCATCCCACTGTACGTCCATACCAATTTTAACAAATACTGTAACAATGCCTGTGTCTTGGCAAATAGGACGTTTACCGGTTGCACACATTTTAGAATTGATTAAAATTTGAGCCATCGCGTCTTTTGCAGCTTTTGATTCTTCTTTTTGATACGCTTCATAAACTGCGTCGATAAAATCTTTTGGATGGTAATATGATATATATTGCAACGCATCAGCAACAGATTCGATGACGTCATTTTGTTTGATTACAGTCAAGGGTCACTCCAAATATGGGGGGATTTAAAAGAATAACAGCAAAAATAATGGGCCTTGCTGCGAATGGGTCTTAGTTTACACTTTTTTTATGCACGCTTCATCATTCTAGAAAATGTATTTGGCTGTTGTTGCTGTGTGTTTTGAGCAATAACAATCCTTTGTTATTACTACATATTAATAAAGTTAAACAAGAAATAATCATGCATTATTACTTTTAATGTTCAATTAAATACCTTACGTATCTAATTGTTCTTCAATATCCTCTGCATTTGTTCTTATATTTGAATGTAAAGAGGCGATATCTGCTTGGTTATCGGTTAGATAATTCATTTTAAACTGCATGTCCCTCACCCCATCAAAATCCACTTTAAACTTTTTATAATTTTCAAAACTTCTTTCGTTTAAAATGATAATTCTTAATGGATTCAAACTTAATGACTGTCTTTTTTGTTTGTATTCAATATTCTCAAGTTGTAATGTCTCGTCGACTATTTGCGCGAAATTTTTAGAATTTTCAAATGTAATATTTTCACTTTGAATATATAACTCATAACCGTTTCTTCGTTGGTTGGCATATACAATATAAAAACTTAACTCCACTTTATTGTCGTATGCACTATTTTCTACCACTTTTCGAACTTGTTGTTCGTATATTTTTTCACCCACTAGATTGGTGATAGCTTTGCCTTTTTGAATAAATTCAAACAATGGTACATTGTCATAACTGCCTTTAATTTCAACTATGTCATTGATATTGTACCGATATAAACCCGACGCATTAGTAATAAATATATAATACTGTTTACCTTGCTCCACATTGTCTAATGTATGAAACTTAGCTGTAGGTTCATTTATTTCAGCCTTTAAAATAAACTCATAAAAATTATGATTAAACGTTGGTAAACCCGCTGCACTATCTAAAGACAAAGGTAGAGTACCGCGTAATTCACTTGCCAAATAACCTGGGTCTTTAATTGATACTTGGTCACCAAAATATTCAGGTAACTGCCTTAAATAATGCGCGCAATTTCCGCCTGTCCAGCAAACAATGGTTTTTAAATCCGGCCACACCATTTTTGGAGTAAGTGATTTATATTCACTTTGAGCAATCATGCTTTTTAAATGATGCGCTAACTTTGGATTAGGTTTTAATGTCTCTAATATTTGAGCGGCATGCTCACATTGGAATTTCTTTTGAATGGTTCCTCTGAAAATATCTTCAATGAGTTCTTTCTCCCATTTCATCATTAAATGCGATAATAAAATTAAAGTACTGGGATTTTCTGTTGTAATCAAAGATAACGACTGCTCAACTGCTTGACGCAAAATACAATAATATCGAGATTCAAAATCCTCTATTAAAAAAGTAGACTCATGTAAGGTGTATTTTTCTTTAATAAACTTTGGATTGTTATTTTCGATCTGACCGGTTGCACTACCAAAAACTAAAGAATTTGTTGTATACCCTTCAAGCGCTTTAGAGGTTATTTGCAAAATATTACCATCAAACGATTGTGGCTGTAATTTTTGTATAATGTATGCACTGGCTTTAGTAAAAAGTTTTTCAAATTTAAAAGTAGACTCGGAAATAGGAATAAATTTCGGCTCACCAGTAGATCCACTTGTAGTAGCAAAATGGTCAGGTTGACCTTCAATTAAACCATTACCATCTAGATGAGTATGGCTGTGTATGTACTCTTTTAATTGCGAATATTCCACAGCAGGCACATTTGACTGATAATCATTAATATTATGAATGTCCTTAAAGTTATATTTTTTACCATAATCAGTATTGGCATTTCGTTTTAGCAAAGCCATTAAAAACTTATGCTGTTGTTGCATGGGTTTTTCAGTGCCTTTAAATATTTTTTTAAACGCTTGTTTGCCAACTGTTTTTATTAACAAATTAGTTAGGATATTTTTCATGATTCTCTTTAATAAATTCTTGTAATTCTAACCAATGATGATTTTGGCTGATATGGAAAAAGCACAGCTTATAACACTTATTGCTTTGTAGTCAGTATCTAATCAATCCCCAACAATTAAACAATGCTTAGCAGTAACATCTAAATATTTTAATAGCTGTTTTAAAGAATAGGGATTGGTTTTAAAATAACTTGAGTGTCTGAACTATTACCTCTGGCCCTTTTACTAGACCTTGCACTATGTTGGATATCAAAATATTCACACACAATATTTAAACACTCTAAACGCTTCTCTATAAAGTGATAATCAGGATAACAAAGCTGTTTTAATATTTAAAGCACTAAGCCCCACAATATAACATGACAATGATCAAATACTAACGAAGGATTTAAACTCTTGTTTAAATGAGGCATATAAATGATTTAAATAACATTTTTTGGCTTTATGCGATTTATTGGACTCTAAAACCATCAACTATTGATTAGGATCTCAATTTAATGAAGTGGCTATCACTTATCTAAAGGTGCTCTTTTTGAATGACTAGAGAGTTTAGACTATAGTTTTAATAGTGTATTTGTTGCGTTTTGCAGTTTATAAAGATAACAACTAAAAATCAGCCGACTTAATATTAAGCAACTTCGAGCACTTTTATTTAAATACAGGGTTGCATCTAAATCAAAAAAACTGATTTTCATATAGGCTAATCAGTATTTGCAAAAACAAAAATTAACGTATTCTAGTCCCTTAGAACACAAACTTAATATCAAAAAAAATGATATTTTTTAATGTCGTTTATGCATTTTCTATTTTATTGAAAACTGCATTAATACTTTAAGATCTTGCATTAATGTATCTGTATATTCATCATTTGGTCTTTCATCCCATGAAATAGCCACATAATATTTATTCACTTCAATGGCTTGAATATGTTCATTTTGAGTTTTTAAAAATTCTTCTAAAAATTCAATCACTGTTTTTTCTGTACTTCTTAGATTCCAAGCCCAACCCTCTTGCAGATAAATCCCCGACTCACCTGTAGTACGTTGAATAATCCATCTATTTTCAAGTTCAATTCTTTTTTCTGCCCCTACTTTAGCAGGCACTTGTAACTGAAAAAACAACAACGGTGCTTTGGTGTTATTCACTCTGCCTGTTACTGATAAATCAGGCATATCAAGTTGTTTAATACGAAGCCCCAAATGTATCGCTTTCATACGAATTTTTGCTTCGCGTTTTTGTTTAGGTGTCGGTTTCATATAGGAAAATGAACCTATAATTAAACAAGCTGCACCGAATAAAACTAACCATTCGACAGTACCCATTTTAATCCTTATTGATAAAAAACGGTTTAATGTTTTGTAATTGTGACTCTAATGAATTGGTCACACTTGATGACAATGTAAAGAAATTCAATAACGCTTTTAAATTTGAATCATTTTGACATGCCACATGAATTCTCTGCCAAATTGCCTGATTGACAAGTTGTAACTGTTTATTTAACTCTATTAATTCTGTTAACTCCCAGTCACCACTGCTGTTTTCTTGATTTAAAAAATACTGACGCATTAAATACGACTCAACCGAACGAATAATAAATTCATTTTGACTAGCAAACGGCAAATGCGTATAAGTCATGGGTTTTAATTTTTTTAATATTGGGCATGACGAATTGGCCATAACCAAACCAAGCAAGGATCGTAATCCTTGCTCAACTCCGGTATGTTTTGAAACCGTACGCTCTTTTGTAATCACTTCAATATCAATTTTTTTATAACCAGGTAACTGACTAAAATCATTAACAATTTTTTCAATGTCTAAAGCGGCAGGGCAATGACTCACCTCACCGACTTTATAAGGACAATTAACACATTGTTCGTTTTCAAGTTTGGTCCATTTAGCAGGTTGAGTCACTCTTAAATGCTCATTACCATTTTTCTTAACGTCCACTTCATAACTTAAATCTTCCTGATTTAAATCATTAAATTTAAAACGATATTCAATGCTCATATTGCGTCCTCTTAAGACATCAATTCTTCGATTTCAACCCAACGATCCAATAACAAATCTAGACTCTCTTGAGTTTGTGAAATTTCATTTAACACACCCGTTGTTACATCTGCGCTTTTTGTATAAAAATCCGCTTCTGCAGTTTGTGCTGTTAATACTTCAATTTTATGTTCTATTTTTGCCATTTTATCAGGTAATTCATCAAACTCGCGTTGAATTTTGTAGCTTAATTTTTTTTTCGGCTTAGACGTCACAGTTTCATCTTCTTTTAATGTGTTTTCAACAGGCGCTGAACTCAATCCAGATGACTGTTTAGGGGCATTTTGTTTTTTGTTGAATACATTTGGCCAAACACCACCTTGGCGTTTCCAATCTTTAAAACCACCTACATAATGATTCACCTGACCTTCGCCTTCAAACGCCCATACATCAGTTACAACGTTATCAATAAACGTTCTATCATGGCTCACTAATAACAAAGTACCTTCAAATTGCAGTAATAATGTTTCTAATAACTCTAAAGTGTCCATATCTAGATCGTTGGTTGGTTCATCCATTACCAATAAGTTAACCGGCTGGCTGAATAAACGCGCTAATACTAAACGGTTTGCTTCCCCACCTGACAACACACTAACTGGTTGACGACAACGCTCTGGTGAGAATAAGAAATATTCTAAGTAGCTGATAACATGACGACGACGCCCGTTGATTTCAATAAAGTCACTACCTTCACTGACGAAGTCTTGTACAGTTTTATCCATATCCAAGGCTTTACGCTGCTGATCAAAATAACCCACTTGTAAAGTTGTACCTGTTTTTACAGATCCACTTGAAGGTTCTAGCTGACCTAACAACATTTTAATCAACGTTGTTTTACCAATACCATTTGGCCCAATAAAACCAATTTTATCGCCACGACGCACTAAACATGTGAAGTCTTTAACGATGGTTTTGCCATCAAAACCAACACTTGCATTTTTAGCTTCAAATACAACTTTGCCTGACTTACTGCCAGTTGAAACATCAAAGTTAACTGAACCTTGGCCATTTAAACGTGCACCACGCTCGCTACGTAAATCTTTTAATGCACGAACTCGACCTTCGTTACGCGTACGACGCGCTTTAATACCTTGGCGCACCCAAACTTCTTCGGCGGCTAATTTTTTATCAAATAACGCCCACTGTGCTTCTTCATCAGCCAAGCATTTTTCTTTATATTCAACAAATAACTCGTATGAGCCTTTAAATGATAGGAATTTTCCACGATCGATCTCTAACAAATCCGTAGCTACCGCATCAACAAATGCACGGTCATGGGAAATAAATAATACCGCACCTTTAAAACTCGTTAAAAAATCTTCTAACCAGTTAACCATTTCAATATCAAGATGGTTGGTTGGCTCATCAAGTAATAATACGTCTGGGCTTTGCACCAACGCTTTACCTAATAAAACTCGGCGACGCCAACCCCCACTTAAATCACTCAAGGACTGATCAGCTGTTAATTCCAAACGCTGAAGGATTTGTTTAATGCGGTTTTCAACATCCCAGCCATCATTTGCTTCAATAATATTTTGCAAATCCGTTAACTTATCCATATCTGGATCGGCACTGATTGAAATTTCGTTGTATTTCTCTAAAGCGTCGATTACTTCTTTAACGCCTTCGCTAATAACGTCTTGCACTGTCATATCAACACGATCAGGCAATTCCTGCGGTAAATAACCGATTTTCAAAGTCGAATCTTTTCTAACAACCCCTGAGTCTGGAATATGTTCACCTTGTACGATTTTTAGCATGGTGGATTTACCCGCGCCATTTCGACCAATCACACAAACACGTTGACCACGCTCGATATTCCAATTTACTTCGTGCATTAAGTCATGCTGACCAAAGGCGATGGACACATCTTGAAAACTAATAAGGGGCATAAAAGACTCAGATTGAAAAAAAAGCGCATTTTAGAGGTTTTAGGCACAAGATTCGATGAATATTACAAAAAAAGACGAATTAATTTCACTTTTATTGATTGCAGGCAATCCCATAACCATCGCATTTATCCGGAATTTACTAAAACAACCTAACCACTAGGCAAATTTAAAACTTGCGCAGATGAAAAACGGTGTTATATTTCGTCCGGTGTTATGGTTATATATAACACTATACTTACATAACAAAACAACAATTAAATTAACGAGATAAACATGATCTTTAAATACAAAAAAACATTAATCGTAATAGGTTTTATTTTTATTCTTTGTTCGATGTTTATAATTTACAACCAAGACGATGTTTTAAACCCGAAAATTCATGATTTTTTGACGTTATCAGGGCCTGTAAAAGCAAATGATGGTCACGCAGTATTATATGCTTTGGATGCGCCTGTAGGTGTGGATGTGATTGAACTAGGACAAAAGCGACTTGATGGTTTTTTAAATGACAGCGATTATTCTATTAAGCATTTTGAGCAACCACTTGCTGTGGAATTAATTGATGACTCAAGCTGTATTAAAGAGTTAGAGCGCTGTTTTAAAGAATTTAAAAACGGTACACAAACCTTTACTGAGTTTGGTGAATCTGAAATTGAATTACAAAATAGAATACAAATCATTCAAGATAACATGCCATTATTAAATGTATTTAATGCTTCATACGATGATCCAATTCCAAACTACCGATTTATTCTATCTTTCCAAAATATTAATTTTAAACGATTAATGCATTTATATCTTAATGGTAATGAACAGCAAATATTAGATTTTTTATATGCTGAAATAAAATTAAATAGACAACAGCTATCTCATAGCGCAAATTTAATCAACAAAATGATTTTCACCCATTTAATAAAAAATAACATTCAATTATTACAGCTACTTTCTTTTGATTCTAAATATCAGAAAGCATTGCCTAACATAACATTCAAAGAAGTCGATATGGCTAGCTCATTTTCATATGAATATCGTTATTATTATAATTTAATGATGGATTTATCAAGTGGGGAACGTAAAATGGGTTTGTTCACCGACGAAAAAACAATATTTGAACCTTTATTAGCAAAAGGGTTTTTCAAGAAAAACAGAACACTAAACAATCATTTTAATTTTATCACTAACCAATTATGGTATGAAAAAGAATTGTTAGAGACTTTTCTTAATAAAGATTTTAATGAATTTATTAGTTACGATTTATCATTCAGCAATTATATTGGCGATACGTTAAACGCTGTTGGCGCACCAGCGTATTCTGAATATAATTTTAAAGTATTAGAATTATCCTGCTTAATATCACAATACAATAAAAGCCTTGGCCATATTGAAAACAAGCCATTAGTATCCGATGAACAATGCAATCTAATTTCAGAAAAATTAAACAAAGATGATAAGGAATAAATAATGCGTTCTTTATATAAAAAAGCAAGTTTAATCATTGGCATCTACTTTCTGATCACCTTAGTTTATTTAATATTCAATAAAGATGACGCATTAAACCCAGAAATAACACAATTTATTAAATTATCAGAACCTGTCCCACCAACTGACGCTCATGCTATGTTATATACGTTAGATGCGCCTATTGAATCTGATGTTATATCACTTGGTCGTCAAGCTATTTCACAATTTAATTTAAATAACAACTCAGCTTTAACCTATGGTGACATCAAAGAAAACTATTTTGACTATAAAAACAAATTAGATATAAAAACAGATCAATCATCAAGTTGCTTAAAAGAGTTACAACTTTGTTTTGACGATTTTAAAAACAATATTCGTACATTTAAAAAATTCAATGAAATTGACAAAACTATTAGTTCTAGAATTAAACGTTTAGAATCGTCACCACCTATTGGTTATGCTTTTGAATCGACATCTGAAACACCACACCCAAAAAACCAATTACGATTTCATTATCAAAATCGAGACTTTCAACGATTAATATATTTATTTATCAATTCTGAAATTCAATATGTATTTGACTATTTATTAAAAGATACTCAATTAAAAAGAAGTGAATTAAAAACTAACAATACGTTAATAGCTAAGATGATATCTACTAAATTAATTATGAATAATATTGAATTATTAGAAATATTTTCAAAACAAAATAAGTATCAGGCACATATTCCAGAATTTGTATTTGAAGAAATAGATATGAATCTAGTTTATTCGAAAGAGTATCGAACTTATTACAATATTATTAATGAATTATATTCTGGAAAAAATTCAGAAGGAGTTATAACATCAGAAGAAACCATCTTTGACCGATTTGGAAAAAAAGCAGTTATCAAACCTAATAAAACATTAAATAGTTATTATACGATGATACAAGCCCAATTTTGGCATCAAGAAAATACGTTAGATCACTATTTAACTCAAGATTCAAATCAATTTATAGACAATGATTTTTCTTTAAACAACTTCGTTGGATATCTAATAAACAGCACAGCCATTCCTAATTATTCAAAATACCAATTAGAAGTTCTCAAACTATCTTGTTTAACTTCTGAATATAACAAATCAATAAATAGCAATTACAGCCAAACACCACTTATATCCAATCAACAATGTTTATTAATAGAATCTTTACTAAAAAAGGAGAACAAATAATGCAGTGGTCCCCTGATTCTGCCATATACAAACAATTGGCTGACAAAATTAGCGATTATATTATGCAAGGTATTTATAAAGATGGCGACATTCTACCATCGGTGCGCCAAATCAGCAGTGAATACGAAATCAATCACATTACTGTGTCTAAGGCGTATCAAACCCTTGTGGATTTAGAAGTAATTGAAATGAAACGTGGTCGTGGCATGTATATTCTTGAAGGAGGAACAGGAATTTTAAAACAATATAAAAAGACACAATTTCTAGAAATAACCTTACCCGATATCGTTAAACAAATGTCTATTCTAAAATTAAGTGAACAAGAGATTATGACAGCCATCCAAGACATTCAAAGTAAAAACCATCACAGCAATAAGGAGACATTATGAATACCTTTCAATGTAAACAAATCAAAAGAAATATCAAACAATTTAATGGACTAAGTTTTAAAAAAAAATGTATTCTGGAAATTGACGAGTTAACTATTCAAGAAGGTTCTATATTAGGAGTACTGGGTGAAAATGGCTCAGGCAAGTCCACACTTTTAAAAATATTAGCGGGTTTGAGTGACTTTGAAGGATCATTAGAATATAACGGACAGTTAATAAAAGCCTTTGATTCTAACTTACATAAAAACCAAGCGTCGATTTTAGACATTAATAGTTTACCCAAATCCCTTAAAATCAAACAGCTATGTGAGTTATACAATAATATCTATATAGATTTTGATATTGAATTAACAAAAAAAGAGCTATCAGTACAGAATATTAGCCTGAATGAGTACGTATCTAGTTTATCCAAAGGTAATCAGGCAAAGGTGTATTTAATATTAACGATTCAAAGTAATCAGCCTTTAATTATTTTAGATGAACCCACATTAGGACTCGATTTAAATTCACGCAAATACATGTACCAACAAATTCTTGATTTAAGTTTAGAAAATAACAACACCATTATTATTGCCAGTCACGAAATTGATGAAATAGAATTCTTATTAACAGATGTTGTGCTTTTACAAAATGGAAGAATACAACTCAAGGACTCCATGGACAATCTGTTAGAAAACTACATTGAAGTAAACATTGCAATTACGGATTTAGATCGTTATCAAAACTGCCATCGACTAAACGAGAGAACCAGCTTAAAAGGTATGTCATTTATGCTACACAAAGATGAATATAATTGCGTTAATCAGCATACAACCGATGAGTTACATAACGATAAAAATAATCGAAAAGCCAAACTCAGTGACATTTACATAGCACACACCACTATTAAGGAGGCTGTATAATGAATACGTTTATTACTGTATTAAGCCACGAAATTAGTAAACAACGGTTTTTGCTTTTCTTTTTACCTATATTATCGACGCTTGCGTTTACGTTATTAAGTTTGTTTGCATATTACCAATTAACTCAATCCTTTGAATTTAATGACACTAATGCAGTCTCGTTTCTGCATAATCAAGGCATTAACACAATATATGAAAACATGTCTTTAGATAAGAATTTGTTTAATTGGTTTGCCAGCCAAGACAGGGTTGTATTTTTAATTATATATATTTCTGGGTTTATTTTTTTCATCAATACATTTTTAAATGAAATTAATAATAAAAGTGCGTTATTTTATGCACTCTTACCCATTAATCCTTATTTTAATATATTTATAAAATTGTTAATAAACTTAGTATTTTTTCCATTAATGATTATTTTTAGTTATTTATTATTAAAAATAATCGTTCTAGCCTGTGTGACTTTATTCTCACCAGAATCACTAGACATTCATTTTTGGTCATCAATGTGTCACATTCTCATGTCGCAATTAAAAACAGCCATTATTTCAATTTTATACTTTATTACCCTTGCACCATTTTTACTTGTGATTTATTACGGCACAATTAATTACAACAATCCATTTAGTATTATTGTTGCCTTTAGCATTCTGTTTATTGTGCTTCTTGAAAGACTAATTATCGGCAGTGACTTTTTATGGAATTTTACCTATAACGCGATTTTATATCCTTTTTATCAATTATGGATCAAGGCTAACGTCAATGCTGGGGAAGTGCTTACAACGTTATACCAATCAATCGAGCTTTATATCAGCTTTGTTTTGTCGTGTTTACTGGTTGTTTTCATTCAAAAAAGCTTACGCCATAAAATATAACTTCTATCTCTTAGATTGGCTCAATACTGAAATCACAGAAAAATCAGTATTTTGAGCCTATCACTTCTATTTAACACCCCGCTACTAAGTCATTGATTTTAAAGGTTTAACGGTTTCTCCCGCCTTATATCAATCAAAAAAACCTAAAACCCAAAAAATAACTGGTTGACCTACTGGTTAAAACTGGTTATAAATACAAAACCTGTTTAAACAACCAGTATAAAGGCTAGATATTATGATCTCATTAACAAACGCTCGCGACATTTCTAACATGGCTTATAAAAAAGCCTCTGCTGTATTTTCAAATAAAGACTTATTAAGTTTTAAAGAAAATATGTCGACCCAACAAGAATGTAATGAGCGTATTGATGAGATCACACCGGAAAATTTGGCTTTAATATCTACTCAAGCTCACGCTTGGATTACTGTTATTTCTGACAGACCATTAAATAAACAAGCGCTTTTAAGTATTGGGGTGGACATCAATAAAATAATTAACATTACCCATAAGCAACTCAGCGCAAATAGAATTAGTTGCATTCGTAAACATAATCAATCCTATGTGGTTATGTTGCAAAAAAATAACAGTCGTAAATTGACACAACCATTTTATTCGCAACTATCTCTACATTGTGAAGAGCAAAATTTAAGATTATTATCATTAACTCAAGATCAAAACCAAACAAATACTCGTCCAGTTCAATTGTCTTTTATGGATTTTGATATGCAAACGGCTTAGATTTATATCTTTTTTTCAATAATAGATTGTGCGGTTTTTAAGGCTTTTAATAATTTAGATTTATCATCTTTGTTTATATTATTCGCGTCCACTTGCAGTGAGAAACCGTTGTATTCAAATTCTGAAAAACTATTCGCAGCGCCTACCGCATGAGAATAATCAATCACTTTATAAACGTTGATCAATTTCGAAAATCCTTTTACAGGGATCGCCCCCACTTCTTCACATCTCACAGTATGTTTAACTAATGCATAGGTTTCATGTGCGATATATATTTCACCCGCCCCCGCCATTGATTCTAATCGACTGGCCAAATTCACTTGTTTACCTATGATTGTATAGTCCATTCTTGACTCTGTACCAAAATTACCAACAGTACAAAACCCAGTGTTAATACCCATTCGTATCTCTAATGGTGTTTCAATACCCTGGCCTCGCCAGCGATTTCTTAATACTTTCATATGTTTGCGCATTTCAATCGCCATCCAAACTGCGGCACTGGCATCGATACTGGCACCATTGGATTCTGGATCACCGAAAAACACCATCACAGCATCCCCTATAAATTTATCAATTGTGCCTCCATATTTCTGAGCAATTTTCGCCATATCACTTAAATAACTATTTAATAACTCTGTTAGTTCTTCGGACTCTAATCGGTCCGAAATATCAGTAAAACCTTTAATATCCGAAAAGAAAATAGTCAGTTTTTTACGTTGTGTTTCTAATTTTGCATCGGTTCCATCAAAAATATTTTGCCAAACTTGGGTGGGTAAATATTTTGCTAAACGTTTTGATACACTTTTATATTTTTCTTTTTGTTGATGCACTTCTTTGCGAGTCTGTTCTAACGACACTGTAGTACGCTGATTAATAAACGTTAAAATGGTGACATATATCCCCACACCTAATGCACAAATAACATTCACTAATTCTGGGGCTAATTTTAAGTATTCAATATTAAAAACAAAATGAATTAACATCACACCCGATATTAAAAATAAAATACTAATTAAATAATGTACGAAACTGCCCAGTAATACAAAACAAGCATTGGCCATGATCAATAACAATATTGAAATCATAGGTGTGCCATGTAATATCACCATACTGCAACCGATAAAAAATGCATCGAACCAAACCAAACCAATTGAAATATTATGTTTCCACTTTTCTTTTGCTAACCAAGTTAAACCATTGGCTAAAATGGGGTAGATCAGCGCAATGATTAAACACCACAAAAAAGCAGGGACTAACATTTGTGTATAAACAGCCGACACAATTGTGCCAATGAGTGTTATGTATATAAACGCCCGAGTGCGATCTTGATTGGTATGTGGCATGAAAAGGGAATCTTGTTTAAAAATTCCTATTTCGTTATTTTTGTTGTTAAAATGTTTGTTTTCCACCGTTACCTTCTAATACGATTGAGTGCTATCTTCTCAAATAAACATGATATAATTCACATAATTAAAAATTTGAGTTTTAAAAGCATGCCCGAAAATCAAGCGAATTTTGTAGCACAACGTATTTCAAATCCGTTTCTACAAACACCTGCCCCAAAACTTGATGATATTGAATATATGATCCAAGCTGCTAATAGAGCGCCTGATCATGGTAACTTATCGCCTTTTCGCTTTATTGTGGTAAACACAGAGCATCTAGAACAATTAGGTGAGTTGTTTCTAAAAGCTAGCGCTAACGATTTAAACCCGCTGCAATCTGAAAAAATATTAAATATGCCAAAACGCGCACCGATGGTAATCATCAGTATTGTGTCATTTACGCCACACCCTAAAGCTCCTAAAAGCGAACAATTAATAACAGCAGGACTAGCTGTACATCAATTATGTTTAGCCGCTAAAGAAATAGGTTTTGATAGCATGTGGCGCACAGGTGCATTGGCATATAATCAAAATTTATTTTCTCTTTTAAATTTAGCTCAAAATGAAGAAATTACAGGCTTTATTTACATTGGAACCGCGTTTAAAACTAAAAAATCCCCCCCTACTAAAAATGTGTCACACCTTTATTCGACTTTTGGAGAACATGATGAATAAAAAATTAACCTCGTTAAGTTTACTTGTAATATTACTTACAAGTATTCCTGCTTTAGCACAGACCACTACCAATAAAAGTACTAGACAATTATCATCAACTGATATGAATCATTTGTTTTATACCCCTACCACTAGAGTGAATGAAAAAGATGAAATTACAGTTTCATTTCATGAAGTAGCTTATGGATTAGGTAATAATCTACATGTTCAGTTTTCATTATTTGATAATATTGGTCGTTCAAATTTTAATGTTAAATACCAATTAGCTGAGTCGTTTGTTATTGGCGCAGGTTTAGGTGCATCATTTGCAACACTTCCACCTGGCAATCACGCTCTTCATAGTAACGATCAACGTTTAGCGTTATATCTAACTGGAAAAATAGCCGAAAATTCAATCAGTGATATTTACATTACAGGACATGCACAGGTTGCTGAAGTGGCTTCATTAGGTTTAGATTTAGGTATTAACATCAAACAAGCCGATAATTTTAATATAATTATTGAAGCGGGATCTTCTTATGATACCAATAGTCAAGATTTGTATATGAATGTGAATGGTGGTTTACGTATTTTCTTTTCACAACTTGAAAGCTGTTACTTAGATCTGGGTATCGATTTACATGATTTTAATGTCACAACGGATT
>JALJPK010000062.1:5028-24486 GCA_022968985.1 Pseudomonadales bacterium | reverse complement strand
GATGTGTCATACAGAAATGAATCGGCATCCGGCATAGCCAAATCTGCTGCAATTAATGCTTCATCGGATGAAACAGGTGTTACTGCACAGGTAGATGAAAACGTAGTCGGTGGTACCTTAATGGCAGCCGACGCAAAAAGTGGCACTATAACCCTTAACGGTGTAGATGTCGCTGTTGATACTACAAACGATGCAGCCTCAACTAGAGCGTCTGTAGTTGCAGCTATTAATACAGTTTCAGAGCAAACAGGAGTTACAGCTACAGACTCAGATGATGACAGCTTAGGTGTAATCCTAACTGCAGCTGATGGTCGAAACATTACTTTAGATTACTCCGGTGATTTAACGGCTAAAAATACAGGTCTTGCAGAAACAACTGCCGGTAGTAAAGCGATTGTTACCTCTGGTTTGGATTCAGTAGCTTCTTCTTTAGATTTTTCAAATACAGAAGCTGCTTCAATTACAACAGGTATTGTAATAACTGGTAGCGCAGCAGATGGCCTAGCAGGAATGCTAAACTTTAGTGAAGATGATACGTTAAACACCTCGACTGGTGGTGTGATCACAGCAATAGGCACCGTCAGTATTAAAATGGAAACCGATGCTGGTAACTTCGATATCGTTCTCGATCAAGATTATACTGGTGATGATGCAACTTCTAAAAATTATCTTGATATGGTTACTGACATTAATGCCCAGATTTCTGGCTCTGGCTTTACTGCAGGTGTAAATTCTGACGGTAAATTACAGTTTACTCAAGATACGGCTGGCACTGGTTACATTAAATTAGAAAATGGTACAGAAACTGGAACACGAGCAGCCTTTGGTAACAATGACACCACCAGTGTATTTGGCGAAGGCGTTGATCAAGATGGTACAACCCTTACACCTGCTGCTAGTGTGATGACAGCAACAGGTCGAAACGATGCTATAACATTTGATGTAACATCAACTGATAGAGAGGGTTCGGTTTATGTTAACAAAATAGAGGTTAATGACTCTGTTACAGATTTAAACTCATTGGTAAGTTCAATAAATGAGAGCCTAGCTCTTGATACTAGTGCAACGGTTTCTGCATTTAACAATGATGGCAAACTTCAGTTTAGAACCACTAGTAATTTTGAAGGTGGTATATCGGTCGGCAACTTCAATGATGGAGGAGATCAATCAGAAGCATTAGTGGGTACTCAAACCATTGACAATAATGACGTCAATGCGCTATTTGGTTTTGATATAGTCAATTCAAACTCTGCTACTTCAGTAGGAACAGGTGTACAGGGTACAGTTAACTTGGATGGTACAAATAACAATTTAACTGTTTCAAACGAAACCGCAGGTACTACCGCAGAAATCACTATGGCATTTACTGCTGGTACCGATATTGACGCCAACACAATGCGAGTGACTTTAGGTGACATTCAAGACGATATTGGATTTACGGCTGGAGCAGATTTAAACGCGGCTGCTTTTGTAGCGGAGTTTAATGCTGATGTCGCTCTCGGTGATTTAAATGGTTTAATTGAAGCAGTAACTGATGGCGTAAATGTAACATTTAGAACACTTGGAGAGACAGATGATGTTTTATCATTGTCAGCAGCAACAGCTGGTGCAACGTTAGCAGGTGGTGATAATACTTTAAATACCATGTTTGCTGCAGCAAATTTTAACGATCTTGATAATGTTGGTACTCCCGCTACTAATTCTGTAAATGATATAAACGCTACAAATCGCTCAAATGGTGGTGGCTTAAACCAAGCAGGTACAGCCGCTGTTCCTCAAAACAATGAAATAAATATTTCTCTGACAGATGGCACAACAACAACCGCAGGTACAATTGAGATAGCTGCAGGTCAATATGCTGACAATGATTCATTAGTTACTGCAATAAATGATGCAATTGATAATAATGCCGATCTTAAAGGTGTTGTTCAAGCCTTTAATGAGAGCGGCTCAATTTCAATCCGTCAATTAGATACTACTAGCACACAAGTAATGACCATTTCAGATTCAGGCCCTGGTGGCCAAGGCTCAACTGATATTTTGGGCGGCACTGGTTTAACCTCAATAGCTGACCCAACAACCAATAGCGTTAACGGGTTGGATAGCTTAACTTCGACAGTAGTTGGTGATGCTGATGGCAAGTTAGGAGGGGAAGATACTTTTGAAGGTGGATTTACCCTTGTAGCGGATGGCGATATCAATAAAATTACAATTTCTGGTGGCGACAATACTGGTAATGGTGATATCACAAATACAGGACTAGCCGCAGGTGATTATAGTGCAGGTGTAGCGTCTACAACCAGTGCCTCTAAATCTGCAACAGTAGACGTAACTAGAGGAGTTGGCATATCTGGAACTGTCGAAGGAGCGAATACTATTGTAGCTTCTACAACAGCAGCGACAAGTGCTACATGGACTGGTGCAGGTGTTGCTGTTTTTGATGGCAGTGGAGGTGGTAGTACTACTGATTATTCAGGCACTGCCGGTAATGATGCTGTCAGCTTTAATTTGCAATTGTCTGGTACCGAAAATGGAGATAGAGACGGTAGCGTTCAAATCAATTTAACAACTGACATTTCAAATATGAATGATCTGCTTGCTGATATTAACGATGAATTAAGCGCTAGTGGGTTAGGTATTACAGCCCAAGATGACGGAACCGGAAAATTACAGTTTGTATCAACAGAAGAAGGCGATGGAATAATTATAGTAGACACCATTGATGAAGCATTAAATGGCCCTAACACTGTTACTACAACAGCTACTACAGAAGACTTATTAAGTGGTGTAGCAGCTGGATCTCTAGTTACTTCCACTACAGCTGCAGCAGTTTCAGGTACAGGCCTTGGTGAAGACGCTATACCACAAAATGACTCATTAACTTTTAGTGTGGATGGTGGCGCTCAAGAATCAATTACATTAACTGCAACCGCCTATGCTGATACAGATGCAATGGTTGATGAGATTAATACACAAATCGCAGCATCAACTTCACTTACTGGTGCAACTGCTTATAACGAAGACAACAAAGTTGTTATTCGAAGCAATAACACTGCAAACTCAGGAAGTATTAGTTCGATTGGTGGTACGGCTGCACAAACACTAGGTTTAGATGCAGTACAAGCAACTGAGGTTGATAAAGAACAGGGTGTTAAAAACTTAGAAGCAGGTGATATAGTTATCAACGACGTTTCAATCTCTGCGGCTAAAGACTCTTACGATACAGCTTCTTTTGATGACGCAGATACATCTAGTAAGAGTGCATCGGGTATATCAGTTGCAGAAGCGATCAACCAATCTAGTGATGCAACAGGTGTCACAGCCGAAGTGAATGCAACTATGATAGTTGGTGGTGATGGCTCGGGAGCTTCTACTTATGCAGCTGGTGAGTCTGGTACAATCCATATTAATGGTGTTGAAATGGGTACCATTACTTTAACCGGTGATTCTGAAGATGATCGTCGGTCAACTGTATCGCTATTAAACGAGAAGTCTGGTCAAACCGGTGTAACTGCAGAAGATAATGGTGTATCCATAACGTTAACAGCTGCCGATGGACGTAATATTTCGGTTGTAATCGATAATGACGACACCAATAACACGACAGGTACAGGCGTAGGTTTTGGCGCAGCAATTGGCTTGGACGCTTCGGTTGATGGCATTGGTGAGGCAGATATCACATCTGATGCGAATAAGACCCTTGCTAACAGTTATGAAACTACGTATTCAACTGTAAAACTTGAATCTGCTGGATTAATAGATGTAAAAGGTGGCATTAGTGGCAACACTGCTATCGACCAGCTTGGTTTCGAAACCGGTGAATTTGGTGGTGCAACGGATGGTCAGTTCATTAAAGACATTGATCTTTCAACCTTAGAAGGTGCCAATGCGGCATTGTCTGCTATTGATAACGCACTGGATGCGGTAGCAGCGGAACGAGCCAACTTAGGTGCGATGCAAAACCGTATGGAGTCAACTGTAAGTAACTTAGCGATTACAGCAGAAAACTTAACGGCTTCGAACTCTCGAATTAGAGACGCCGATTTCGCAGCAGAATCAGCTGAATTGTCGCGTACACAGGTTCTACAACAAGCAGGTATCTCAATTCTTGCTCAGGCGAACCAACGTGGACAACAAGTATTGTCACTTCTTGGTTAATCGGATTAAGACTTTATTTAACCACCCTACTTATTTATTAATTGGGTGGTTAGATTTTAAACCGAATAACGAAGTAATCGAGGTGTAATATGACAGATGTAACGACAAACTACGGTAAACATTCATCGGTAATTGCAATTGAAAAATTTCAAGCCATCGATAAAACAGGTGGAAATAAAAATCCTGTTAATGCCGATTCAAGTGCAGATGTGAACGTTACTCAAAAAATTGAAACAACGAGCTCTGCCGAACAACTACTAGTCAAAAGTGAAAACAAAGAACAAGACAAAAAAATTGATAAAGAAGAATTAAAACAAGCGGTGGCTTCTTTAAATCAATACGTTCAAACTTTCGAAAGAAAATTAGACTTTCAATTAGATAGAGAAAGTGGCGTAACCATTATCAAAGTTTACGATGTAACCAATGATAAATTGATCAGACAGATTCCAAATGAAGAAGCGATAACCTTAGCGCAGCATTTGAATCAACAAGATCCACCCCACCTGTTTAGCGCACAGGTCTAATTTTAAATAAACTAAAAAAACCAGCAATAGCTGGTTTTTTTTCGTGTATTTTTTAATATAAATGGCGACCTAAGTATTTAATCAACAACATCGTGATCATTCGTAGGTCTGGCTTCAGGTTGCCTTTTTGGATATTTTTTGACAGCATAAATGTCGACCTACGTATATTTAATCAACACCCTCGTAGGTCTGCCTTTAGCCTGTCTTGTATTTAAACCATTGATTTGTTTAGACAGCATAAATGTCGACCTACGTATATTTAATCAACACCCTCGTAGGTCTGGCTTTAGCCTGTCTTTTTGATAATTTTAACAGCATTTATGCCGCCCTAAAACCCAGGCAAAAAAAACGGCTAGCAGACCCACCTGCTAACCGTTTCTTTGTAACAAAACCTATTTAAATAAATAAGTTTTCAAACGCTTTTAAAGCTTATAACCTGACTCTTCGTGTAATGCCAAATCTAAACCTTCTTGTTCTTGCTCTGCACTTACACGTATCCCACCGGTTAACCAACCTGTAATTTTTATCAATATAAAAGTGGCTAATGCGGTATAAACAACGGTTGCCAATACTCCTGTTGCCTGAACTCCAAATTGTGCAAGCATATCGTAATCTATACCGCCAAACCCTGAGAATACACCTAAGTTTTGTGAAGCAAATACAGCTACAATAAGTGATCCAAAAATACCACCTACTCCATGCACTGGAAATACATCTAAAGAATCATCAATAATAAATTTACGTTTAATGATTTGTGTAGCATAGAAACAAATAACACCGGCTGATAAACCAATTACAATTGCTGCTGCTGGACCCACTGAGCCTGCCGCTGGTGTAATTGTACCTAAACCAGCAACCATACCCGTTACAATACCTAATACACTTGGTTTACCGAATTTTCTCCACTCGATTACCATCCAAGCTAATGAACCGGCTGCTGCAGACAAATGTGTTACTAACATTGCCATAGCTGCTGCGCTGCCTGCAGTTAAAGCTGAACCACCATTAAAACCAAACCAACCAACCCACAACATGCCTGCGCCTGTTACTGTCATTGTCATATTGTGTGGAGGCATAGCCGTGGTAGGAAAACCATTACGGTTTTTAATCATAAGTGCGGTCACTAACGCCGCCACACCCGCTGTAATATGCACCACAGTACCACCAGCGAAATCGATCATACCCATTTGCGCTAACCAACCGCCACCCCAAACCCAATGGCATACCGGTGCGTATACAACAATTAACCATAAAGCAGAAAAGATTAAAACGGATGAAAATTTCATACGCTCTGCAAATGCACCAATAATTAACGCAGGTGTAATCACTGCAAAGGTCATTTGGAACAATGCGAACAATGGTTCAGGAATAGTGCCTGCAACTGAATCCATGCTTACATTGGCAAAAAACGCTTTGCTGAATCCTCCAATAAATCCGTTACCTTCTGTGAACGCCATTGAATAAACAAAAGCAAACCATAAAATTGAACTGACACATGCAATGGCAAAACACTGCATTAAAATTGAAAGCACGTTTTTAGATCGAACTAGGCCAGCATAAAACAATGATAGACCGGGTAATGTCATAAACAATACCAAAGCGGTTGCTGTTAAAATCCAAGCGGTATCACCTGTATCGATTACACCGTCTGATGCAAATACTGCAAACGGACTGAATACTAATGCGAGTAACACAAGTAGTTGTTTGTTCATTTTATTCATACTTAACCCCAAAAGTGTGCATAGATTTATTTTACGCACAAAAATTTAACAAATTATTTTCTAGATAAGACTATAAAATCAGCACAAATATAATAAATGCACCAAATAATCATACCAGCACTAACAAGGTGCGTGATTATACAGATATTAAGAGGTATGTAAAAACGATATTAAATATGCACTTAACAATGAGAACTAAGTTGAATTATGGATGATTATTGTTAATTCAAAGAATATGAAAAAAAGGGAGAGATACTCAATTGTAGGACTGGGATTTTTCGTCACAGGGATATGATTTATTAGAATTCGTTTGCCTAAATGGAATTAGGTGTAGAGCAACTCATTGAGCATGATGACATAGAGCAGTAATCTATTTCAAAAAATGTAATTCAAACTATCTGGATTTAGGCAGTAGAACAACACATGAAACATGTTGCCGTGGAACAGTAATCGATTTCAAAAATACAATTCAAACTATCTGGATTTAGGCAGCAGAACAACACATGAAACATATTGCCGTGGAGCAGTAATCGATTTCAAAAGTGTAATTCAAACCAACGAAATACATCCCAACCCTACAATTATAGAAACCGTAGGCTCGGGATTCATTCAAAAACGTTATTTAAGTCATTCGATATGAATATCGACCTTAGACTTGGGCTTTAATGATAGGTGTTTTACAAGTGACATCGGCATTTTGCGCTCGGTGACGTAGATAATGATCCATCAAACATAAAGCCATCATCGCTTCTGCAATAGGCGTAGCACGAATACCCACACATGGATCATGACGACCATGAGTGACCACTTCAATTGCCTCACCACTTTGGTTAATTGATTTACCCGGCAGACGCATTGAAGATGTTGGTTTTAAGGCTATATGCGCCACTAAATCTTGACCTGAACTGATTCCACCTAATACACCACCGGAATTATTTGATAAAAATCCTTCGGGGGTCATTTCGTCGCGATGTTCAGTGCCTTTTTGAGCTACACAATCAAATCCAGCGCCAATTTCAACCCCTTTTACAGCATTAATACTCATTAAAGCATGGGCTAAATCGGCATCTAACCTGTCAAAAATTGGTTCGCCTAACCCTGGAATCATTCCTGTGGCTACTACAGTGATTTTTGCACCAATTGAATTGCCTTCTTTATTTAAAGCAGCCATATATGTGGCCATTTCATCTACTTTATCGATATCAGGACAGAAGAATGGATTGTCGTTTATTACACTCCAATCTACTTTTTCAATTTTAATAGGGCCCAATTGACTTAAATACCCTTTCACTTCAATACCTAATTTTTCTTTTAAGTATTTTTTAGCGATTGAACCGGCTGCTACTCGCATCGCAGTTTCACGCGCAGAAGCACGTCCACCACCACGATAATCTCTAAAACCGTATTTATGATCGTAAACATAATCCGCATGAGCGGGTCTAAACGTTTCTTTAATATTGCCGTAATCTTTTGAGCGTTGATCGGTATTTTGGATCATCATACCAATTGGTGTACCCGTTGTTTTACCTTCAAACACACCTGAAAATATTTTTACTTCGTCGGCTTCACGGCGCTGAGTGGTAAATTTTGACGTACCTGGTTTGCGTCGATCTAAATCAATTTGAAGATCAGCTTCGCAAATCTCTAGCCCAGGTGGGCAACCATCAATAATGGCACCTAATGCAAGTCCGTGTGACTCACCAAAAGTTGTAACTGTAAATAATTTACCGTAGCTATTACCTGACATCATTCACCCTTATTTAAGTTGATTAATTCTTGTTTGTTGATAATAAAAATACCCATTCCACCTTGTTCAAACTCTAACCATGTAAATGCAAATGGCGCGTAAAACTCATCCACAGCAGCGGCGGTATTACCCACCTCACAAACCAAATAACCGTCATCGTTTAAATGATTTTGAGCTTGAGCTAAAATTTGTTTGACATGAGTTAACCCATCTTCTCCACTTCCAAGCGCCATTTTAGGTTCAGCTAAAAATTCAAGTGGCATATCCGATAAATCTTGTTCATCTACATAAGGAGGGTTGGATATAATTAAATCATATTGTTTTTGTTTAACAGCACCGAATAAATCACCCTGTTTAACTTGTACACGATGATTTAAGTCATGTTTTATAATATTTTCCTTGGCAACTAATAACGCTTCTTTACTTAAATCAGCTAGATCCACACTGGATTGCTCAAAATGCATGGCTGCTAATATTCCCAAACATCCGCTCCCACAACACAAATCTAAAATCTTGCCTGGGTATTGTGTTAACCAAGGCTGAAATTGCTGTTCTATTAATTCAAAAATGGGCGAACGCGGAATTAACGTAAACGTATTTACGTTAAATTCAACACCAGCGTACAAACATTTACCCGAAATATAGGGTATGGGTAAACGTTCCACACAACGAGATTTAATAGCAGCATATAGTTTTATTTTTTCATCAACTGACAATTGTGTTGACGCAAATATAGATAAATCGCCATCGAGAGGTAAATGCAAAATACTTGAAATTAAATATGCGCCTTCAGCATAGACGTTATCGGTGCCATGCCCAAAAAACACATTAGATTCACCCATTTGCGAGCAACTAAAACGCAACCAATCTTGTATGGTTGCAAATGAGATAATAGATTGATCTAAACTGACTGATAATTTTGACATGTTAGTTGGATTTTAAAAAAGGCGCTATTGTAGCTAAAATTGTAGCGAAATTGAATAAATTTAGGAATCGTAGAATCTTAAAGCATCTAATATTGATGATATTCTTTAACCAAACTCATACAACCCATGGCAATAACTTCACCTTGTAAGTGCACAATACTAGCTGTATTAAATGCATATCGATCTTCAAAGGTGAGTGCATTGGCCAAATAACTCAGCAATGGATTATGCGCAATTATCATTAATGACTGCTCCTGCCTCATTGTTAAATGATCGATTAACGCCTCAATATTGGCTTCTGGGGTGATTAACTGAGTTTGTTCAACACTTATTTGTCGGGTCTTATTAAAGATGACTAACGTTTGTTTTGCTCTTAAATATGGGCTGACAAGAATTCTATCTGCTTCAAAAGTAACCATTCTAGAGGCACTTTCTACTTGAGCACAACCAATTGAATCAAGACTTCTATCTTCATCAGTTTGTGCGTCAAAACTAGCTTGGCCATGACGCATCAGATATAAATTGATCAAGAATCCGATTCTTTCATACTATCAAATTGCTCATCATCCGTTAAATCTTGATCTAAGATTGAAGCATTTGAGCTTAATTCACTGTTTTGCATTTCTTGTAAATTACTTTTTTCGCCTGGGTTATCTGACTCTTTTTTTTGCGTCGACTCATTATTTATGTCTGCATCAAATTCAGCTTCAGACACACCTTTCATTTCTGGTTCAGGCCAATCAGAGAATGGAAACGGTTTCTTCTCTTCATTTAATGTTAAAAATTGCCCAATTTGATAATTAAATTCATTTAAACTTGAGCTAAACTCTTTTAGTCGAATGATTTCATCATGTCTAATCATTCTAATTAACCATTGCAAAAAACCAATCAACATAACCACTGAAATACTAATATTTAATACCACAGCAAATAACAGCATAAACAAAATACGGATAAAACTTTCATCTTTAGAGTGTTTTGCTTTCATAATGTTTTCCCTAATTAACCATAAATTCGACATCTTCTACACGATCAGTTGCCATTAAATTACTCATAACGTCTTCTGCGTCGCACCCTTCAAATATCACATCAAATAATCCCTGCACTAAAGGCATTGCTATTTTGAGTTCTAAAGCTTGTGCTTGAATCACTTTTAATGTGTTTATACCTTCGGCGGTTTCACCTGTTAATGAAACTGCCTGAGCAACACTATGACCCTGCCCAATAGCAAAACCCACTTGGTAATTTCGTGATTGAGATGAACCACAAGTGACAACCAAATCACCAATACCAGCTAGACCCATTAAAGTCATTGGATTAGCACCATGTTTAACTGCAAATCGTGTCATTTCAGCTAACGCTCTAGTAACAACCATTGCTCTTGAATTTTCACCAAAACCAAGGGCAGCAATCATGCCACTAATAATAGCGTAAATATTCTTGAGTGCCCCACCAAATTCAACACCCAGAATATCAGAACTAATAATGTGTTTTATTTCTTCTAATTGAGTGAGATCACTACCTGCCACCACTGAAGCTGAAATTGTACCACTAGCAATTTCCTTGGCTAAATTAGGCCCACTAATTACTGCAACCGAATGATTGGGCACTAGTTGTTGTAGCACTTGACTCATGAGTAAAAAACTACTAGGTTCAATCCCTTTGGTTAAACTAAGTAATTTAGTTTTGCCAGATAAAAATGGAGCCACCACCTCAACTACTTGACGAACCGACTTACTAGGAACAGCAACAAATAAATGATCACAATCTAACACAGCGGTCTCTAAATCGAGATGTGCTTGGATATTTTCACTTAATTTGGATTTTGGAAGGTATCGGGAGTTGATATGTGTGTTTTTTATTTCATTAGCTTGTCTTTCTGAGCGCATCCAAAGACGCACCTCATGACCATTTAATGCCGCTAAATTAGCAATAGCAGTACCGAAGCTCCCCGCCCCTAATACTGCAATAATTTTTTTATTATTCACGTAATTCTCAGATATATAACTTTTGAAAGATTAATGCCCACTTTCGATGGTTTGAACTAGGTCTTTAAATGTGTCGTAATTTTTTTGATTAAGATCCATAAGCAACTTATGAGCCTCTAAAACCTTGGCGTGAGCTTCTTGTTCATCCAATGGTTTCATAGCAACTTCTTCGAGATCAATCTGAACATCATTATTTAAACCACTGGTAATTTCATACACAAGATGTTCAAACCCCATACTTTGTACAATACGGGTAATATCTTCATTATTAGATACCATTACAGGTACTTGGTGAGTTCTCGATTGGGCTTCACGCGATATTTTCGCTAATAATCCAAGAGACGTACTATCGATCCCCTCAGTCTCACTTAAATCTACGACTACTGAATTAAATTCAGATTTATCGAACATTGTTTTGAGACAGGCTTCAATTGTTGTACACATAGTCAAGCGCACATCACCTACAAACTTAATAACGTGAGAGCCATTAAGCTCTGCCATCATAATTTTTCCAGTATCCATCGAATACTTAACCTTTTCTTACTTGCAATAAAGTTATGTCATCAGGGGCATCTTTTACTTGCTCTAATTGTAATTCTTTAGCAAGTTCAGAGATAGTATTATGTTCTTTTCCAATTTTCTCAAGTAAATAATCTTCTTTTTCACTTAAAGTTTTATCTTTAATAACATCTAATAAACCATCAGAAAAGAGAGTTAATTCAAAATCATCAGATATTTCAACACTTTTTTGAATATATTGAGTATTTTCAAATAAACCTATTGCCAACCCCTGCGTAGGAATCATACTGACCTCACCTTTATTAAATAAAATAGGTTGAGGAAAATGAGCCGCATTTATATAGTTTAGCTGATTAATTGAGGAATCTAATGTTGCTACGAAAACAGTTGCGTGTTTACCGGTATTACTTTTCAATAACTCTTCGTTAAGTGTCTGAACTAAACTGGGTAAATCGATATCAAATTGATTCAGTTGCAGCTGTTTTTCAATAAAACGATTAATAATACTTTTTATTAAAATAGTTACCATTGCACTTGAAGCACCGTGACCAGATACATCAACAATATAAAAAAAGAATTTATCACTACATAAAGCAAAATAGTCAACAAAGTCACCACTTAAATACATAGACGGCACCATAAAGTGCTCAAATTTTAGCGGTGGTACAGATAATTGTTTAGGAGGAAGTAGTTGCTGCTGAACTACACGCCCAGCTTGCATATCAAGCTGTAGTCGATCTAAATGAATTGTTAATTCGCGATTGGTTTTTTCTAAATCTTCGCGGTATATTTTATTTTGTTTAACTAATAATGATCGTTCTAAATTTCGTTTTACAGAGTGCTCTAATACGGCTAAATCATTAACAGGCTTAAAAAGATAGTCAGAAGCGCCTAATTTAAGCGCACCTACAACATCATTCATTACACCTGCACCAGAAACCACAATAAATGGAACTTCTGTTGTATGGGCGATAACACGCTCTAGAACGACTAATCCATCCATTCTAGGCATTCTTAAATCACATAGTATTAAATCAGGCTGATGTTCAAAAAACATTTTTAAGCCTTCTTCGCCATTACTGGCCTCAATAACGTTGTAACCACTGTCTTCTAAGTAAGCCACAATTGTGCTTCTTACAGGTTCTTCGTCATCAATTACTAATAAAGTCGCTTCGATTTGATCCATTCAAACGAATGCCTTTGCCAAAAAAAATCAAAGTTACTCCTTCGTAACCATAAGCGCAACCTGCTTTTTAATTATTAATTACAAATGTTAATATTTCTTTAATCTATTTATTTTTTAAATAATCGTATCATTATGTAAAACCGTCTTATACTGATTAATATAACTTTACAATGAAGAGCAAAACATATGGATTCTCAAACGTACCATACTGAAAAACGCCACTTTACTAGAATGGAATTAAATGTTGATGCATTTATTGAATCAACACATATAAAGTCTCCTCTTGCAGTAAAGTGCATTGATTTAACAGCACAGGGCATACTACTAAACAGCAGTGAACCCACTGAAGTGGGGGATCAAATTCAGGTACATATTCCTGCGGTGCATAACTTATTTGCCCCACTTACTGCGACTGCGCAAATTTTAAGGTGCATCGAAACTAAAGGGAAAGGTTATTTACTTGGGGCCAAGATTACTGAAATGAGCTGAAAACATGGTAGAATCTCTGTTTTTTAACAGCTAAATTATTATGTCTGATCAAATATGTTTTTGCGATTCATTACAATTATTTAAAGATTGTTGTGAACCTTTTTTATCTAACACATCAAAACCTGACACTTGCGAACAATTAATGCGCTCACGTTACAGCGCTTACGTGACTGCAAACATTGATTATTTAATTCAAACAACAGCAGAAGAATCTCGTGAAGAATCTGACGCTGAGACAATGAAGCAGTGGGCGCAGCAAGCTAACTGGATCAAACTTGAATTAATCAACGCTTCTGAAAACCAAGTTGAGTTTAAAGCCTATTATATTTTGGGTAATAAACTTGAAGCTATTCATGAAACATCAGATTTTATAAAAGAGAATGATTCTTGGGTGTATTTAGATGGAGATGCACATATGCATGTATATGACATCGGAAGAAATGAACCCTGCCCTTGTAAAAGTGGAAAAAAGTTTAAAAAGTGCTGTTACAAATAAATAAAGCCCAGATGATCTGGGCTTTTTTATGATTTTAATATTAGCTTAATGCGCTTCGTAATTTAATACAGCCGCACTACCCAACAAACCAGGCTGGTCATTTAAGATAACATAGGTTGGTATACCAGAGTTATATTCTGAAAAACGCGCCTTATTTTCAAAGCTAGCTCTAAATTTGCTTTTCTCAAAGTACTCAAGGAAACGAGGAATAATACCACCGGCTATGTAAATACCACCTTTAGCGCCATACATAAGGGCAGCATCACCAGCAAATGTCCCTAAAACCGAACAAAATACCTCTAAGGCTTCTTCACATAACTTATCGGTTTGATCTAAAGCCTGGTTTGAAATTTCAGGAGCAGTTAAACGAGTCGCTTCACCATTTCTGATAAATGTTAAAGCTTCGTATATATTTTCTAAACCTTGACCAGAGATTAATCGCTCATTTGATACTCGACCAAACTTATCCATCAAATATGACAGGATTTCCAATTCTAATTTGCTATCAGGAGCAAAACTAGAATGCCCTCCTTCGGTACAAACTGTTGTTGGATGTATATTTTCAAAAACTAACGAACCTAACCCTAAACCTGTCCCAGGGCCTGTCACGACCATAGGTTTACCGTGAATTGATTCACCACCACCCACTTTTTGAGAATCGTGTTCACCTAAAAACAAAATAGAGTTTGCTAAGGCATGATAATCATTAATGAAGTTTAACACTTTGAATTTGAGTGATTTTTTTAATTCTTTAACACTAAAAGCCCATGAATGATTAGTCATTTGAATCCAATCATCTTCTGTCGGACAGGCAATTGCTAAACAAGCTTGAGTTGGGCGAGTGTATTTTTCTGGTAATTGAGATAAATAATTTTCGATTGCATCAGAGATGTGTTCGTACTTTTTACAGTTTAACGTCATTACTTCGACTATTTCAGATTCATCTAAACGTAAAGCATGTGCAGAAGGTTTAATTGGTGCCAAAGCAAACCGAGCATTTGTACCACCGATATCGGCAATTAATCCGTAAATCATTCTAATCTCTCAATTCTTAAAAAAGCGAGATGATACCAGCAGATTACAAATGCGCCAAGTAAATAGCGACTTTAAGCCTGGCCTAAATGAGCACTATATGAAGGGCGGGCAGATTTTCCATTTTCACCATATAATGATGCAGCTGGTTTTTGGCCACGTAAAAGAGAAATTAACAGTTGATTTTTAGCATTTTGTTTATTTAAAAGGTGACCATTAACTAGGTTTTTTTGTTTAACAATTTGAGAGCGTTCAATAAAAATAGCCCACAGAGATTGTGCTTTATTTGCTAAAACAGGATCTTTTTTGCTAAAATTTTTAAAGAATCGTAAAACTGACTTAGTTGACAATTCAAGTAGTAGGTTTTCCTCAATAATAAAATTTATTTTTATTTGATCACTCTCAATTTTGGTTATGAGCGTTTGTTTTCTTTCAAGTATTGTTAATAAACCTTCTGAATTATTTTGAATTATTAATTCTTGCTCTTCACTTAAAATAATTGAAAGTTCATTACAACTTTCATTATGTTTTAATAATTTATGACTTAATGATTCTAAATAATCTTTTTTAGTTAAAATTGCAGCCATATATTTCTCACTCAAATTTAAGCTTCAGATTCAAAGTTAATAAATGCAGTTGCTAACCGCTCATAATCAATTTCATATTCACCGTTTTTAATTGCACTTTTTATGTTGTCGACTTTAGTTTGATCAACTATTGGCATAGCTCGTATATTATCTTCAATTTTTTTAATATTTTGAGCTGCAGTACTTAATGATACTTTACTTGTATCTTGCCCTGTTGATTCACTATTTGTTTTTTTGGGCCCACCCACATCAGAATCAACAGACTTTGTGCGACCTGCCGGATGAGAGTTGTTATTCAACCCATTAATATTAATGGCCATATTCAATGACTCCTACTTATGTTAATTAGACTACTAGGTGTTGTAACGGCAACCATGACTAAACCTTTAATATTTTTATATATTAATTTCTACTAAGCCCTTTTCTTTTATAACCGCTTTTACAATTCTATTAGATGAACGATTTTTGACAGAAATTTGCTTCCCTCTTTTTCCTGAAGCAAGAGCTATGCCGGGCATTTGAACTTTAAGCACGCCTTTTACAACCATTATTAATACGCTATCACCTTTTGTAACTAAATCCACGTCATCAACCATTAATGGGTTTAATACATGACCTGCAATTAAATGCCTTACCGCTTTTTTTTCTTTTAATTGGGACAGATCAGTAAAATAACCTTTCGTAAGTTTTCCAACATCTAAAATTGTAAAACTTAAATCTGATGACGTTAACTCTTCCCCCCTATCAACATTAGTTTTTAATGTAATTATCCTCTCTAATTTCCCAACATATACAGGAATATACATTTTCCAATTAGAACTTTTACAGATAGCTTTTAAACTCAACGATCCTAAATATTTATTTTTTGACGATTCAAATATTAATGGTTCTTTACAGTTTTTAAGTTTATTTTGCTTCCAAACTGCTTTGATATCAATTATCAATGCCAATTCCACTTTTTCATCACCTATTTCATCACCTATATCTTTCATATAATTATGATGTTCGTAGATATACTGGCGAATTTGAAAATCGATCCCCTCCAATTCATTAGCATTTAACAAAGGAACATAAATAACTACCAAAGCAATAAATATAATTTTTTTAATAAAGTTGTTCAATATGAATCTCCAGCTATGCTATTTAATATGATTTAAATATTTGTATTCAACTTTTAATGTTTTTTTGATGACGTAAAAATGTTTATTACAAATTAACAGGCAATCATTGTGCCTTAAGTCTTAATTTTTTGGAGTATATTATGGCTGGAGTCATGGAGAGCGTAAATCAACGCACTCAATTAGTTGGGCAAAACCGATTAGAGTTACTTCTTTTCAAATTGGGTGAAAATCAAGTTTATGGCATTAATGTGTTTAAAGTAAAAGAAGTATTACAATGCCCACCTTTATCACACATACCAAAGAGCCATCGCGTTGTTTGTGGGGTGGCCCATATAAGAGGTGGTACAATTCCAATCATGGACCTTTCGTTAGCAACTGGAAGCGCTCCGCTAGAAGACATTAAGAATAAATTTGTAATAATTACTGAATACAATATGAAAACTCAAGGATTTTTAGTTAATAATGTCGAAAGAATAATTAATATGAATTGGGAAATGATTCAACCACCACCAAAAGGAACAGGAAATGACCATTATTTAACAGCTGTTACTAAATACGACGGTAAGTTGATTGAAATTATAGATGTTGAAAAAATATTATCTGAAGTTGCACCTGTTGAAGAAAACTTTGATCAAGATTTAATTACTGAGGAAGTATCTAAAAAGGCTGAATCAGCAGAGGTATTAATCGTTGATGATTCCAATATTGCTAGAAAACAAATCATTAAAACATTAGAAAAAATCGGCGTAAAAGTAACAGCAATGAATGATGGAAAAGTTGCGTTAGATCATTTATTAGATTTAATAGACCAAGGTATTGACCCTAAAGAGAAATATACAATGATAATTTCAGATATTGAAATGCCTGAAATGGACGGATATACATTAACAACTGAAATAAGGTCAAATGATATGTTAAAAGATATTCACATTATTTTGCATACGTCTTTAAGTGGTGTCTTTAATAAAGCAATGGTACAAAAAGTAGGAGCTGATGACTTTTTAGCAAAATTCCAACCTGAAAATTTGGCTAAAGTTGTTATAGAAAAAATCAACCCAAGTAACAATCATTAGATACACGCTCTATTTATTAAGGTAATACCATGCAGAAGCCCCCTTCTAACGCCTATCACGATTTTACAGAATACTTACAACAAAAATCTGGCATTACACTTGGAAGCGAAAAAGAGTATCTTGTAAATAGTAGGTTAAAACATATTATGTTTGAAAATGGCATTGTTAAACTTGATGACCTACTCAAACAACTAAAATTAAATTCAAATCTTTGCTCAAGAGTTATAGATGCGATGACTACTAATGAAACACTTTGGTTTAGAGACTCACATCCTTTTGAAATATTAAAAAATAGAATCATTCCAGAATTACTTAAAGCAAATAAACACAGTACTATTCGAATTTGGTCTGCTGCTTGCTCAACAGGCCAAGAGCCCTTTTCCATCAGCATGGCTTTTGATGAATATAAAAACAAACACCCTAATTTTAATTTAAATTTTAATACTTTTGCAACAGACTTATCTTCAAAGGTATTAGAAAGCGCTAAAAAAGGAATTTATCATGAATTAGCAATTGAGCGTGGACTTTCAAAAAGTGCTAAACAGAAATATTTTACTGAAATGGATGACGGTTATTGGAAAATAAATACTGAAATGATGAAGAATGTAAAATTTGAATCGATCAATTTAAAAGATAATTTATCAAGAGCGGGTCAATTCGAAGTTATATTTTGTAGAAATGTATTAATTTATTTTACAAATGAATTAAAAAGAGAAATATTAGTTAAATTACACAAACAATTAAAACCTGGCGGATATTTATTTATTGGCGCAGGTGAATCGATGTTAGATTTATCAGATTATTTTGAATTAATCCATTTTAAACCCGGTATAGTTTACAAAAAGAAATAAAAACACCATGAATAACATGGTGTTTATTCAATTATATCTCGGCTAAATCACCTTTGCTCTCTAACCAAGTTTTACGATCTGGTGCACGCTTTTTAGAAAGTAACATATCCATTATTTCAATAGTATTATCATCTTCTGACAATGTTAATTGTACTAATCGTCTTGTATCACGGTCCATAGTAGTCTCCCTCAATTGCAGAGGATTCATTTCACCCAACCCTTTAAAACGCTGAACATTAATTTGACCTTTTTTCTTTTCAGCTTCTATTCTATCTATAATTCCCTTTTTTTCAGAATCATCTAAGGCATAAAACACTTCTTTGCCGATATCAATTCTGTACAAAGGCGGCATTGCAACAAATACATGCCCAGCTTTTACAAGAGCTGGGAAATGTTTAACAAACAACGCACAAAGAAGTGTCGCAATATGAAGACCATCAGAATCAGCATCAGCTAAAATACAAACTTTCCCGTAACGCAAACTGCTTAAATCATCATTATTTACATCAACACCAAGGGCTACGGCAATATCATGAACTTCTTGTGAAGCTAATATTTGACCAGAATCCACTTCCCAAGTATTTAGTATTTTACCTCTTAAAGGCATAACAGCCTGATATTGACGATCTCGTGCTTGTTTCGCACTACCACCAGCAGAGTCACCCTCTACTAAAAATAGCTCTCCTTCCATTGCGTCTTTACTTGAGCAATCTGCTAATTTACCTGGTAACGCTGGGCCTTGAGTTATTTTTTTACGTGTTACTTTTTTAGCAGCTTTAGATCTTGATTGTGCGCTACTAATAAACATCTCAGCAAGCTTTTCAGCTATCTCAGTATGTTCATTTAAATACAAACTGAATAAATCTTTAACCACACCAGAAATAAAAGAACTCGCTTGTCTTGAAGAAAGCCTTTCTTTTGTTTGACCTGAAAACTGTGGGTCTGCTAATTTTGCAGATAAAACAAAACAGGCTCTTTCCCAAACATCTTCTGGGCCTAATTTAATTCCACGGGGTATTAAATTTCTGTATTCACAAAAC
>JALJPK010000062.1:0-4976 GCA_022968985.1 Pseudomonadales bacterium | reverse complement strand
GAGCTGTTTGTATTAAGTTTACGTAACTTTCTTGGATTAATTCACCACCTTCAGGCAACCACTGAATCGCCCAATCAACAGCCTCTTGTTGCCCCGCTAAAGAACCTATAAATGGATCTTCAGGTAAACTTTCAAATACTTGAGTATGACTGATTAAATAATCTTTCAGCCCCCCCTCATAAAACCATTCATCTTTTTCTTCTTTTTCCTCATTATGAAAAATGATATGCAAACCTGGACATAAAACTGCCTTGGCTCGAAGGTTGTGCCTTAATTTTGATGCTAGAAACTTACCTGTATCAAAATAACTTGCGTCAGGCATAAAATGAACAATCGTACCTTTATCTTTTTTTGCACAAGTCCCAATTACTTCTAAATCACGTACTTTCTCACCATTAGCAAAACCAATACTATAAATTTCACCACCACGTTTGACTTTCACATCAAGCATTGTTGTTAAAGCATTTACAACCGAAATACCGACACCATGTAAACCACCAGAAAACTGATAGCTGTCATTAGAAAACTTACCACCTGCATGCAGTTTCGTTAAAATCAACTCGACTCCAGAAACACCTTCTTCTGGATGAATATCAACCGGCATACCACGACCATTATCTTCAACTTGCAAAGACCCGTCTTTAAACAATGTCACAATTATTTTATTTGCATGACCAGCTAATGCTTCATCAACTGAATTATCAATAACTTCTTGTGCCAAATGATTGGGTCTAGTTGTATCTGTGTACATTCCTGGGCGTTTTTTAACAGGGTCTAATCCACTTAAGACTTCAATGGATTTAGCTGAATACTCTTTATTTGACATATAATTAACCTAAAAATTCAAATATATTGGGCAGCTTACGCTCGAACCCTTCAAAATTGTGTTGGCCATATATATTGGCTCTTGTGAAAATTTTTTCTAATTTCACAATATAATAACTCTTCATCTTTTTCTTGTATGAAAAGCATAACGTGTTCTAGCCTTGAAATCAGCTATTCCTTTAAAGAATTGTTTTTTAATATAAGTATCAATCTAAACTTCATCGGCACTATTAATATTCAGAAAAAATTAACTTTTTAATATGATATAAAATAATTAAAATGAATGGGATAATTTAAAACATTAGACTTTAAATTAATTATCTATATGAGTTGTTTATTATCATCTTAATAAACAAGTGAACATTGAACCGGTATATTCTTATTTATACATCTGACCAATCTAGCTCAACAAAAAGACTAAAGCGTTAATTCACCCAATTAGAGTTTAAATATTAAATTAATACTGTACGAACAATTAATTTTTTCAATGAAATCAATTATTCTCCTAAAAAAAATGGTCCTGGAGGCAATTTAGGTAAATCAAATTTTTCATCGTAGATAGCACCTACAAAATATAATCCATGAGATAATGCGTTTACTCCTCCTTTTCTTCTATCTTTTTCAGAAATCACCTGATCAATCCAATCTACTGGCCGCTCTTTAGCACCAATGGGAATTAATAAACCCATAATATTTCTAACCATATGATATAAAAAAGAATTAGCCTGTAGATCCAATACAACTAACTGGCCGTATTGTTTAACACTAATATTAGTAATAGTTTTAACAGGGCTATGAGCTTGGCATCCAGACGATCGTACAGAAGTAAAGTCGTGTGTACCTAATAGTTTTTTTGCTGCAGTATTCATTAATTCAGCATCTAACTCCCTCCTTTCCCAACTTACACCATGCTTTAATATACCTTGCCTAAATGGGCTTGAATATAATAAATATCTATATCGACGCTGTAAGGCTGAATATCTAGCATGAAAAGTTAAGGGGACTTCTTTTGCCCACTTAACACTCACTGTTTTAGGTAATAATTTATTTGACCCTACCACCCAACCATACAACTTTCTATTTGCATTTGTATCAAAATGGACCACCATAGCAGTTGCATGAACACCTGTATCAGTTCGACCTGCGCATATCACTTTAACATTATGATTCGCAATTTGAGAAAGTGCTGCTTGTAAGGTTTGCTGTACAGTAGGCACACCAGATGTTTGTGTTTGCCATCCATTAAATGAACTTCCATCAAATTCTATGGCTAATGCGATTCGAGTCGTAAATATTTCAGATTCTAGTTTAAAAATTTCAGTCATATTAAAAAGTCAAAAAAAAACACCGTAGCGCGCTACGATGTTTTAATTGGTTAAAAAATAAATTAAATTATTGAGTTAATCATTTGTTGAGCTTCAGACTTTTGTTTGTCATCACCTTCTTCAATGATCTCTTCAAGCATTTCTTTGGCTGAATCATTATCACCCATTTCGACGAATGCTTTTGCTAAGTTTAATTTAGTTGAGTTTTCATCATTATCACCCATAAAATCAATCTCAGAGTCTATTTCATCACTAAGTTCTGATTCACTTTCCAGATCTTGTACTGTCATAGTTGGAGCATCATCTTCATTTAAATCCAAATTAAAAGGCTCTGATGCTAAGTCTATATTTAATTCGGTATCGTTTTCATTAGTTGAAAATTGTGCATCTAATTCTGCTATTTCAGAGTCCAACTCATCTAAAAGAAAATCAAATTCTTGATCCTCAACTTCAGATACTAACTTATCATCATTAACAACTGTTGCATCATTTTGTAGTTCTTTCTGTTCTAGCTGTATAGCATCCGGATTATCTTTTAAATCAAGTTGCACATCAAATTCTTCAGTTAAATCATCTAAAGAAATTTCAAAATCATCATCAAGCTTAATTTCAATATCTGTTGCTATTTCTTCAGTTATTATTGAGTCCAATGACAATTCATCATCAATATCAATTGAAAGATCTTCAAGGTCAATATCCAATTCCGCATTCGGATTTTCATCATTCTTGTCATTAGTATCGACATTAATATCAAGAGAATCAATTGTATCAAGGTCATAATTACCAATATCAGAAGAAATTTCTGTGGCACTATATTGCTGACGTAATGCATCGATTTGAGCTAATAATGAATTGGTAGCTCCTACTGAAACCCTAGCTTCAAGATCTGCAAATTTATCATTTTGGTTAGTTTGACCAAATAAATCTAATAACTTAACAATTATATCTTCTCGATTATTATTAAGTTGATAACCCGCTTCTAATATAATGATTGCTTGATCTGTATCACCATAACCAATTGATTTTTGTGCCTCTTCCAGTGCATCCGTTTCTTCTAATGTTGAAATTTCGTCAAAACCACCAAAATCATCTGAATCTAAATCTATATCAGACAAAAGGTCATCATCTAAATCCTCATTTACATTAATATCATCAATACTACCTAACTCATCTTCAACATGGCCATCAGACTCTTTTCTACGATTCCTAGTAAATAAAGCAAGTATCAAAATAATTAGTAACAACCCTGTAACAGCTGAAATGGCCATATTGATAGGGTTTTTCATCAACCATTTTTTTGCTGTGTCAATATATTGGATTACAACATTACCGGTTTCAGGCTTATCGATTTCTGGTACATTTTCTTCAATAACAGTTATTTCACTTTCAATATTTATTGATTCATTTACTGTATCAATTACTATTGTCTCATCATTATTATCATCAACTTCCAAGAATCCAATTAGGTCATCTACGTCAGCTAAATCATTTTGATCCGTTTCAATATAATCAACAGCCACTTCCTCATTATTAGACTGAAGTTCAAATTGTCTTTGTAATTCTGCTAATTCTTGAGATTTTAAATCTAAAATTCTATTTAATGTTTCGTTTTCGTCTTCTAATTCAGAAATTGTACTAATTTTTTCTGCATTATCTCTTTGTTCTTTTTCCACTTGATCCATTGCAATTGCAAGGTCGTTCTCTAATGAGTCAATGATTGCATCTTGACTACCACTAACATTTTGATTGTCAAGTATCCCATCATCTGAAGTAACTAATCGTAATTGAGGTTTTGAGATGATAGCTTCAGCTTCAGCAAGAGTTTGTTTAGCATTAAAATCAATAATTTCAGGTTGTGACTTTAGTGCTTGTTTATCACCCTGAATATCTACTGAAACTTTTAAATTATTATTCTGCGAGTATACTTCCTGATTAGCTTGATGTGCCGCTCTTCTCAATGCTTCTTCTGCAGTTGGTAAATTTAATAACACTCCAGACTTTAATATATTAATATTATTATTAACAAATGCATGCGGGTTTTTGTCTTGTATAGATAACATCATTTGTTGAACTGTAATGTCATTTTGTGGTTTATTCTTTACAGCTATTTCCCATAATGTGTCAGTATCTTTAACAAGATATCGCCCCCCGTCTTCTACTACTACTTTGGGTTCAAATTTTTCTAATCCAGTTTTTTTAGTGATTTTTTTAAAGGAATCATTATCAATTAATTTGACAGATGAACGCTCTTCTCTCTTCTGAGTTAATGGTGCATCGAATAACAACGTGTAATCTTTGAATAAATGACCACTAGGCCAGGATACTTCTAACAAAAACATCAAAAAGGGTTCTTTCACTAACTCTCTAGATGTAATATGAACAAACTTCACACCATCACTTGTCTCATCTAATCTTACATTTAATTTTGATAAGAAAAAATTACGCTCTAAGCCTAAGCGCGCAAATGATCTCTGACTTGCCATATTTACAAATATATCGTCGATAGAAACATCATTGTGTTTATCAATAATTTCAATTTTAATATCTAATGGCTGAAAAATATGAACAGACTCTTGATTAGGTTCAGATGATAATGTTAATGCCAAGACTTGTTGACTCATTAAAGAACAAGTCAATCCAACTGCTAAAGATAATTTTTTAAACTTATTTGTAGTTAGTGCCTTTGAAGCCTGCTTAACCTTAGGTGCTAAAAAAATCATGTAGTGTTTCCCATACTCATTAAATCAACTTTATAATTTGAATCAATTTTATGTATGTTTAGTTAATAAAATAATCGACATTCAATCCTACTAAGTATTAGGTATT
>JALJPK010000061.1 GCA_022968985.1 Pseudomonadales bacterium | reverse complement strand
GCTAACGGTAATTCAATTAATCGGTAGGGTTGACCTTGTTTGGTTTTAAGAGATGTCAGTTCATCTTTCATTTTATTTAAGCTTTCAAAATGCTCATCGTTTAAATCAGTGCAACCTTGAAATACGATGGTTTGTTCATCTACAAAACGCGCTAATGTATCTATATGGGCATCAGTGTCATCGCCTACTAAGTGTCCATGTTTAAGCCATAAAACACGATCTACATGTTAATGCTGTTTTAACTGATCTTCAATTTGTTGTTTTGAAAAGTTTTTATTTCGATTGGGGTTGAGTAAACATTTTTCAGTGGTTAATAATGTACCTTGCCCATCAGTTTCAATGCTGCCACCTTCTAAGATAAAGTCGATTTTTTTTAATGGATGTCTAAAAAAAGATTTTGATTCTAAATTTGAATTGATTAAATTATCTAAATTACTACTAAATTTGTCCCCCCATGCATTAAATGTAAAGTTTAATGATTGAGTTAACTTTTGATTTAAATCATCAACTAATGTGATTACTGCAAAATCACGAGCCCAAGTGTCATCATAATTAATATTGATAAACGTGATATTTGATAAATTGTTTTTGTTTTGTTTTAAAGAGGTTTTGATGATATCTACATTTAAACAATCATCGATTAAAATGACCATGTGGCTGACAGCTGAAATTTTATGAACTAATTCAAGATATGTTTGATTAACTTTTTTTAACCAAGGTAACCAATCAGTTTTTTGGTGAGGCCAAGCAATTAATATTGCGTCTTGATCTTGCCATTGTGCTGCAAAACGTAGCATGGGAATATCCGCTATTTATGACATTAAATGTAATAACGAATTGTTGATTTTCTACTGCTAAAATTCAAGTTATTATTTAAAATATTTTCCAAAAATGTAGCGCAATCATACTCGATAAATTAACGTATATAATCAAATAAACTCAGTGCGGTCACTTTTGCATAGGATTGTTGAGCCGCCTCAAGTACAAAACTCTCCATCTGTAATTGGCTGACGGCTTCGGCAAAATCAATATCCGCTAATTTAGAGCGCACTTCTTGAGCCATTAATTTCATTTCTTGATGTAAGTCTTTTGTAGATTCAGTTGTATTTAAGCGAGCACCAATTTGGGTGCGAACTTCTGAAATATTAATGGATGCGCTATCAAGATTATTAAGTGTGTCCTCTAATAAATTAGATAATACTGATCTGTCTGTAGGATTGTCATCTAGATTGTATAGGCCGTATAAGAATTTTTCAAAGGTTTCAAGGATCCCTTGTTTTTGGGTGGATTGCACAACAAAATCATCACCAGGAGCAGGGTTGCCTGTAATGGATACTTGTATCCCGCTGAATGAAATGTTTCCATTGTTGGTGAAAGGGACATTTTGCATGCCTTCAATAATATGATTGTCACTGCGTCTTCGAACAGTGAAATTTGCCTTAGCAGGGTGAACATCAAACTCGTTATTAAATTCGATTATGGCGTCATCAGGGAACAGCTCATCTAATTTACTTTGGTCAAGTGTGAGTCCTGATGAAATAACAGGGGTAGGGTAACCTTGATTTGAATCAAACCCATAAGCATTAAAAGTGATTTTACTTGATGGGATATCTAAAAATAAATCCTTACCTGAATCACTTGTTGCAACTGTGGTAGTGGTGGCAATTTGTAAAAAACGCTGACCTTCATCGCCTTTATATTGATAACCACCTCCTGGGTTTTCTACAAAAGGCTGCGATTGACCATTAAAACCCGAGAACATATATTCTCCAGAGGCGTCTTTTTTATTCATGTTTGTAAATAATTCTTTTACACGTTGCTCCACTTCTAACGCAATGGCTTTTCGATCAACTTTAGTATAAGCACCGTTACCTGCTGAAATGGTTAGATCACGAATTCGAGCAATACTGTCTTCAATACTTGATAAAACCCCTTCTTCTTGTTGTAAACGAGATGTGACGAATATTGTATTATTTTCATATTGATTCGTTAGGGCGATTTCTTGATCTAATTGTAATATACGTGTAGAAGCAACAGGATCATCTGCGGGTGTTAAAATACGTTTACCTGTTGAGATTTTCAACTGGGTGTCATTGACTTGTTGGGATAATGACATCATTTGTTTGACGCCATTTCCGTAAATTTGATTAGTTGAAATTCGTGCAGACATATTGCCTCACTTACCTTTATATAGTTAGTTATCTAAATGTGGACATTAACGTATCAAATAAACTCTGAGCTATTTTGATAACCTGAGCCGCTGCGTTATAAGCGGTTTCAAAACGAATTAATTTAGCGGCTTCTTCATCTAAGTTGACTCCGCTAATCGAATCTCTGTCTTCAGTATTTTGAGCTAATACTGCTAAAGCTGCATCTTTATTAATTTGAATTTGTCGTGTACGCGATCCTACGCGGCTGACTAGTTCTGCATAGGATTCATTGATAGTTTGTCCGCCATTTTGTTTGTTTAACACATCTTTTAATTCGATCGCTACCATTTGTAAGGCATTACGGTTGTCACTTGATCCATCACTATTAAAATCAATTGTGAATCGATCACCTTCTTTTGGGTGGCCTGATATATTAAATTGGAAACCCGAAAATATGGGTAATGCTTCGGGTGTACCTGAAAATAAATTACCAAAAGGCGGTTCGGTTTGCATTGAAATGCCGTCTTCTAAAACCACATCTAATTTACCACCAATTGTGATTTTTTCTGAATCATTGGTGCTCCAACCATTTAAGGTTTGAAAGGTTTGAAAACTAATATCACCTTTAGCATTTAATTGAACCTTTAGGTCAGCAGGAAATGGAATTTGAGATTTTATTTTATCATTTATTTCTTGTATTACGTCTTCACCAGTAGCAAATGCACCGGTTAATTCTATTTGTTTTACACCATAACTGGGTAAGTTAAACTCGAAAATATAAGGCCCGTTATTGTCAAAATCAAATCCAACATTGTCAGATAATAATCCACGTGTACTGCTAGCAATATTAGTTAATTTTATTTCTTCGCCATTGCCTACTGCAAAGCTGTCACCAGGGATTGATAATGAAGGATCACTTCTGTCTCCTTTCATTTCTATTTCAATGTCCATCCCATCTTTTTGAAAAATAGTGACGCTCTCACCATCACTTTTTGCAGTGAAACCAGCTGTTTGTAATTCAAAATTATCATTAATTCGACTCGCAACAAAATCAGCGGTCATTGGGTCGGGTACAATATCGTCGTAACCTTGCTCAAATAAGTTTTGTGATTCACCTAAACTATTTAACGTTATTTCGACCCCATTAATATAAATGTCCATAGGATTAGCAGGGGAATACGGTGGTGTGCCTGATGTGAAATTGGTTAATATTGCTTGTGATGTCGCTCTGGCGCTCACTCCTGAAATAGTATTTAATTTGGCGGCCACTTCATTTGTTGATAACCCGCCATCTAAAGATAAAACAGGGTCTTGGGTGACTATCCCCGAATTTGGATCCGTTCTTGTGATGTATATTCTTTCGGGATTAAAACCATTTGTGGGAGTCTCGGTTGGATCGGTTTCACGTTGTAAAAAAGGCCTGACAGGTAAACCACCTCTAAATGATGATAATAAAGTAGAGCCATCATCTTCGGGGAAAATTTGATTACTGACACCAGGAATAAAGTTTAAATGCTCTAACGGCGGATTTAAAGAAGTGGGGTTTAATGGATCCGAATTATCAAGAATTGAATAACGATTATCGTCTTCGAAAACAATCACTAATGGTGGGGTTAATGAATCGCCATTTTGAAACATGGCTGTATCTTTACTGATCATTAAACCTTGATCAATTTCACCTGTACCCTGATTACCTAAACTGGTATTGGCTTTAACAGGCATAGCTAATGCAAGCTCTGCAGGATGTTCGATTACTGCTTTAAATTGTGCCGCTGCATTTCTTAGTGGTTGAATTCTAAATTCATCTTTTGCTTGAAAAGAGCCTTTTTCCAAGGTTAATTTTAAGCCTTCAAATTCAATCGATTCAGGAAAGTTACCACTAAACGCACCTTCTTTTACAGTTGTGTCGTCGCTTAATCTGATTATTTTGTATTCGAAATCTTTTGGACCGGTTAATTTTAATAAATAATCAGACGTGGTTAATAATGTGTTGTCGGTAATAGCAACATTTAATACTCGGTCATTAGGTAGTGAATTATCACTGCTGGCTTGAACTCTGTCTCGAGTTAATTCAGTTGCGTTTAAATCTTGAAAAATATCTTGACCAAAATTACCGTCTAAATCTAAACCTAATCTATGTTGTTCATTTATCTCCCAAGAAATCCCGATGGCAACTCGCCCCAAAGCATTCAAAGATGTATCTAAAATTTCACTACGAAATGAAAGAAGACCACCTAATAGTCCACCGGATATTTTTTCAGTTAAATTAGTTCGTTCGGTTGGAGAGATAAATACAATATCTTTTCGAAATGGATCCGTTTCGCCTGCTACAGTTTCTAAGCGACCCACGTCAAATTTTAAAACAAGAGATTGGCCATTACCAATAGAAATATCGTATACACCTTCGTGTTCAGTGACTTCGATGTCAATTTTTTCAGATAACTCTCTAACTAATTCATCACGGCGATCTAATAAATCATTGGGTGCTTTGTAATTTATATCGCCTGTGGAAAATGCTATATCTTGATTTAATTGTGCGATGCCTTGTGCTAATACATTTATTTCATCTGTTAATGCATTTAGCTGTCCATTAATTACAGTGTTTTGCGATTCTAATTTATGCTGAATAGCATTAAAGCGATCCGCTAAAGTATTAGCCTGTCCAATAAACACTTCTCTTGTAGGTATATAAGCTGGATTATCTGCTGCAGATTGCGCAGAGGCGAAAAACGCTGCTAAAGCAGGGGTTAATCCTGTTCGGTCATCCGCCATTAATCGATCTATTTGCTCAATATTAGTTTCGTATGATGCAAGTGAATTAAATTGTTGAGTGCTATCTCTAATTTCAGCTGTAATAAATTCATCGGCAATTCGTCTGATTTGGGTTATTTCTACTCCATTACCCATGAACCCATAACCGAGGTCCTGCCCGTTTTTTGAGTGAGTGACCACTTCTTGTCGTGTGTAGCCCTCTGTATTTGCGTTTGCAATGTTATGACCGGTTGTAGCCAAATGTCGTTGGTAAGTTTGTAAGCCTGAGATCCCAATATTTAATAAAGAAGAACTCATTAGAATTCTCCTTCACTTTTGCTTGGTAGGTTTAATGCGATGATCATTTCGTTAAACATAGTGCTTTGTGCAATGGCTCTGATTTTTTGGCTATAGTTTGGATCGGTGGCGTAACCTGCATTTTGAATTTCTTCAATGTATTGTTTAGGGTTATCTAAAGCATTTTTATAACGTTCATTATTTTTAATAAAATCAATATAATCTGAAAAAGAATCAGCGAAGTTATCGTAGACACGAAATTGGTCTAATATATTTTCTCGTTGTCCATTTGTATATTCATGTGTCATTACCTCGGCACTTTTACCGTCCCATGAGTCTTTACTTTTAATACCAAATAAATTGAAGCTGTCATTGCCTTTATTGTCGCTGAATATTTTTTTACCCCAACCTGTTTCAAGTGCGGCTTGAGCTAATAATAATTTAGGGTCGATGTTTAATTCTTTTGCCGCAGCTTTAGCCAAAGGCCATAGTGTTTTTACAAAATCTATTGGCGAAGAGAGGCTTCTTTTTTGTTTATATTCGGTTGCAGTGGTATTAGTTTGCCCCAATGTTTCTTTTCCAACAAATGTGTCTAATGGGTTAGGGGTGAGTAAGTTACTAATGTTTTTATAATTGTTGTCTGTAATATCTTTGATGTTCGAATTAGTTAAGTTAAAACCTTGTTTAACTTCGTTTATGTCATTTAATTGAATGTTATCTAACACCTCGGCGCTGGATGCTTTCATTTTTAATTGTTCATATAATACATCAGCAACACCAAAGCCACCTTGCTGAGAAAGTGTCAAACTTAACTGCTCGTCGTACATGTCTTCGTAAAAGTCGGTTTCTTGAGAGTTAAACATCGAATCTTTGCCTAAAACATCATTTGCTTGACGCATTGATTTCATCATCATGTTGATGAACATCGACTCAAATTGCTTAGCAACTTGTTGTAATGCCCCGTCCTCGTCAGTTCGACTTTGTGCTTTTAAGCTATTTAAGCCAGCTAAATCGTTATAGACAAAGGCGCGGTCAATATTTGCAGTCATGTGGCCAACTTTTGCCGAAAATGGCAGGTTGTTTAAGTTGTAATCAACATAGCAAAAGCTGTTCCTGATTTTTTTTGACGGGTTTATAAGTGCTGGGTTAAATAGCTTTATGTTTAATCGTTATATTTAAGTGGTTGTTAAATATTTTGAAATAGTATTTTTACGCTATTAATATAGGAGTATTGATGGTGTGTGAACTAGCGAAATTAGCTTGAATAATGCATAATACAGACCTAGGAAGACCTATTAATTTTATTGGAAGCAACCATGTTAATTATCCCAACTGAAAAACGCCTTGATTGGAATAGAGCGCCAATTGTGCTTATGGCAATTGTAATACTAAATATCGCAGTTTATTTTTTATATCAAAGTACCGATAATTTTAAAATTGCAGAAGCATTTGATGAGTATACAAATTCTGATCAACAATTTTATGTAAAAGAGCGCGAACTTTACATTGATTATTACGAACTCGATGCCAATGAATTTAATGATGATCAAGCATTTGATATTTTAATAGATGAAGAGTTTTATAGTCATTTAAAAGAATCATTAAATTCTGAATTAGATCGCTGGGACTATCTGGAATATTTTGAACAACGTGACCCAATACAAGATTTAATCCGTTCAATAAGCTCAATGGCTTATGGCTACATTCCTAACAACTATGAATTTATACGATTATTCACCCATATGTTTATGCATGGTGATGTTATGCATTTACTTGGAAATTTGTTCTTTTTAGTATTGTGTGGTTTTGCTGTAGAAGCGGCAATTGGCCATGTTCGATTTTTAATCTTTTATTTAGTAAGTGGCATTGGCGCAGTGTTAGCTTTTGCTCTTGCAGATTTATCATCAAATATACCATTAGTAGGTGCGTCTGGTGCAATATCGGGTGTTATGGCCATGTATTTGGGGGTGTTTAAACTCAAAAAAATTGAATTTTTCTATTGGTTTTATTTTTTTGTGGGGTATTTCAGAGCGCCGGCATTAATGATTCTGCCTTTTTATATCGGTAAAGAAGTTTATCAATTTTTAACAATGGAAGGTTCGAACGTTGCTTTTATGGCTCATGCTGGTGGGTTTGTAACCGGAGCAATATTATTAGCCTTTTTGACTGTTTTTTTTCCAAAAACAATTAGTGAAGAATACATTAAAGAAGATGATATTGAATCTGAGCGATTAGAAAAATTAGCGGATATTTATAAGCGTATTGAAACTTATCGTTTTAAAGAGGCGTTGCGTTTACTTAAAGAGTATCAAACACAATATGATGAAGATGAAAAATTAAAATACTTGGCTTATCATTTATTAAGTATCCAACAATCTGATGATGCAAAAGTACAAAAACTGAAGTTAGCTACGAGACTTTTATCAGTTGGCAAAATTGAAAAAACTAATTTAAGTATCGTTGCGCGTATGTGGTTTGAAAACCCTGATTTAAAAGAAAGTATAGATAATGATCGGCTAAGGCGAATTGCATGGTCATTATGTGATTTAAACGATTTAAAAGCGGCTGAAGCCATTACCTTACATTTATCGACGCATATAAAAGATGATTCTATTATTTCGTTGCTGCAAAAATTAGCAAAACAATACGCTGAACAAAGTAATCAAGCCAAACGGATTAAATACCTAAAACTAGCCCAGTCAATATCGGCATCAGGAGTTTAATATGAGTTATTGCGAATATCACCCTAATAAAAAATCATCATTTTTATGCGAAGATTGTAATATAGAATATTGTGAAAACTGTTCTGACCAAACTGATTATTCAAGTGATGCACGTTGTTTAAAGTGTAATAACCAAATGGTAAAAGTAAAACATTCAGGTATAGATAAGCCATTTTGGAGAAGGCTAAAAGAAAGTTTTAGATACCCATTAAACCTTAAAACAATCGCAGTTATCGCTATTTTTGTTGTGTTAACTTCACTGTTGCCTTATCTGCCTTTTACGATTATTTTAACTTTGGTTGTGTTTGGTGCATTTTTTAAATATTTATTCACCTGTTTAAGACAGACTGCAATAGGCGATTTTGAAACACCAGATGCACTAGAGACTTTGGAGGGCGGATTTACTTCCGCTTGGAAAGTAGTCGGATTATTTATTGTAATTGCAGTGACAGTAGGTGTTTTTTTTGGATCCTTAAATTATCAATTGGCCATGTTTTTATCGGTTTGTTTGGTGATATTAATTCCTGCAATTGTGATGGTTTTTGCACTGAATGAATCATTAATTGATGCATTAAATCCATTAAATACATTTAATGCGGTCTATCAATTAGGTGTGCAATACTTTGCGTTTATTGGTTTTATATTTATTATGATGGGTTCAGCCAGTGTTTTAAATTCTTTTATTGTTACGATGTTACCTGAAGTTTCAGGATTTCTTACTTCTTGTGTCTCGCTTTATTATTTAATAGTTGCGTTCCATGTAATGGGGTATATGGTTTATGAAAATCAACATAATTTATTAAAGTACAGCTCTCAAATGCAACATGGTGATACTTTGGAGCAAAGCGAAGTGGATGTTTGTTTGGCTAGAGTTAATCTGTATATCAAAGAAGGTAATTTTATTAATGCAATTACAGCTTTTGATCAAGGTATTAAACAAAATCCAAATGATTATAAGTTAAGTGCTAAGTATTTTGATTTTTTAGTGGCGACCCAGGCTTATGATAAATTGAAATCTGTAGGGGGTATGTATTTGGGGCAACTCATTAAAACCCATCGTAAAGAACGTATTTATTCTACTTATAAAAGTATTGTTGATTTAACCGGTAATTTTGAAATCAGTCAGTTAGTTAATAAAATTCAAATAGCACGTGCTTGTTATGAGCGTGGAGATTATAAACTGTGTGTGACAATATTAAAAAATGTACGTAGAGAACACCCACGTGATCCGTTGATTTTAGAAGCGTTCGAATTAATGCATGACGCTTTGGTGTTTATTCCTGGGCAAGAAAAAACAGGAGCGAAGGTCCGTCAATTTATAAAAGAGTTAATTGCAAAAGATGAAGCAGGAAATAATTTAGTTGATAAATCAGAAGTCAAACCTGCTTTTAAAACAACTATGCGCCCTGAAAAGCGGTTTGATGTTCATGAAAATAAAAAAGTGTTTAACAGCCTTTCAACATCTTCTGTATTAAGTGATGTAAATCAAGATGAAATAAAACCTACATTAAATGGTTTACAATTTGACGATGAGCCGCAGCAGGATAAACCTAAAAGTAAATATTCAAATTTTGGATCAATCAATCAAGATCACTCAAGTTTAGAAAACGAAGTGCTAACTCAAAATGAACAATTTAATTATAAAGGATTTAATACAGATCAATCTGAAGATGACAGTACACAACAATCATTTAAAAGCAGTGTCGATGATGAAGCTGAATTATCACAAGAAGATTTAGAATCGATGTATTCAGGTGAAACTGATTATAAAAGTTATGGGTCTTCGGTTACATTTGATACAAATATTAATATACCTGAAAATAGTGTTGAGGGTATTGTTCAAGGTAAGGATGAAGGTTTAGATGAAAGTGTAGGTGGTTTGTTATCTATTGAGGACGATAATGATTTAACACTTGATGATTCTGATTCTATAACAAGTTCATTTAATGAAGAGCCAGAGTTAGAGTCATTAGATGACGAGGATACTCAAACTGCGATAAATAATGAAGGTGCGATTGAGTTTACCGATAAAAAGGATCCTAAAAAAGAAGAAAAAAGTCATTATGATGACGATTTGGGTGCGATCAAGTTTGATTAAATCTCATAAATGAATAAAGCGCCCTTTAAATCGGCGCTTTTTTTATGCCTAAAAATAAGTGAATTAAAAAATGTGTATCAAAGGATAGTGTGTAAAATAATCAAATGGTACTATCCATGCATAAAGGTTGTTTAAAAATAAAACAAAGGGGATTGTAGATGGACGAGTTTTTTATATTATTTATAATATTATTGTTGGGCGCGATTGTGTTGGGCGCAATATTTGGTTGGATTAGTTTTTTTAGTAGCAGAAATTCCAATCAACGAATCAATAAAATCGAATCGACACTCATAAATTTACAGCATCAACTCGATTTAATGGGTAATACAGATGATTTGTCAGACAATAAACAATCTATTCAAAAGGAACTTAAAAAAATGCAGTCTGAAATACAGGCTGATAAAAACCCCGAAACAGTAAACCTAACCCAAAATAACGCCGTATTAGAATCTAAAATAAAAAATAAAATAGAAGCTAAAATTGATGGGGCAGTTGAAGGGGAAGTTGAAGGAAAAGTTGAGCAAACTAAAACTCAAACCTTTAAAACAGCCAAACATAATCGAAACCGCGTCAAACAAAATAAACCAGTTTATACCCCACGCACAGAGCCTTCAGAGCCTAATGCTTTTGTTAAATTTGTTAAATGGACAATCATCAATTGGATGGTGAGTATTGGTGGATTAAGTGTTGCCATAGCGGGGGTGTTTTTGGTGAAATACTCGATTGATCAAAATTATTTAAGCCCGACGTTTAGAATTGCATTTTCAATTTTGTTTGGTCTGGTTTTACATGTTGTTGCTTTTTATTGGTATCGCAAAAGCAAGCAGTTATATCCTTCTATGTCAGCCTTAGCAGGGGCGGGCAGTATTACATTGTATGCCGCATTATTATCTGCATTGCATTTATATGCGATGTTACCTTCTATGTTTGTATTTATTATTCTAGCTTTAATCTCATTAAGTACTATGGCTTTGGCTTTGTTTTATGGGCCTATATTGGCCGTGATGGGAATAGTAGGCGCAATGGCCGTTCCACTATTTATAGCAGATGAGTCAGCGGGTACTGTGAATGAAATTCTTTTGTATATATTAATGATTACAGCTTCAGCGCAATTTTTAATTAAGAAAGTTAATCGGCTATGGTTGCATGTCCTTGTATTAGCAGGAGCGATGATGTGGTGGGGGTTAACCTTAGATTATTTAGATGAAAGCTTAAGAAGTTTATATTTAACTGTATTGTTGTATATATTTATAGCGATTCGATTTGATAATTATGCCTTGCTGAAATCATTTTTACCTATTAATAAGCCTCTTGATGAACCGATTGCTGAATCTTATAAAAGCGAACAAAAACAAGAATTAACTATGTTTGATCGTCTTTTTGAAGGTGTGACCCAGCATATCCAACCCATTAGTACGTTACTTATAATTTTAGTCGCACAGTGCCTGTCTATTTTATTACAGCCACAATGGAGTTTCTCTTTATTGTTATGGTTACCCATGTTTGTGATGATGTTATTTATTTATCGTGCTAATCGTGTTTTACGTTTATTGCCTTGGATATTATTTTTAAGTTATAGCGTTGTTATTTTATCGTCTAGTTTTTCCGCTGGTTTAGAGTTTACTTCAAATATCATAGTGCTCTATTTAAGTTTGGCGTTGTTGATGTCATTAACCTTAATTTTGAACCGAGAGCATATATTAAAATCGACTAAGCGTTTAATAGGTTTTGAAGATGCTATGCAGTCCGCGCTTTTGGTTTTTGCGCCATTAATTGCAATAGGCATTATATTTTGGCGGTTTGAAGCACAGTTACAAATATGGAATTGGGTAGTGTTAACTTTGTTAATTGGCCTTGGATATTTAGCTACTGCATTATTTCAATTACAAAAAAATAACCGTTCCATATTAGTGATTTGGTCAATCATCGCTTCACATTTTGCATTCGCATTAACCTTTGTGATGGTCTTTGAACAATTCTATTTAACCTTAGCGTTAGCCGCGCAGGTAGTATCACTGGTTTGGATGTTTAAACGTTTTAACATTAATCATGTGGCAATTTTAGTGAAGCTATTATTAGCGGTAATATTGATGCGTTTAACGTTTAATCCTTGGTTAGCGCAATACGACAGCTTAGCGCATTGGACGTTATACACTTATGGAGGTAGTGTTTTATTGTTATTAGTTGCCAGTAGAATTTGTGCCGAATCTAAATTAAGGCAGTGGTTAGAAGCCGCCACTTTGCATGTTTTTGTATTGTTTTTTAACAGTGAAATACGTTATTGGTTATACGATGGGGATGTATTTAGTCAAACATTTAGTTTTACTGAGTTTAATCTAAATATGTTGATGTTTGGTTCATTGTCCTGTGTGTATATGCTACGTAGTAAAGTCGCTACAAGTCTTAAAAAACTGTATGAAATTGCTGCAAAAATATTATTAAGTTTATCACTGGTTTGTTTCTTTATTTTGTTAATGCCTAAAAATCCATTATGGAATTTAGATTCAATATCAACAACCCCTATATTTAATGGGTTGTTATTGGCTTATGGTTTACCTATTATTTTATGGTTTGTTGTGAGTCGTTTATTTGAAGGAAAATTTAAACGTTTTTTTGAAGCGTTAACAGGTGTTACGATATTTATATATATTTCTATGAATATCCATCATTTATATAATGATCAAATTGAAATTAGCAGTAATATATCCAATGCCGAACAATATACTTATTCAATCGTTTGGTTATTGATGGCTATTGGTTTGTTTATTGGATCAGTGCTTAGAAACCAAACGTTAGTCTATAAAGTGTCGGTAGCGTTTATGTTGTTGGTCATCAGTAAAATATTTATATTAGATATGAATGGATTAGAAGGGTTGTTAAGAATATTGTCATTCTTAGGGTTAGGTTTAAGTTTATTAGCATTAGCGACCCTGCATCAATGGTTACGAAAAAATACTACACCAGCAGATGCAATACACGCCGATCCACAAATAGAAGAGAGCTAAAATGTTTATACTAAAATGGATAGTAGGTAACATCCTGATGCCGTTACCTTTAATGTTAATCTTGATTATATTGGGTGTGATTTTAATAACATTTAATAAGAAAAAACGTGGAATAAGTCTTATTTTAATTTCGATCACTATGATTTTTTTATTAAGTATACAGCCTGTCGCTTTTGCATTGTTAAGGCCGTTAGAGTTTCAAAATGCGGTGTATCAAAATCAACATGTACATTTTATCCATGTATTAGGTAATGGGCACATTGAAGACGAGTCATTACCAATTACAAGTCAGCTAAGTTATATCTCTACTTTAAGAGTGGTTGAAGCCGTTAGAATTTGGAATATCAATCCGCAGGCTCAGCTTTTATTGTCAGGTTACAGAGGATTTACAAATACACGTTCAACAGCGGATATGCATCGTCAATTAGCATTGGAGTTAGGTGTGGACCCTTTGAAAATCACAATATTTGAATCCCCAAGAGATACCGAAGAAGAAATTAAGACAATCAAAGACCTTACCCAAAACTCAGTCGTTGCTGTTATTACAACGGCTAATCATATGCGTCGTGCGATGGGTTATTACAATAAATATGCGGTGAATGCAGTGAGTGCGCCCACTATGCATTTAACAAGAGAACAGCCATTAGAGTTTAATATCACTAAACTGTATCCCCAGGGGAAGTATTTACAGATGTCGACAATGGCGTTACATGAGTATCTAGGATTAGTTTGGCAGGCATTACGAGATTAATGTAGATCGAGCTTCAGCTCGTCATTTTTTAAAATGACGAGCTTTTTTTTAAAAAAACAACAAAATTGTAAATATCCATATCCACATCTATATCCATATAATAATAAAACTCGATCTAAAATATTTAATTTGCCAAATATTCATTTAAAAACGAATCAAAATCTATCGTATCCGACTGTTCAATTTGCTGTTGATCTTTTACAGATTGTTTAGCCAGATCAGTATATTGTGCTAATACCTCTTTGGAAATATCTAAACTTTTAAAATAATCTTTATGTGATTTTGCCAAGCTATGTGATGCTTTTAAGAACGAACCTTGATGAGCGCCGATCTCTCTTAGAAATAAGTACGAAGGGGTGTATTTTTTGTCATGCACTTTTCTATATTGTTCTTTTACCGCATCAACAGTACCAGTCTCAAAGTTTTCTAAAATAAACGCCACTTCAGACATCTGTTTAAAAATAATATCTGCTTTTTTAGTTAGGGGTATTTCTTTTTTCTCGCATAACAACATTAAATTTTCTTCGCGGCCATGTTGGGTCACACGTTTATTATTTTCTGTTACGTCTTCACATTCTATATCATCAATTTTGTCTTGTTCAGATAATAAACAATAAGTTAAAAACACATCCAAAAATTTGATTTGTTGTTCATCAATACCACAGGGTAATAACGGATTTAAATCTAAACAGCGAACTTCAATATATTGTACACCACGTTCTTTTAATGCATGAATGGGTTTTTCACCAGAATTAGCCACACGTTTTGGGCGAATGTCACTGTAGTATTCGTTTTCAATTTGCAGAATGTTGTTATTTAATTGATTGTATTGGCCATCATTTTTTAGCGTGATCTTACTGTACGCTGGGTAAATAGTTTGAATGGCTTTATTTAATGTGTCCGTGTAGCGTTCAAGATTGTTGTAACAAATGTGTAATGACGATTGTGCATTATTGGTATAACCAATATCACTCATACGTAAGCTTGTTGCCATTGGTAAAAAGTCAGTGTCTTCACTTAATGTTTCAAGTTTAACCTGTTCACCTGCTTTAAAACTTTTGTCCATGGCGGGTGAGGCGCCAAACAAATATAAAAGTAACCAAGAATGACGACGAAAGCCTCGTATTAAATGGAAGTACTGTTTGGATATAAACGTTTGTAAATCGTCTGTATAACCTTTGTGTTCACTAAATGCTTGCCAAAATTCATCAGAAAACGAGAAATTAAAATGCAATCCCGCAATAGTCTGCATCATACGACCATAACGATGCCATAACCCATGGCGGTAGGCCGTTTTTAGCTGTCCAATATTAGATGAACCATATTGAGCGATATTAATGGCTAATTCATTAGGGATGAAATTTGGCATACTTGCTGGCCAAATACTTTCATCTTCTAAATGATGATAAGCAAATTGATGTAACGAAGTTAAATGATCAATGACTTCTTTTGGTTTTTTATAAACCGGGGTGATAAATTCCAGCAAACTTTCTGAGTAATCAGTAGTAATACTTGGGTGGGTTAATGTAGAACCCAATGCCTGTGGATGAGGTGTATCGGCTATTTTGCCATTAGAATCGGTTCTTAGGCCTTCTTTTTCAATGCCGTGATTAAAACTTAACACATCGCCATTTTGGCTATTTAGCCAGTCTAAATTACTTTTAAAGTCCAATTCGATACCTAATGATAAAAAGATGAATGGTTATTCGATAATAATGAATTAGGTTTGTTACAACTTAATAAGGTTTGGATATAGGGCAAAAGTGATATTTTTCAAGGCAAACATTTAAATAATTACTTTTGTCACCTATATTAACTGGATCACTGAACAAACTTTAAGCATTATTCGTTCAGAAAATTTAATCTGTACCTATCTTACATCCATTAAATAAATTTAAAACGAGTGAAAAGTATGACTTTGATTCCAGAAGCGTTACGCGAAAATGTTCGTATGTTAGGTGAGTTATTGGGTGAGTCGGTCAGTAAACATGAGGGTGCCGAGCTATTAAAAAAAGTAGAAGCTATACGCCAGTTCAGCAAAAAAGCCAGTCAAGACGACAATATTGGTACCGATGAATTACACGAAGTATTAGCTCAAGTAGAAGATAAAGACATTTTGCCTGTGGTCAGGGCATTTAATCAATTTCTAAATTTGGCCAATATTGCCGATCAAGAATTCCAAGCCAGTCAAAAAACGCAAATAGATGAGCTTGATGAGTTATTCAAAAAGTTAAGTGAATCCCACGGCCACTCAAAATTACAAAACGTACTGGCTAAAATCAAAATTGAATTAGTGTTAACCGCACATCCAACCGAAGTGTCGCGTCGCACTCTTATTCACAAATACGATCAAATATCTGACGCTTTAAGTAACTTACGCCGAACCGATTTATTAGATTACGAAATAAATGAAAATCAACAGTCTATTAAACGCTTAATTGACGAAATTTGGCAAACGGACGAAATAAGAAGCACCCGCCCCACAGCATTTGATGAAGCGCGTTGGGGGTTTGCGGTGATAGAAAACAGTTTATGGCAAGCGGTGCCACAGTTTATGCGCCATTTGGATCACATCGCCAAAAAACGAATAGGCCAAGGTTTATCTTTAAATGCAACACCGTTTTCGTTTTACTCATGGATGGGTGGGGATCGTGATGGTAACCCAAATGTCACACATGACATCACTCAAAAAGTGGTGTGGTTAGGCAGATGGATGGCGGCGGATTTATATCTAAAAGACATTCACAGTTTAGCGGGTGATTTGAGTATGACTCAAATTAACCAAGAAATGAAAAATAAGTTAACTGGTAACTCTAAAACACCGTACCGTGAATTATTAAGCTCAATTAAAACCCGCTTAGAATTAACCAAACAATATTGTGATGATCAATTACGTGGTAAAGAAAACTTCACCCACGAAGACCAAATGCTCAGTGCTAAATCGCAAATATTAGAGGGCTTAGAGTTATGTTACCGCTCGTTAAATGATGTTGGGTTAGACAAAGTAGCCAACGGTCCGTTATTGGATTGTATTCGCCGAGTCTGTTGTTTTGGTATTAACTTATCACCGCTGGATATACGTCAAGACGCTTCGCGACATGTTGAAGTCATTGCTGAAATTTGTAGTTGTCTTGAATTAGGTGATTTTGAGAGTTGGGACGAAGACAAACGTCAAAGTTTTTTATTAAAAGAGCTGCAATCCAATCGGCCATTATTACCGATTAATTTTGAACCCAGCACCAATGTAAAAGAAGTATTAGATACCTGTTTTGTAATCTCAAAACAACCTGAAGAATGCCTGTCGCATTATATTATCTCAATGGCAAAGCAACCATCAGATGTATTAGCTGTAGCGTTATTATTAAAACAAACAGGCATGAAATGGAATATGCCTGTCGTACCATTATTTGAAACCTTAGACGATTTAGATCGAGCCTCTACAGTGATGGGTAAATTATGGCAAACTAAATGGTATCTAAAATATTCACAACATTGGCAAACAGTGATGATTGGCTATTCAGACTCTGCAAAAGACGCTGGCAAATTAACCGCCACCTGGGCGCAATATAAAGCCCAAGAAAAATTAGTGGCTTTAGCTGAACAATATAATGTCGAGTTAGTATTGTTTCATGGCCGTGGTGGTACGGTGGGTCGAGGTGGTGGGCCTGTTGCTAAAGCCATGGCGTCACAGCCGCCAGGTTCAGTAAAAGGGGTGATCCGAGTGACCGAACAAGGTGAGATGATTCGATTTAAATTTGGCAGTTCACGAGTGGCGTTTAATTCATTTAACGATTATATGATTGCCAACATGCAAGCCACACTCGCACCGGATCAACCACCCAAACAACAATGGCGCGACTTAATAGAAAAAATGAGTACTCAATCATTAAATGCATATCGAAAAATAGTACGCGAAGATAAAAACTTTGTGCAATACTTTAGAACATTAACCCCAGAGCAAGAGTTAGGTAAATTAGCATTAGGTTCTCGCCCTGCAAAACGAAAAGCCACAGGTGGTGTAGAAAGTTTACGCGCTATTCCATGGGTATTTGCTTGGATGCAAGTGCGCTTAAATTTACCTGCATGGTTGGGGGCAAGACAGGCATTACAATACGCACAAGATAACGATAAAAAAAACTTAGAAGATATGATTCAAAACTGGTCATTTTTTAGTAGTTATTTAGATTTATTAGAAATGGTATTAGGCAAAGCCGATTTACCTATTTGTGCGCATTATGAAAAAGAATTAGTTCCAAAAGATATTCAAGTATTAGGGCAAACTTTAAGGGCGGATTTAGCCCAGTTAATTGAGTTAATGAATGGACTAAAAGGCCAACAAAAATTACTTGAAAGTGATAAGAATTTGCACGGTAATTTACTTATACGTAAACCGTATATTGATCCACTGAATTTATTACAAGTAGAGTTGTTAAAACGTGAGCGCCAAGGCGGGGATATTGACCCAGAGTTAGAACAAGCGTTAAAAGTGACGATGACAGGTATATCGGCAGGGATGCGAAATACGGGGTAATAAAGTGTTGGGTGGTTTGAGCCTGCTCAGACTACCAATATAATTGAAATGGCTTTTATTTGGGTGCAATACCCATATCATCTAAACGTAATAAAATTTCTAGTTTTCGAGTGTTTTTAATTTCTAACCACGAAATATTTTCTCGAGCGCCGAGTATTGCGTACATTAAATTTAATCCAACGCCTTTAATAGTTAATGATTTTTGATATAACTCAAAAGGTTCAATGTTCATAAAATCTTGCACAGTATGAATGTCTACTTTTGCAAATATTTCTTCGCATTTTGGACCAAAGCTATTTAAGTCTCTGATGTGTTTTGGGGTTTTAGGGTAACCGTACATATAAATTCTTATAAATAATGAGGGTTATAAAATAACTAAATAATATATGGATGTAAATATTATATTTTGCTGTGATAATCATCCTTCTATAACCTTGTGAGCTGTTGTATTATCTGCAAATACAATTAACAATACAAGTAACGATAACGAAAAAAATAAGGCAATAATGATGAAAGCATATAATGAGATTCCAAAAGATCCTTGGTATCAAAATTGGAAGCACAGCATTGAATTTATTGCTGATACCACGGCTTTTTTTGATAAACAAGTTCAGAAACACGGCAATATTTTTAGGTGTCAATTGTTTGGGTTTGATTATATGCGCGCACAAGATGCCGACGTGACAGCCATATTGTATAAAAACAGTCAGGACATGGTGTCAACGCAAGGTGGGTGGCAGCCTGTTTTTGATGGTTTATTTCCAAATGGATTGTTAATGAAAGATGGTAAAAGCCATATTGTGCATCGCAGAATTATGCAACAAGCCTTTAATAAAAAAGCGATGTTGGTCTATTTTGATTGTATTAAAACTTGGTCTAACGAATTGGCTTTAGATCTAGAGAAAAAACAAACAGTCGATTTTTTCCCTTATATCAAACAAAAAACCTTAGATTTAGCTTTAAGTATGTTTTTAGGTTTTGATACAAAAAATAAACTAAGTACACAGGTGGCTAAAGCGTTTGTAGATGTTGTAGGTGCCACTATTTCGATTGTTAGAAAACCGATCTTAAATAATAAATATCATCGTGGTGTAAAAGGTCGTGCGCATTTAAAATCGATTTTTTTAACTTTGGTGAAACAACGTAGAGAAAATTCCAGTGAAGATTTAGTCAGTTTTTTATGTGAAGCTACCGATGAAGGGGGCCTAAGTTTTTCAGATGAGCAAATAGTGGATCATATTATATTTACAATGATGGCTGCGCACGATACTACTGCCAGTTCGCTTACATCGTTAATGATACAAATTACACAACATTCAAAATGGCAAGACGCCTTGATATTAGAGGCCAAACAATTTACCAATATAAGTTATGAGCAACTCTCTGACATGCACGTTGCCGATATAGTGTATAAAGAAACACTTCGAGTGATGCCACCTATTGTGACTGTACCACGAGTCATTAATGTGGAAACAAATATTCATGGTTTTAAAATACCTGCCGGAACACGAACAGGTATTAATATTTATGGTAATCATCATGACGAGCGCTACTGGGATAATCCTTATCAATTTGACCCAACAAGGTTTGAGCGAACGGATGAAAAAAGACACCCGTATAGTTATATTCCATTTGGTGGTGGTGTGCATAAATGTATTGGTTTGTATTTAGCAACAATGGAAGTGAAGTTGATCATTCAAGCAATCTTTAGTCGTTTAGATGTTCAAAGAGTACAACCAGACGCGCTAATAAAATACGCAAAAGTGCCCATTATGCATCCTAAAAATAAATTTGAATTACGATTTAATAAATTGAAACGTTAAGGAATAAAAATGAAACAAATAATAAAAAAATATTTTCCGATAAATCTTCTTGGTTTTGTTGCAGTCATTTGGTTGGTGTTTATTGTTAACTTTATCGTGCCTTTTTTTGACTTTAATGATTTAGGAATAAAACCCCGAACTGTCTCTGGTTTGCTTGGTGTATTCGCTTCAGTTTTTTTGCATGGTGGTCTAGGGCATATTCTAGCAAATACATTTGGTTTGTTAATTTGTGGTGGAATTCTAAGGCTGTCTTATTCTAAGAGCCAGCTTTTGATAATTATAATATTAGGTACATTAGTATCAGGGTTACTTACATGGTTAATTAGTTCGCCAGCGATTGTGATAGGTGCATCGGGTTTGGTGTTTTGTTTTATTTCGATGTTATTGGCTAATGCCTTTTTTAAACCCAGTATATTAACTTGGGCTCAGGCTTTATTGTGTTTGTTTTTTTATTCAGGTGCACTGTTATCATTATTGGTTGTGCAACAAGGGATATCATGGGCAGGGCATTTTAGTGGTGTAGTTGCTGGTGTGTTGTTGTCATTGCTTTTTAATAAATATCCTAAATTATTTAAGTGATTGTTGCAGTGGGGTGTTACTGGCAGGAAAATATAAAAATTGATTGTTTTGTGTATGTGAGAAAATAATAAGTTAAAAAATAAATTTCCCAACAATTAAACCCCGTTGTTTTTTTGTGGGGGGGATTCTTCCTTAAAAATTCAATTGTAATAAGTTCAATCCAATAAAATATAAGCATAAACGCAGTAGAACTGGTGTTTTTAAGCTGTTTTGCGTACAATAACCTCGCTTTTTGCATGTTTAGACATGGAAATAGGTACGTTCTCGGGGCGGGGTGTAATTCCCCACCGGCGGTAAGAAGTGAAAACTTTAAGCCCGCGAGCGCTTTTTAAATGTTTGATATTTGATGGTTGATTGATATTTGATCGACTTTTAATTTAAAAAGGTCAGCAGATTCAGTGTAATTCTGAAGCCGACGGTCATAGTCCGGATGAGAGAGAACGCGCGAAAATACATTGAATTGATGTAGGTCGACTTTAGGTCGTCTTTTTTATATTTTTGTAATTGGCTATTATAAACCAAGCAGATATACATGATTAAAATGTATTCCCTCGCACGTTCACCCTGATTCTATAGAAACCTTCTAAGGTTTCATTAATGCAGTAAATTGAATCAGAGATAGAATATGTTAAACACAGATCAAAAACGCATCGCGTTTATCCACGGCTCATGGCACGAAGACATCGTTTTACAAGCTCTAAAAGGTTTTAAAGACGAATTAATCAGCCGTGGATACAATCCAGAATTAATCGAAGTGATAGCCGTGCCTGGTGCTTATGAGATTCCGCTACAAGCAAAATTATTAGCTCAAACAGGAAAATTCGCAGCCATAGCCGCAAGTGGTTTAGTGGTAGATGGTGGGATATATCGTCATGATTTTGTGGCACAAGCAATTTGTACAGGTTTGATGCAAGTGCAATTGGAAACACAAATTCCAGTAGTAACAGCCGTATTAACTCCACATAATTTTCATGAAACCGACGAACATATCAATTACTTTAAAACGCATTTTGTAAAAAAAGGCAAAGAGTTAGCATATGCTTGTGATCAGGCGATTGTTTTAAAAGACAAAGTGTCACAGTATTAATTGTAGATTCGGGATTTATAGTGACATGGATGTCATTTATTATAATTACACAAGAGCAGTAATCGACTCGAAAAAATGTTATTTGACCAGAAGCTTCTAGTAATATTTAAGTAGGGGTGATTGCCATCCCAGTTTTTTAATTCAGTTTTAGTTATAGTTCTAGGTCGGTTCTTTCGATAATCTAAATATTTTGTATAAATTGTATTAAAACTCTCAATGTCTACTTACCAAAATTTGTACTTTTTAGTTTTCTTAAAATATCTTTATAAAAATATCTAAATGAAAGAAATACGTCTTATTTCAATAAAACATAATCCAGCTGTAATTGTTTGTTTGTCTGCAGTTAATGTTCGTTGTTGAGTATTATTGTCCTTAAACTTAAAAGCGTTATGAGTTTTACAGTGTAGATTGTTAATTTCTTTTTCATTGTTAATAAAAAAACATCGAAAAGCCCCATTTGATAATCCTTAATCAGTTATGTAAATCCATTTTTTATTATCAAAATCGTATTGGTATCCATTATAAATCATCCAAGTAGATCGGTAGTATAAAAATGGACTGTTTTCATTAAAGCTATATATTAAATAGTATTCTTTAGTGCTTTCTGGATTAATGTTAATAATATCTAAAGATTCAGGGTAGTTATTAGTTGTACTGTTATAAGAGTTAATTTTAGATAATACATCATTGGCAAGCTGTTCTGAGGTTTTGGATAAATAGAGATGATGTAAACAAGTGGCTAATATAGTGACTGTCCACAAACAAAGTTTAATAAGTCTTTGTTTTCTCTCTTTTTGTTTGATTAATATAAAATATAAACTTTTTAAAGTTGAGGGGATTAATATGAATATTACAAGAATATTAATAAATCCAGTAAATTTTCCATAGGTTATAACTAATATAACAAGGCAAGCTATTACAGTGTTTAGTACTGGGTGTCTCAAACTGTTGACATTATTATTCTCAATATTGTATTTAGCTATAGCTTTTAATTAAATTTGATTCCTAAGTCAATTATTCAATTAACTTAGGAGTCACTAATAACTTTTATTTGTTTGATTCTTGTTCTGTATTTTAATGATTTTTTAATATCAGTTTTTATGTGGTGTGTAATATCTAACTCTCTAAAATCCATCTTTTCCAAACTTCTTTAGGAGTTAAGTCTACCTAAATATTGTTTATGTAATTCTGAATTCGTATTTTCGCTTGCGCCACTATGATTCTGTGTGCTCCAAATCAACCGTAGGAAGTTGTAAAAATTGACAGAATAGATTATAGCTAGGATACTAAAAAATCCTTTATTGTAAATACGCACAATTTTACATACAGGGTTTTAAAACCCCCTAATTTATAAAGATATTGATATGACAAAAAATGAAATATTTGATAACTATGATAATGATGAAGTTGCAAAATTAACCAAGTGGAACTCATTGAGTTCAACAGAAAGTAATGTTGCTACGCATAAGCTTGTTAAACGCTCAAAGCGACATTATTGTTTTGAAGGCCAGTCCCATTTACAAAAAATCGCTTATTTACTTATTGTGTTGGCTATAGGTATGGGGGTGATTTGGCCATTGTATCAATATTTTATTAATGATTGGCCGATTAGATTATTGTTTACTTATTTTCCAGCGTTATTGTGTTTAATTCCAGCAAAAATATTATTTAAAATGTTTTCTAACCCAGTTCATTTTGATATTAACAATGGGTGTTATTGGGTGGGGAGTTATCCGCGGCAAAAATACAAAACTAAATTAGCGCTTTGCCAGTTAAAAGATATTCATGCAATTCAGTTTTTTTCTACCCAAAAAATTAGTATGTCACAGAATATCAATAGTGCTAATTTGTATAATAATTACGAAGTTAATTTGGTATTAAAAAATGGAATGCGTGCAAACGTACTGGCTCATGGTGGTAAACAGTTATTAAGTGAAGCTGTGGAATTAAGTAAATTTTTAAATGTTCGTCTTTGGACTAATTAGAATTGTAAACACAGTTGGATGACTTTTAATATCTAAAAAGTGGGTGACTTTTGCTTTATCGTTTTTAATGATTTTCGACGTTTATTTATGAAATAACTTGGCTCAGAGTAATGTTTTAACAAGCGTAAGCTTGTTAAAACTGAGCTAAGAGAAATAAACCTAAGTTAAAATAGTGGGGTTTATGCTTTGCTTATGAACTTTTATGGTAGGAGGTTTGTGTTAATTTATTGAGTGTAACGATCTAAAAAATAATCTGTCATTGTAGGTATGATTATAAAACACTGACAATAAAATATTATGCCTGTAATAAAGTTTTGTCACTCAAATCATGTCCATAACTTATAAAAAACCAACCCTTTTATATCTTAAGAACCATCTGCTATATACTTTATAACCCCATTTAAATAACCCAAATATATTCTACAGTCACTACAACCTTGTGCTAGTATCCTACAAATCATACTACTGTATTTCCTAAGGATAAAAATATGAAACAGCTTTTTTCGTCAGGTCTTTTAATCTCTTCCGTGTTCTATTTGGCAGCCTGTGGTGAGGAGGGAGATAGTGGTGGTAACACACTTACTGATACCAATACTGACACTCAAACTCAAACCAATGTAGAAATCGTTGATACTCAAGCGCCTGTAATTATTTTAAATGGGCAAACTGAGATTACTTTGGAAGTGCATAATGTTTATACAGAGCAAGGTGTTGCTGTTACTGATAATTATGATTCAGCTTTACAAGCTGTGATTACAAGTGATTTAGAAATCGATGTATTAGGTAATTACACAGTTACTTATCA
>JALJPK010000060.1 GCA_022968985.1 Pseudomonadales bacterium | reverse complement strand
TTATATGATAAAACCAATAACATCCCTGCCTCTTCAGACTTACCTTTTAGCGCTGAACTGAGTGCGCATTTAAGCCCATTACAATCAACGGATTCAGATGGAATATGTTTTGATACAGGAGCAGGATGTGAGGTTTTTGTTTCAAGTGATATTACAGGTGCCACTATTATTTATGGGGTCGTTTTTTTAAAAAATGAATTTCAAAGTGAATTACAAAACGCACTGGTACCCGTCACTTTAAAAATATGGGCAATTCAAAATAACTTAAATGATTTTTATACGATAAGTAGCGACATTTGTACAACATTTATACTTTCCGACTTTGAGTTTTTGAGTTGTGACAATCAATCAGGAGCTTGGTGTAATACAACTTATCAAAGTAATTTTGCAGCACCACATTTTTGGTCAAATTTAACTGCAGGCAAAGGTAATGTCAGTATTAATGCCCCTGGTGAAAACAATACTGGGAAAGTTGCTTTACGCTTAAATTTACCCAGTTACCTTCAATTTGATTATTATGGAAATGGTGTTACCTCACCCACTGCCACAGTAGATTTTGGTTTAAGTAATAAAGGGGGTTCACTCATTTTTATAGAAGACGAATACAAATAAATAAATAAATAATAATGAATATTAATAAATATAATCTACTATAAAGAAGTGTATTTTAATAATGTTGTTTAAATGAACATATTTAATAAATCATTTACACTTGGATTTATTTTTCTAACTTTAATGTTATTTTCATTAAATGTGATGGCAGATAATTCTGAGTCTTGCAGCACTATTTTTGCCGATGCGCTGGGTACTATTAATAGTGGAGGTGAAATTAATTTAAATTATAATGCAGCAATATTTAATAGCCCTGACAATATCATTGCAGCTAATCAGATTAATACAAATTCAGGTTCATCTATCTTAAGTTGTCATCCTCAAAATTGCAGTACCACCAATACCTTATCGGCATTAACATTACCTAATTTTGAAAACTACAGTTCTAGTAACAAAAAATCTATTAATACCAATGGGTCGTATATATTTGATGGCAGCGTTACGGATTTTGAAGAAATTGATGCAAATTCAAATGCCACACTTACTTTTTTAACCCCAGCCAGTGGGTTTTATAAAATTGGAAAATTAAGTCTTAATGATAAGGTTAAATTATATTTATATGAAGGTGATTATTACATTGAGGAATTTTCTCTCAATTCAGAATTAGAAATTCACATCCTAGGTTCAGGCAGTGCAAGAGTATTCACTCAAAAGAAAGTCGACTTTAATGATAAAAGTAAAATAAATTCATTAAATGGTTTAGAAGGGGATCCTAGTAAATTAATTTGGACCTTTTATGAAGGGTTTACAATTAATACAAATTCGGTATTTACTGGTTTCATCTACAGCAAAGAAGATGTAGATATTAATTCAAACGTCAATATTTATGGGGCACTGACAGCCCAAAACATCACAGTTAATACAGATAGTAGTATTTATTATATTAACCCCGAAAGTGGTAATGCTGATTTTGGTGATTTATGTGCTTTACAATCCACTCCAACAATTGATTATTTCGACTTTAGTTTTGCAGCAAGCGCGTCCACCTGCCCTAACATTGCATCTAACATCATAATTCAAGCCAAAGATACAAATGGGAATAATCTCTCAAATTACCTAGGATTCGTAACCCTTTCAACCTCAAGTGGGCATGGCACTTGGAGTATAAATGACGCACAGGGTACATTAAACGATGCAATTAATGATGACGGTTCAGCAACTTATCAATTTACTGCTACTGACAATGCTCAAATAACTCTCAACTTAACAAACGCTCATGCCGATATACTTAGCATTAATGTATTTGATAATAGCTCGGGGATAAACTCAAACAGTTCAACCATTACGTTTTCAGATAACGTATTTTTAGTTGAACCTGATGCAGTACAAGTAGCAGGTAAACCCCTTGATGTAACAATTAAATTGATTCAAACAGATGCGTTAAATAATCAATGTGGTATTGCATCTGATTACAATCAATCTGATTTAAAATTGTGGGTTGAACCAACAAGTATGATGTCATCTGCTAACACCCCAATGTTAAACAGTATTAATTTAAATACGTCAGAGCCAGTTAACTCGATCAACACAGTAAATTTTGCAGCTGGCATTGCAAATATTACATTGGAAACTGACGACATTAATCAATTTATTTTACATATTAAAGATGACGTATCTGGATTTGTTAAAAACCAGGATGGTTCTAATCGAATTTTGGAAGCTCAATCAGAACTGATTACATTAAGACCTTTTGCAATATACCTAAGTTTAAATAATGACATTAATTCAGCAACAAGTTTTGCCGACTCAGCAAATGGCACAACTTTCAAAAAAGTAGATGAATTATTTTTACTTACCGCCTCACCTGTTTTGTGGCAATTATCTGATGATGTCAATAATGACGGAGTAATAGATACTAATGCCTTAATTTCTGATAACCCATTAATTCCAAACATTCATCTAAGTAATGAATCAATTGAAATACTCGTTAATAACAACTTACCACTATTAGGAGAAACCGGAGAATTAGATGGGGTGATAAAAAGTAATGACTATATCAATAAAACTCTAAGTTATTTAATGAGTTATTCAGAAGTGGGTATTATTGATTTAATTGCTCAATTTACAGAAAATGGTTTTCTCGAAACAAACAACCCATTACAAAATACGTTATTAAGCGTGGGTCGATTTGTACCTGATCATTTCGAACTCACTTTAAACAACCTGAGCATTAATAATGCACAACAAGCCTGCGCAATCAGTTACCAAGGTCAAGGTTTAACTTTTGATCAAGATTTAATTTTTACATTTAGTGCGCACAATAACTCAGGTGGATTAGTTAAAAATTATGTTGCTGACTTTAATCGATTTGATCACAGTCAAATATCACCACTAATATCACGCTCAGTAGGTAGCACAGCATATGGCAGCGAACCCGAATATAACCCAACATCACCTGTATTAACTGAACATTTAGATTTTGATGGTGATTGGGTTGTTACTCTAGCGAATAATTTAATCACATTTCCCAAACTAAACAATCAACCTATAGCGTCGGATTTACCTTTTAACGCATCAATCAATATCAATTTGACCCAAAGCCAATTAAGCGACCTTGACGGAGTATGTGTTGAAATAGCCGATAGTTGTATTGATTTTAGCTCAAACGACATTACAGGTGCGACGGTTGCTTACGCAATTACAACTATGCAAAATGGATCAAGTTCCGAACTCAGTGTTGCGTCATTACCTATTGAAATTAAAATTTGGGCCAATTCAAATAACCGATCTGATTTTCATACCATTACTGCTGACAGTTGCACTGATTTTCTAATTGACGATTTTGAGTTTATAAGCTGCACACAAACAACTGGTAACTGGTGCAGTGCAACCTATTCAAATACTTTAAGCACACCACATATATGGACTGATGTACAAAATGGACGGGGTAATTTGCACATACAAAATCCTGGTATTAATAATACTGGGCAACTTATCGTTAAATTAAATCTGCCAGATTATTTAAAATTTGATTTTTTTGGTAATGGTTTAACCTCCCCAACAAGTACTATAGAATTTGGTCAATCCTCAACAAACAGTTCTTTAATATTTATTCAAGAACGTTATAAATAGAAGTATTTAACACATTTATAACTAAATAAAATTCATTAATATTTATTCAAGAGCGTTATAAATAGAATATTTAGCTCATTTAGCTCATTTAGAACAAAAAACAATTCATTAATATTTATTCAAAAACGTTATAAATAGAAGTATTTAACACATTTATAACTAAATAAAATTAATTACACTTTTCAGCAAAGCTTTCTACGTAATATTAAAATTAAAGCTATAGTAAAAGTAAGTGTAATTTTATAATGACTTAATAGATATTAAAAGGTAGCTATGTTCGGTTTAAATAAAAAAAGTGAACAGTTAAATAAATTCTATGAATTAACCACCCAACTTGCTTACGCAACTGATATTTCTCAGCTTGCTTATTTGGCAATAGATTATGCATTAAATAATTTAGGTTTCGACCGTTTAGGTGTTTTGTTATACGACAAAAAAAAGGATCGCTTAAAAGGCACATGGGGTACAGACAGAAACGGGGTAATTTGTAATGAGGAGAACCTTAGCTTAGAAATAAGCAAAGACCACCGCACTCAAATGAATGCCGATCAATATAAAGGTATTATTGATTTTAGAGAAAAACGCAAACTATATGACGGCGCAGATGTAGTTGGCGAAGGCTGGCATGCGAGTATCGTTATATTTCATAAAAATGAATGCCAAGGTTGGATATTTGCTGACAATTTAATTAATCAAAAACCTATTACCGATGAATTACTTGAAACATTACGTTTATTTGGCTCAATTGTAAGTCAATTATTAATACGTTTACAGATTCAAAATGAACTATCCAATATCAATTTAGATTTAGAAAATCAAAACTCATTTTTAGAAAAAACAATGGAAAAATTATCCTATGCCCAAGACCAAATTATTGAAAGTGAAAAACTTTCTGCATTAGGGCGTCTGGTACAGGGTATTTCTGAAGAGTTATCCGATCCATTAAAAGAGTCATTGGATGCCACTAATGATTTTAAATCAATCACAGATGGATTTTTCAGCAAACACTTAGAAGGTAAGTTAGAAGATTCAGATCTTAGGGATTTCCACCAACATGTGGGCACTTTATTTAATAAAATAAATAAAAATCAAACTAAGGCATCTAGGTTATTGGGACAATTTCAAACAATCGCAACTAATCAAACCGACGATTCAATTCGTGAAGTTGATATTGATAAAGTTATTCCCGACATTATCGATAACATCAAACACGTCAACAAAGCGTTACAACATGAATTTTTAGTTGTCAGTGAGACTAAGATTAAAGCGAAATTACAAATAAGTATTTTAACTCAAGTGTTTAATCAATTAATTACCAACACTTTACAACATGGTTTTTCAAATTTAGAAAGTGGCATTATAAAAGTTTTTATTACCACAGAACGTGACAATTCACGTTTAGTTATTAAATACTCTGACAATGGAAAAGGCAGCTCCACTAATTTAGAAAAATTATACGACCCTTTTTCACAGCAACAAAATAAAAAAGGCCTAGGGTTAGGAACATTTATAATTTATAACTTAATAGTTCAAAGTATGAATGGTTTTATTGAAGCTACAACACCAGATGAAGGTGGATTAATGTATAAAATAACTCTGCCTATTGAGCAATGTTAAGTTTATACGTAATTAGATAAACTTAAAACACCAGATAAAGATGGTTTAATGTATAAAATAACTCTACTTTTTGAGCAATGTTAAGTTTATACGCTTACATTACACCTTATTAATTATTAGTTATGTCAAAATTTAATTTAAGCACAGCAATACGATAGTATTAAAATAAAATATTTAACATTGTTTTTCATTTATTAAACATCAAAAAGGGTCCTATGTTTGGTTTAAATAAAAAAGACAATCGAATCCTAAAATTCCACGAACTTACAACAAAGTTATCTTATGCGACCGACATTTCTCAGCTAGGATACCTAGCGATAGAGTACGCCCTTAATAATTTAGATTTTGACCGTTTGGGTTTAATATTATATGACGTAAAAAATGATCAATTAAATGGAACTTGGGGAACGGATAAAGACGGAATTTTACGTAATGAAGAAAACTTAATTAAAGACATGGACCCAGAATTACGTAAAACAATGAACGCCGACAAATACAAAGGGGTTATTGACATACAACAAAACTGCAAACTTTATGATGGAGACATTCAAGTGGGCACTGGTTGGAAAGCTAGTATTGTTATTTTCCATAAAAATGAATGTTTGGGCTGGATATTTGCTGATAATTTAATTAATAAACAAGCAATAACAGAAAACATCATGCAATCTTTAAAGTTATTTGGTGCGATTGTAAGCCAATTATTGGTACGAATTAAAAGCCAAGACGATTTTCATAAAAAAAATATAGATTTAGAAAATCAAAACTTATTTTTAGAAAAAACAATGGGGAAATTATCTTATATTCAAGAGCAGATAATAGAAAGTGAAAAACTATCTGCTTTAGGGCGATTAGTTAGTTCAGTTGCAGCAGAATTAACCGGACCTATTAATTACTCATTAAAATCAACACATGAATTCAAAACAATAAGTGATTTATTTTACAAAAAATTTAAAGAAGGAAAAATACAAGAAGATGATAAACGTGTATTTTTCCAACAAATAATCACCTCTTTTAATAAAATATATAAAAATCAAAAAAAAGCATTTAACTTACTCGAACAATTTCAAACAATTGCATCTAACCAAACAGATGATTGTATTCGAAAAGTAAATATCGATTATGTAATTCCTGCAATGATAGAAAACATCAAACAGGTGAATAAAGTATTTCAGCATGAATTTATAATACACTGTGACACAAAAACTACTGCGAAATTAAAGATCAGTTTATTAACCCAAGTATTTAATCAATTAGTAACCAATAGTTTACGCTATGCATTTTCAGATTTAGAAGTAGGTTTAATTAAAATAAGCATTTCTACCAATCGAGATAAATCACAATTAATATTAGAATACTACGACAATAGAAAAGGTGATTTTAATGACCTTTCAAAACTGTTTGATCCTTTTTCTCAGAAAGTTAAAAAAGAATTGGGTTTGGGTAACTTTATTATTTACAATATTGTAGTGCAAAAAATGAAAGGATACATTGACGCAAGTTCACCAAAGGAAGGTGGATTAAAATACAAAATAAGTTTACCTATTGTGCCCTGCTAATATTCAACTTAACTATCCACAAAGAGACATATCCAAAAAAACGACTGATTAATTCAGTAACTGTGAATTCAACTCACAATCCCATCAATTTTTATATTATTAATTTAATAACAATCCTAATTATCGAATCAATTACAAACAGCTAAACATAAACCTATAAACCAAATGGACTAGGCTGTTTGGTTTATAGGATTAATAAATAAATTGGATACAATAGACGCTCATTAAAACATTATTAATCAGTGAGCTAAAAATGCAAGTATCTAACTCAATTACAAAACAAAAAGGTGATTTCTTAATTGAAGCTCTAGTAGCTATGTTCCTCCTCGCTATTATCAGTATGGGTACTGCTCTAATTTCCATTCAATCCTCTTTTACAATCGCTCAAACTAAAGAGGGGGCTATTATTATTTCACAATTGAAAAACACACTAATGACAATTGATCCAAGCGAAATATGTACACATGAATACACTGTATATATACCTACATTAAAAAAAAATAAAACAATTACAGCTATAAATTGTGAAAAAGTGGAAGTAGGTTTAACACTGCATAACAACAATTCAGACAATTATGAAATTATCGATTTAAGCGATACTAATTTAGAATTAGCCCATCAAAGTATTGCCATTGGTGTAAATGGTTATTCAGTTAATGGTTTTATTGCATTTTAAATGGATTGTATTCGGTGTAATTACAATTAAAAAAATTAATTTTCGACTTTAATAACATCACTTCCCTTTTCAATATTCATAAAGGTTTATTATGCAAAATATCAATAAACAACAAGGTTTTGGAGCTCTATTAACAATCGTTGTCATTGGTATATTATTATCCACTGCGGCAATGGGTGTTATTTACACAAATTCAACTGCTCAACAAAAACACATTACTTCACATGCCATAGTTTCAGCGCAAATAGGCGCATGGAAAGGCATCGAATTATTTAGAATTTTTTTACCTAACTTAACAGATGAAGAAATATCCAATTTGGTGGGTGATTTTTATATATTCACAATTAAAGAAGATGAATATAAAATTGAAATAGTTAAATTTGACTCCAGATCTCGAAAAATTGATATTAATTCAATATTCAATGACCCTAAATCAAAATCAAGTGCGGCGGTGAATGCCACATTAAAAATAAAAACAAAAAGTGGTACTGGTTTAATAAATGGCACTCAAGCTTTTATTATTGGTGACGTCTCATCTACAGGCCGAATTGAGCTTGATATTAAAGGTTCGTCTAAATTAGTAATAGAGGGGGATGTCACTAGTCAATCGATCAATTTAACGGGGGTAGATTATATATTTGCAACAGGTAAAGTTTCATTTTCTAGTGATGAAAAAATAATATCAATTAAATCAAATGACGACGTTAATCTATCGGGTGGGACAATTGTAAACAAAGTAAGCAGTTTAAAAAACATTACTGCAACTGGGGGCAGTGCAATTACAACAGCTATTGCAAACGGTGACATACATTACTTAACATCTGGCCCCTCCAACAGTTTATCCGCAAGTGGCGACATAATTTTAGCAGGTGGCAGTAATGTAACTGACGGTCAAGATCGATCTATTATTGGGTTAGCACACAGCAATGGTGATATATACATTAAAAATAAAAGTACTGTTAACAATGTACGTGTTTTAGGTAATGTAGAGATTAAAAACAACCTAACGACAAGCCGATTTATTGCTGAAGGAGATATCACCTGCCCTTATTATTCACAAATAGTTGTTACAAACACAATTCAAACAAATAAAAAAATCGACGAAAGTTGTAATATTGGGGGTTCTGGAAATTATTTAGAGGATAAAAATAATGTTATAACACCCGTTTTAAAATTAAGTAAAATAATCATTGATAAACCTATGATAGATGTTTGGAAGTTAAAATAATTTGCCAACTTTCAATTTTTACACGATCATTTAACCGGTAAAATTAATGTAATTGTACAAAACATGAACGGTTTAGACGATGGTACTTATTATTTAAAACCAGTTGGCTACAACGGTTCACAAGAATTATGTCAAGATATAAACCTTTTAATTTGTAGTGGAAAACAATTATGTGATGGGTTTAGTCAAGATTGTATTACAGTTGTTAAAAAAAATAATAAAGAAAATAGCACATGGAAAATTAATGCTAGGCAAATGGCTGCAGGTAATTATTTTTTTGATGCTAATGTCAAAGTACAATTAACCTTCAGTACAATGAGTATTCTTGCTGCGGGTGATATTAATACAACTAATAAAGTTGTAATGAAAGCGATGAACACAGCAACTTATGACGAATTATGCCTAAATAATTTCAGTACAACTTATGAGATAAACCGAAATCCCTCACAGGTTGAAACATTCACTCCACGCTCAAACAGTAATATTACTGGTTTTTATCCCAAAAATTATTGTAACGATGCCACTCAAACCGTTAAAAATGATGTATTAGGTAATGCAGTATTAATGTCAGGTGGCATTCGGGATGATTTAGACCCACTTAATACAACCTTCACCGGTGGTGACATATATTTAAATAATCTGTCAATACTGTTTGGCTCGGTAGTGGCGGGTGATAATTTAAAAACGTCAGGTTTAACAATTATTCATGGTTATTTAGTGACATTAGATACAGTTGATGATCGACTATTTGATAATTTAGGTAACTTAATCCAAAAAGATGAAAATACATTTGGTGCGAACATTTCAATCATTAATGATGGAACAGAAGAAGACGGATTCGATGGTCAATTAGCGCCTTTTATTGATTGCGAAAATATAAATAACAATGATACATGCATCTTTGAAAATTATGATACAACAAATATTGATTACAATTCAGAGAATAATAATAGTTGGATTTTTATATCTGATGGGAAATATTTATGAGATTACAACCTCTACAACACTTTAACTATACTCACAAATAAATGGTAAAAAATAATGAAAATAACAAATAAGAATCAATCAGGTATGAGTATTATAAGTATGTTAATTGCTACTGTTATTTCTTCATTAGTTTTAATTTCTACATTTTCTTTATTCAAAACAATAACTAAAATATCTATTGAACAATCAAACTCTGCAAAATATGAAGGTGACATTTCTGAAGTTTTATTATTGATACAACAAGAGGTGCAAAGTGCAGGATATAAGTCTAACCAAAACAACCATATATTAGTTGAAAAAATCGGGGGGTTGTATCAAATATATTGGCGTTATTCAGAACTTGGTGGTTCACCTTATACCTGTCGTGGTTTAGTCGAAAAATTAGTTGAAGAGAACAATAGAACAAGTATTGAATTACATTTTATGCAACCTTCTGATAAATGTACGGCGAAAGGTAATTTAAAAGCAATGCAATGGGACATTTCAACGAATATAATTAAAAAATTTAACAACATCAACAAAAGTATTTTTTCATCCATTACACTTAAGCTCACAAAGTGCTCTGCATTTATGGTGGGTGATAATACTAGATCACATCAAACTTTAAATATTTCGATTAACTCATCCGTTGTAAATGTTACTCGTGATATGTCTATTTGTCTGATAAACCTTTAGTTTTTAAATTGAACATGTTCACCCAAAAATAGTTATCTAGTATTTAACTAAATTCACTCTGTCTGCCTTATTTTAACTCTTTACTTTATCCCTAGTAATAATGGCCTAACCCGTTTGAGTTATAGCAACCTAAACCATTGGTCACTAAAATATACTTAATACTTAAAACCAAACTGCTTACATGGCTTAATTAAAGCGCTAAAATCATACAGACTATAGAGTAATATGATATGACTACTAAACAAAATGGGTTTACATTAATTGAACTTATAATGGTTATCGTAATTTTGGGTATATTATCGGCCTTTTCAATTCCGAAATTTTTTGATGTCTCACAAAAATCCATAGAAGCTAAAAATAAAAGTGTAGCCAGTAGTTATAAATCGTCCATATATATTGCCCGTAGTAAGTTATTAGTAACAATAGGTATTGGTGCTGCGGATGACTTAAAAGTTTACGATACACCTGGGCGTTATGGAACCATAGATTTCAATCAATATGGATGGCCAAGTCAATCGTATATAGCTGCTGCTGAATCTAACCCAACCACTAATAATTCCGGAGACTGCACTAGTCTGTGGACTGCTCTAATGCAGACATCTGGAATTGAAATTTCTACTTCAAATGATAAGGACTATCAAATTAAATATGTTACATCAGCTATTTGCCAATACTATATCGCACCTGATTATAGTTTTGGTTTTGAATATAATAGTAATACAGGTGCAGTTATTATTATTTAATCTCATAAAACTAGCTAATTATTAAAATTAATAACCACATATAAAATAGATAACTATAGGATTTTATAGAAATTTATAGGCATTTATATAGCAATCGAATAAATTCTAAACTTCGTTTTTTAGGATAAACTCAATCTTTGCTCTTAGTTTTGCTGGTTTTAATGGTTTTGCCATGTAATCATATTTAGATTGTTTAATATCGTTTAATATTCGTTTATCTAAAGAGGCTGTAATAATAAATGAATAAATTGCTTTTTTATTATTATTAATTAAATACGCCTCAATTTGTTTCAGTACCGATACCCCATCAATGTCTTCACCTAATTGATAGTCCGATATTATGAGTTTAAATTCCTTATTAGCAATACAATTTATAGCATCTTCAGGAGTTGTCACTCCCACTACATCCGCCCCCCAATTATTAAGTTGACTCACAATCGCATCTAATATAATTGGGTCATCATCAAGCACTAATATTGCACTGTCTGTTGAAAATACATTATATATACTGTGTTTTGTCACATAATTAGTTTTTTTATCGTTATCAGTTTGATTGTTTTTACTTTGATTATTGGTTTGTGTGTTGGGTTTATTGTCAGTTAAATTTATTGTTTCTTTTTCTATTATCCTTTTTTGATCGCTTATTCGTCTATTGTATTTCAGCTCTTTTTTATTAGATTTTTTGGCTATATTTATTTCAGTTTTATTTTTAATTATAATTGAAAAAGTGGTGCCTAAATTTATCCTACTTTTAAGTACGATATCATGACCTAATGTATCACAAAACTTTTTAACGATTGACAATCCAAGTCCATAACCTTGACCGGTTAATTGTTTATTTTCAGATACTTGAGTAAATTTATCGAAAACAAATTGTTGTTTCTCATCGTCAATTCCTATTCCAGTATCTGAAACCTGTATTTTATAACCCGAGTCACAAATTCGACAAGCTAATATAATACCTCCTTTTTCGGTGTACCTAATTGCGTTACTCAATAAGTTACGCACAATTCTGTCAATCATTTTAGCGTTACTGTAAATAATATAATCAGGGCAATATACTTTTAGTTTTAGGTTTTTATCGTTAGCTAACACAGACACTTCAGACACAATTGAATATAATAATGATTTAATATTAATTTTACTTTTATTTAACTGTTTTAAACTGTCCTCTAATTTTGACACATTTAACCAATCATCAAACATTTGTCTTAAATTAGCGACTGATGCTCTTAATTTTGAATTCACCACATCACGTTGATCCTCTGGTGAGGTTACTAATATACTGCTGAACATTTCGATGGCTTGTAGTGGTTGTTTTAAATCGTGTGTCACCCCAGAAAAATAATGTCGAATCGATTCATTTCTCTCAATTTGTTCGTCGGCTTCATCCTGTGATTTTTGACTATCTTCTTTAAGTTCATTGATGAACTGGCTCATTTCTAACTGAACACCTTGAATATGATGTAACATTTGATTAAATGTACGGGTTAATATTTGTGTTTCATCATTAAAAACAGAAGTAGCTCGAATACTGTAATCTTGATTTTTAGTTATTTTTTCAGCCACTTTTGATAATTCTAAAATAGGGCCAGTGATTGTTTTTTGTAATTTACGTGTAACAAGTAACGCAATAAAACTGGATATCACTAGAATAGTTAAAACTATTAATGAAATATTATATGATCGTTTATTTAATTTTTCTAAACTTGACGAGAGCACTAACTGCCCAATCGGTTTGCCTTTTAACATGATTGGGCTAATGGTTATGATTTGATTATCGTATTCAAGACTGCCTTCATCTTTTAGCTTCACATTCATATTTTCAGGGCATTTATTAAAATTGTTTTTTTCATAGACAGAGAATAGTTTATTGTTTTTCCCATATATACAAGCATATAAAGTTTCCTCCCTTTTATTTAAAGAAGACAGATTTACATTCGCAGTTTTAATATCTAAAAACAATATAGATGCAGCACTTCTTTCACCTAATATATTTGACAATAATTTAGATTGAGTGATTAATTGTTTTTTTGATTGATTTTGATCAAAACCAATGATTGCAATAGCTGAAATAGTAACTGTGGTTGATAATGTCAAAAAGGCAATTAAGTTTAACTTTTTAGAAATGGATAAATATGAAAACCAGTTTTTTATAAATTCAGGCATTAATTTAATCCTGTGACCTTTCTAGCCAGAATCAATAAATCTGAACTAATAAACAGTCCATTTTTCATTGCACTTTCTAAATTAATATCAAAGGTAAAAGTATCTTGATTGCGCATAATATTAATAATCCCACCACTATTAATAAAGTCATCCGTTTCGCCAATACTCAATACATACAAATGTCGTTTATTTGACCAAAATGCTTCAATTTCAGATTTTTTATTTTCACCAACAAACATCATCTGGCAACCACTTTTAGATGAATCATTAATATCATACTGCTTAATGATTAATTGTCGATCACCTATAAAGGTGCCATCGATTGAATTTAGAAACTTACTAAAAGGCACTTTTCCATATAAACACAATTCAATTGGTGATTCTTTTGTTTTAAACGCAGTGCTTGGCCATTCAACAAAATTGGCAAAATTATATAAAAATATCGCCTTTAGTTGAAAATAATCCTTAGCTGCACTCATACTTATCGTACTAACTGTTAAGCCAATACAAAAAAATAAACTAGTTATAAACATACGATATGTACCAGCAACCATAGCCATATTCTCCTGTTTAAATTAGACCCAATTGTTGAGCAGTGCCCGCAGCTTGAGTTCTATTTTTTACATCTAATTCTCTTAAAATAGCCGCTATATGCACTTTTACTGTGCTTGGTGACATATCAAGTACTCGTGCTATTTCTTTATTGGCTAACCCCAAAGCCACTTGTTTAAGTACATCAATTTGCCTAGGCGTTAATGGGTGGGCTGCTTTTGAATCAGAATTGGTTGCAGCATTTGATTTTTGTAAGATATCGGTGCTTATGTGGTTAAACAATTGATTATTTGTTGAACTTAAATCATTAGGAGTCACATTTAAAATATCAGGGGGAATATATATCCCTCCACTTAAAATCAAACCGATTGCCTTTAACATCACATCACTGCTTGAATTTTTAGTAATAAACCCTGATGCACCACTTTTGAGTGCTAACTGAATTAACTCACTGTTATTTTCTCCACTTAAGATAGCAATAGGTAAACTAGAATCGATTTCTTTCATCTTTACCATTAATTCAATGCCTTTATAATTAGGTAAATTATAATCTAAGAGTATGATATCGATATCAATATTATCGCGTATTTTATCTCTTAATATATCTAAAGACTCATCACCATCTTGTGCTTCAAACACAATACAATTATCAGCTAAGGTTTGAAGCACCATGGCTAAACCTTCTCTAAATAATGAATGATCATCTACAATTAAAATATTCAAAACATTACCTTTATTAATAAGTGTGCAACAAATAAACTATTATTCAAAATAATCACCTACTATATTATTTCGACCATTTTCTTTTGCCTTATATAAATTTTTATCAGCTAGTCTAACTAAATTTCTTATTTGAGAATCCTCTGTCGGAACCATTACAGCTAATCCGATACTGACAGTAATTTTTATTATTAACTCATTATAAAGAATATCGAGTGATTCTAATTCTGATCTAAACTTTTCTAAACCATCTAAAATTTGTTGTTTCGGTTTATCATGAAAAATAGCCACAAATTCTTCACCACCATAACGCCCTACTCGGGACGCTATATTTTGTGTACTCAAAGCTAATAATCTAGCAATTTCAATTAGGGTGACATCCCCTGCTTCGTGACCAAATTTATCATTCACTTTTTTAAAGAAGTCGGCATCAATAATGGCAATACCAATTAATGTTTGATTATTTTTAGATGACAACCAAATATCATCAATAAACTCATCGACATTTCTTCTATTTGGAATCCCCGTTAAGGCGTCTATTGAACTTTTTACATTTAATTCAAGATTTGTTTTTAACAAATTTTGCATATTTAAACGCATTTGTTCCGTTTTTTGATTCACTTTAAAATCAAGAATTTTATTTGTATTATTATCACTTTCACCATCATTTATTAATGATGAATCGGGTTTAAAAATTTCACCACTTAGTATTTTCAAAATCGCGGCAAGCATACTTTCTGTGCTTATATTTTTAGTGATAAACCCTGATGCCCCTGACTCAATACAATGCAAAAATAATGCATTATCGTTTTCACCACTTAAAATGGCAATAGGTAAACTTGAATCAATTTTTTTGATAGCACTCATCAATTTTATGCCGTCTATATCTGGCAAATTATAATCTAATAACACAATATCAATATCAATACCCTGGGCAATTAGTTGCTCAACGATGTTTAAAGCGCCTTCGCCATTTTCTGCTTGGTGCACGGTACAATTATCTGCAACACCTTGTAATACAAGCGATAAACCTTCCCTGAATAATGTATGATCATCCACTACTAAAATTTCCAAGTACTCACCCTATCTAAAAATAATATTGGCTAAACGTAATATAAATTCTAATTAAAACTTAATAAGAACAGACATAAACACACACATATTTTCATAAAAAAAAATCAGTAAATATAATATAAATTAACATTTAATGAATTTAGGTTTAACTTAAACAGGCATAAATCCACTCATACTTTCATCAAATAATTACACTGCTAATATTTAGCTTAGACCAATAAGTAGGCTTTAATTTATACATTTGTAAACAAATTCGGGATACTGGATGTATCACCGCTATATGGCACATCGGTACCCGCAGCTCGAGCAATGGTTGCCCAAACACGCTGCATATCCACAGCCGTTCCCATCTTCCAGTGGCTGCGTTCCCCTAAAGGGGTTAAATCATAAAATCGCCCATTACTGCCATGATTAATTAGTCCTGATGCCCCTCCAATAAGGGTAACGGGCACATCCTGCATATGCTCTGGTGCGCCGTCGGCCATTTCGCTGGTTAGTACCACTAATGTATGCGCCAGTAAATTATCACCAGGCACATCAGGGTCTGGCATACTGGATAATTGATCCAATAATATTTTACATTGTTCAACATACCATTTTCTGGAGCCCTTCCAATCATCAACTGAACCATAACGATGTGCACAATCATGTGGGTTTTTGGTTGTGCTAACGGATTTAATTATCACTTGATCCGCTGAGCGCCCAATTTGTAATGTGGCCACTTTAGTGGTGCCACAACTTAAATTTGCTGCGATTACATCTATATGCGATTTAGTCACCTGCTCTCTAAAATCTGGGCTTGATATATTCATGCCTATTGTCGGCTTTGCACTTAGAGGATTACACGCCCCCGTTAATGCTGTGCTATTTTTTAAATCTTTATTAACTTGCTCAACCGCTTGCATATGCGCTTCAAGTTTATTTAATTCTTTACCTGATAATTGTGTTTTAAGTGCATTTAACTGAGGTAAAATGGAATCGAATAAATTATTATTTTTAGGGCTGATATTACTGTCTTGAGATTGAACACCTGCTAATGTTGATTGATATAATTGATAGGGATCCGTTTGAGGAATGATCATTGAACGATTATCGTAGGATACATTCCAACTTGCACCCACTGTGGCATGAGGCCCTGAATTGATTCGTTTTAATGTTGAGTTTGAGCCTCTTAATTGTTCACCCAATATCAAATCGATTGATGTTTGTGAGCCCTGACTATCACGTAAAATACTTTGCCAACCATTATGCCCACCGGTACCCGAACCTAATATCAGCCCTTTTAAATAAGTCGATTGATTTTTGTAATCTGATAATGTGTTGCTTAATTCATTTAAAGTGAAATTGTTACTGTCTGTATTATTACTGTGATTCTTAGGAAACCATAACCCATCTGTATATCCAGCATAAGTATCCACTGCAAATCCATCAGGTATCACAACAAATACAACCTTTAATTGATTTATACCTTGCGCCATTGCTAACTTACTTAAACCTGCAATAGATAAAGGTGCTGCAACTGCAGGTAACGCTTTTAAAAATGACCGTCTTTTTAATGCAAATTTATTACTTTTTAAATGAGAATTCATATTTTTATACTCTTAATTAGTTTCGGTCAGTTCGGTATAAAAAGTGTTCACTTGATACTAAGTTTAGGATTAACTGTTTTATATTCCCACTTTCAATAAATTGATTAGCCACCAAATCTACCGATTCTTTTACGCTACTATCTACGTTTTGGCCAAATCCAAATCGATACAGGTTATCAACAAAACAGGCGCGTAACTCAGCGTCGTTTGCAAGGTACTGAGTCAAGTCCCGTGTATCTTGATAATTGTCTAAATTAGTAAAACCAGTATTGTCACGTAATGTTCCAGAGGTTTGAATATCAATTAACACAGCTTGCTGATTGTAGGCCTGCTCTTGTGTTCTATATTGACCCGCTGCATCAAAACTTTCTAACGCATTACCTGGTTCATTCATTAATTGATGACATTTCCAACATTGGCCTTGGGACGCATCTGCCCCTGTAATGATGTCCCAACGTTGTGCGGTTGTAATAGCAACTTCAGGTAATTCAATTTCAGAAGGGTCAACACCACTTGGCACTCCCATTGTGTGACACATCATATTTTCACGGATCATCTTGCCTCGTTTCACTAATGAGGTGCTTAAAAAATCTGAATTGCTTATCTGGGTTAAACCTTGGTGTAATAAACCACCACGGTTACGATCTACAATTACTTTAATCATATCGTTTGAACTAGAATTAATTTGGTAATGATCTGCTAATACATTATTTACAAAGGTGTAATTTGGATTAAATAACTCATCAATATTAGCGCTGCCCTGTTCAAATAAATAAGCAGTGGCGTATTGTCGCTCTAATAACATTGCGTCAATCACAGCTTGAGATAAGTTTGGTTTTTCGAATAATTCATCGTAGCTTTTTGTATAGAATTTTAGAAAGTTAACAAAATTATCAACAAACTGATTATCTTCGATCATTATTTGTGCTGCTGCTCTAATTTGAATGGTTGTACTTAATTGATTATTTTTTGCTAAATTCATTAACCAGTCATTGTGTGTGTTGCCCCATAGTTGATACGAAAGCGCGGCTGCTACTTCAAAATTAGTGAGTTTGTAAGCGTTTTTATCATTATCAAACTGACCTAATTCATAACGATACAAAAAGTTAGGGGATATTAATAACACAGTGATTGCATCGTTAATTGACGACTGATTATAAATATTCGTTAAAATGTCAAATTCAGAAATTGTTAATACACGGCGATACACTTTTTCAGCAATTGCTAAATAATTATTTTTTGTATTTGTGTTATACGGCGTATTAGAAAAATCAAAGTTGTTAGAAATACTTTGCGCTACCTGTAAATAATTATTTACATTTTCATAATTCATAACACCTGAATCTGAATCGGTATCAAATTTAAACTCATGAGTAACAACACGTTTTGGTAGCGCACTATCACTTACAACAACATTTAAAATATCACGAATAGAGTTTTTATATTCTGCAGGGGTTAATAAACGTAAACCCCTTACTCCTTGAGATATAATGCTTGTTTCGTTTAACGTTTTATCAGACAACTCCTGTTCAAACAAAACTAACCAAACATATTTGGCGCTATTATTAAAACATTCATCATCACAATTGGATACTGACATTGTTTTTGTCTTAGCTAATAAACGTTCGAACCCATTATTAATTAAACCCGCTTTAATAGAAGGGTATTCTAAGTCACCACCAAACCCCTGGGGTTTATGACAAGCTGTACATTTATTTTCGTAGGTTGTTTTTAAAACTGGATTAATTGGTTGTTCTATTGGATTTTCTATAATGGGCGGCTCAATTTTTGGCTGCTCAATTGTTATGATAGAAGGCGCGGTAAATTCCGAATAAAACAAAGTATTTTTAGCTCGAACTATATAAATAATACTTTGCGCATTGGAATAACTTGCATCGTTATACAAAAATTCATTTTCATTTAATGTTGTTAATAATTCGTAAGGTTCGGAGTTAATTGAACGATAAATTTCAAAACCGATTTCATTATTACTATTATCAACAAAACTAATTTGGATAAAATTATTAATAAACACAGTTAATAACCCTGAAGGATTAGCCGGCATGGTTTCAACCTGTGTTTGAGTTGTTGTATTGGTACTGTTGTTGGATTGTGTTTGGTCATTTGTATCAGTATCAGTATCAGTATCTATCTCAGAAAGTGTACAAAACTCAACTCGTTCCCAAGCTTCTGTCCAACCAAATCCTACCCCTGGTTCATAAGCAAAACCAGCCGTTGATGAACACCAGCCACTTATTTTACAGCTATAAGCCGCTTGTTTATTAAATACAACATCCAAATTATTATACTTTATACCAGCAACATATTGACTACTTTGACAGTTTTCAGAAATACTAATAGGTAATTGTGTAATGTCTGTATTAGTTTGTGTAACAGGATCAGTCTCATCTAGGATAACAGGTAAAGTGGGGATAACAGGTATAGTCGGGAGAGCTGGTAATATAATTTGAGCACCGTCATCTTCAGTTTGAGTTGATGTGTTTGATTCTACAGTTATATTTGTATCGCTTTGTATAATAGAAACGGTACCAGTTTGTGTTATTAATTGTGTATCAGTTTGTGTTTGTGAATTCACATCCAAATTTGATTGATTAATAAGTTCATTGTTTATTTTTTTAATATCGGCTGATTCAACACAACTAGTTTCTAATAAAACAATAATAACAAACAGGATATTAATCATTTTTAAATTCATAACATTAACCCTCACTATGATTAATGTTTTCTAGAATTGAATTTGAAAGATCTTTAATTTCAAATTCTGATCGAGATTTTAGTGCTTTTGGATCGATCTTATGAATTGAAATAACAGGTAATTTCACAGAAGGTAATTCTGATAATTCACCCAACCTTAAAACAGGTAAAAAAAACCCACCCTTAAATTTGCCTTGCATTAGGGCTATTAAGCCTTTTTTTAATTCAAAACAGATTGTTTTACCATCAATTGCAGATGGCCCAACCAATAAAACCTGTTTAATCCCGTCTTTATCAACCAATATAATTTTTAGATCGGTTTTAGTTACTGCGCCATTATCAATAAAACTAAAAATAGAATCGAACTTCTGAAAATTTGGGTTAACCACTAATATTTGATTGTCACTTTTTGTTCCAACTAATTCTGATTTATAGTCGGTATACACTTTGCCAACACTTGATGAGTATATTGTAAATAATTTACCAATATGTTGAAAAAAACGACCGGCTAATTGTGGTTTTGAAAATGTACTTAAACGTACTTTTAAATCACTAGGTATTAGTTCGAATTCTGCTTGAGTAATCATGATATTGCCTTAATTAATTATATTCATTGATAATTAGTATATAGATGACAATTATTTTCAACATAACCCATAAGGGTATTTATGTTTATAATTTGGCATAGGCCATTTGGTATATTTTATTTATAATTTTTTATTACTTATGAAATAGGACTATAGGAAAATAGAGATAAACTAGAATTTTTTTGGTTTAATATATGGAAAAGAAGCTCTTATCTGACGATAATGAAATATGCGTATTAAGCTTGTTATTCAAGTGGATTATATAACATACACACTAGTATTATTTAAAAACACACAATATAATAATTCTATATTTTTATCGGTAATATTCATTAAATATACCGATAAAATGGATTCTATTAATGTAATACATAATAAAATTATTCATTTATTTACGTATCATGTTTTTAATTTTATTAACCATTTTAAAATAGTTAAGTACCACTAATTTAATTAATTCAATTGATTTCACTACTTTAAGCAGTCGTTCATTTTTTTTAATGGCAGCATTTAACTTAAGGTCGTATACGTCATTACTTTTCGACAATTCATTTATCTTGTTTTTTAGTTCTTTGGTTAATATATTTCTTTTAATAACACCTACTTTTAAAACATTATTTTTATCATTTATCTCTTTTATTTCTATTGTCATATTTTCTATATTGTTACATTCCTTAGAAATAGAGTTATTAATTGTATCGTTTTCTTCTCTTAACTCACCAATACTTAACAGCAATTGTTTAACTTCTACATTTAACTCATTACATTCTTTAATTTTATTTTTATACGATTCTAACAAGGTATTACTGTTAATATCTTGAGTTTCTATATTAACGATTTTTGTTTGATTATTTTTTTCAATTGTCATTCCTTCTTGTTTACTTTCTGTAATACGTTTTTTCAGACCATCTATTGTTTTTACCATTGAAGGAAAGTCAACTTTATCGTTATTCATTAAATTTGAATTCATCATTGTTGTCATAGTTGTAGTTGTCATAGTTGCCACTCGTTAATTAATTTATTGATATAGTTTAATGGATTAAATATTTTTTAAAATCGGTCAAATGGCTTAATCCTTTTGTTTGGTTATCTGTTCATAACAGTAAAAAAAAGTGAAGTGGCACTGTCCACTGCTTTTAGGTGATGCCATAAGTGTTAACAATTACCCACAAAGCTCAGCTGCCTTTATCAGAAACTAAACTAAGCTTAATTCAAGCTTAATTTCTGGAGAATCCGTTATGAGTAAAAACAAAATTCAATTCCAATCGGGTTATAGCCTACCTCAACTTTTTAAAGAATACGGCACCCCAGAACAATGCGACCAGGCACTGTTTGAGTGGAAGTGGCCAGAGGGATTTTCTTGCCCTCAATGCAAATCAAACCTATTTTGTACACTTAAAAATAGGAAGATATACCAGTGCAATCAGTGTCATCACCAAACATCAATTACTAGTAATACTATTTTTGCCAACACAAAATTACCTTTAACGACCTGGTTTTTAGGGATTTATTTACTAACACTTACCAAATCGGGTATCTCGGCCTTAGAATTAAAAAGGCAACTTGGTGTCTCTTACAATACGGCCTGGAGTATGAAGCAGAAAATAATGCAGGTGATGAAAGAGCGTGATGATCAAAAACCACTAAACGGTAAAATCCAGTTACATAATGTGTATTGGGGAGGCGAGTTTTATGCTGAGTCTGGCGGGTCTGGCTCTAAAAACAAAACAAGTTTTGTAGCAGCCGTTTCGACAGATGAAAAAGGTCACCCAATTGCGATGAATATGAACGTTGTTAAAGGGTTTCAAATCAAAGAAATCAAACGCTGGGCGAAACAACATGTGAAAGCAGGCAGTACGGTTATTTCTGATGGATTAAATTGTTTTAAAGCGGTAACAAAAGCTGACTGCCATCATATAGTTGTTGTGGCAAATGGTGCTCCAAAGAGCGTACAAAAAGAAGAGTTTAGCTGGGTGAATACAATGATTGTTAATGTTAAAAATGCGATAAAAGGGACTTATCATTGTGTTGACTCAAAACATTTGCCACGATATTTAGCAGAATTTTGTTATCGATTTAACCGTCGATTCGATTTAACTAGCATGATACCTAGGTTTGTCTACATTGCGCTACGCACACCACCGATGCCAAATCGGTTATTGAAGCTGGCTGAGCTTTATGGGTAATCAGTTAATTATTTTAAGTTTTAGCATTTGAAATAACATTATTTGAAGTTTTAGCATTTGAAATAACATTATTTGAAGTTTTAGCATTTGAAATAACACTATTTTAAAATATATTCTTTGTAACATAACCCTTTGATACAACATTATTAAAAAACATTGCCATTTGAAAATATTTCATTTGCAAACACAACCAATTGCAATAATCCTATTTCTTTAAAACAAGCTAACTTAATAACGAAATCGTTTAAACAGTTGAATCATTTCTTGGCCTCCAATTAGTTTTACAGCATCATAAACCGATTGTGCATTAATATTTTTATGATTCATATCACTGGAACACAACAATAATTGTTCAATAATTCTAAAATCACCATTACAACTCAAAACCGCATCCCACAAAGCATAATTACCAAAATGGTCTTCAATATCAATAATGACTTTATTAGATAATAATAAATACACTGCGTCATAATTGTTATTAATCACAGTATAATGCAGAGCAGTTTTTCCTCTTTTATCTTGTAAATTTAAATCAATTCCAGCACTAATACACTTTTTTATTTCGACATCGTTATTATCATAACAAGCTATATGTAATTCACTTTGATCAAAAGCATTTAACAATGAGTTATTTTCATCAAAATCATTACTGTTATCACTTTTCTCTTTAGTGATTAAACGTCTAATTTTTCTAATAATTTTCATATTACAACTCGCCTTTTACAATAAAAGTACCCGATATTATTTTAACTGGGAAATTGACAATTGACTGAACACATATAAAAACAAAACGATTTAAGCCTTTTAAGAAATTCACTCCTTCTTCATACATTAATCGACTACTTTTTTCATCAAATCGAATATCTAATTTTTTAAGTGCAATATCAAATTCCAACTCTTCAATTTTAATATCTAAATCAGTCATAAGTTCAGACTGTTTTATTAGTTGTTGTTTAACAGTATTAAATTCATTTTTTGCAGAATTTAACTCATCGTTCATTTCTATTTTTTGATTGTGATGTTTAGTCAAAAATCGTTCACCTACATTCACATCACCGATATATTTATTCACACACTCACGCAGTTTTTGCGTCTCTATATGTAACATCAAAGATTCTTCGTGTCTTTTTGTAAACGATTGTTTTATTGAAATATTTTTATGCACAACACCTTGTTTAATTAAATATTCACTTTCATATTTTTCTTTTAATTTAACATTAAATTCTAAAGATGCATTTAACTCATTCATTAATTCATCTATCTTATTTTTCATCTTGGGGAATTGATTCATGTCATTCATAATTAGTTACCTATTCATATTTAATATCCTTAAATTATAGGTTAAACCCAATTTTTTAAAATAGGCCAAACAGTCTAAGCCAAAACATAACAGCATCTAATCATTACACTTTATCTACCTGCCAACTATACCCATATCAGTATAAAACCCTTTAAAACAGGCTAACATAGACAAATAACATTGTTAAAATTAATAATTAACAACATATAATTCAAATTAAAAGTAGGACTAAGCCACTTAGGTTATATTAAACAAACTCACTATTGTCCCATACAATCTTCAATGAATATGGGGAATCTAGAAGATCCCCCTCCTAATTCATACAGGCATTAGGAGGTAACTGAAAATTTAGATAAGTTAAATAGGTTAAGAGGGTTTTTTTAGGTATTTAAAGTCCTTTCAAAACTATGGGGCACTAGTGAAACAAACTTTAATATATCTGTTATTTTTTCATAAAAAAAATAGATAAAATAATAAAAAACAATTAATTACAATGTATTAATATTACTCCCCCAAAGTAGAATTTAATACTAACCAGTTAAACCATACTTAACAAACTGATCAAAAAAAAGGAATAAAAGGAATAAAAGGAATAAAAGGAATAAAAGGAATAAAAGGAATAAAAGGAATAAAAGGAATAAAAGGAATAAAAG
>JALJPK010000006.1:83300-95984 GCA_022968985.1 Pseudomonadales bacterium | reverse complement strand
AAACCTGTTTTCTATCTGTATTCCACAATAAAATATTCTGAAGGATTGTCGGTACTTATTTTTACTGGGGCGTCTGTTGTGATTATTTTCGATTCTTCAGGGTCAGCCAATTCAACAAATCCTATTTTTTGGCGACTCCAAGCCAACATATTAACTGGACGATCCCCCATTTGATTACCAGAAGAGCCCCATGTGCCATAACTCATTACCCCCCAATTACCAGCACCAGCGGATGATCCGTCGCGATCGTATAAATCAGGTAAATTAAAATATAAGTGACCTAGTTCGTGACAGATTATGCCTATCGAGGCTTGTTTGCTACCGTGTTTTTCACCAAACAACACATAACCCGATATTCTGTAATCTTCAGCTAACAAATAACTTGAGGATTGATGCCCCCAAATATTGGGGTGTGAAGCATTATCACCACCAAAGGATTTTTCAAAACCAGCCCCTACAAATACAAAAGCTAATTCCCTAATTTCTATAATTTTATTTTGATTAGTATCAAAATCCGACAAATCAATTTGTTTGGCCACTTCTATCAAGGCTTGATTAGCTAATTCTGTGCTTTTTGCATATTGCGAACCAAAATCTGGATGATTAATATCCAATTCAATTTCAATAATTCCTGTTGTTGTAGCTGGTACAACTTGAAAAGAACCAAGTGAATTATTTTCAAAAAATGTTTTAACTGAAAATTCATTTTTAAAAATGCGATTTTCCCACTCACTTAACTCGGTACTAATTTTTTGATCTGCAAAAGAAATTAACACCACTAGCGTTGGTTGATCGATCACCCCAACAAACTCTTTTGTGGATAATTCAAGTTTTATGGATCGGGCTGAGAGTTGGTTTAATGGATTTTGTAATTCATTTGGGGGGCCTATAATTAATTGTCCATTTTGAATACCTACACTTGAGGCTATTGTGTGCAAACTTAAAACAGATAAACTTAAAACGAATAAAATACTTATATTTTTGCAGAAATAAAAAACTACTCTCATAATTATCCCAATGTTTCTTATGTAATACGGCTTTAATGAAGCCTTCAATACAGGCTTTAAAGAAACCTTCAATACAGCTTTATGAAGCCCTCAATACATATAAAAGCATTAATTAGGAGTCTTATAAGGGATTGCTACGATTCTATACAATTCAGTTTTTTATTGACGCAGTTCACATTTACTTACACTTTAGGAATTTTTAATATTATTAATATTTGCTTGAGATTTTTGATTAGTTATGAATAATGAGTTGTTTTTCCCAATTAACATCAAAGAGTAGAATTTATGTGGTTTAAGCAGATATTTGTGTATCAATTTAATGAAGGATTTACCGTAACAGCTGATCTAATTGAGACCGCATTAGAGCAAAAACCTTGGAGACCATGCAGTCAACAAGAAGCATCCACAATGGGTTTTGGAAGTGTCAAAAAACATACAGAATCGTTAACTTACGTTACTGGTTTGCAAGTTTATTTTAAGATCACAAAACAAGAACGGATATTACCAAGTTCCGTAATCAACGAAGCATTACATGAAAAAGTAGAAGAGATTAAAAACAACGAACAACGAAACGTTTCAAAAAAAGAACGAGATGAAATAAAAGAAAACATTATTTTTGAATTATTACCGCGTTCATTTACAAAAAAACGCGATTATTTTGGTTTCTTTTGCCTAAAATCTGGCCGTTTGGTTTTAAATTGTTCTTCTGCTACGGCCGCTGATGATTTAACGGCGCTGTTGAGAGAAGTATTAGGCAGCCTTGCCATTACACCTTGGCAAAATGTATTAGATGTTAAAGGTCGTTTAACTAATTGGTTACAAGAAACCCCACCTAGTTTTGAATTATTAGAAGATTTCGAATTAACTTCAGCGGGTGATTCTCAATCAAAATTAAAATTAAAACACCTACCTTTACACAGCAAACAAATTGAAGAGTATATAGAAGAAGGATTATTAATCTCACAACTACGAGTTAATTATGATGAGAAAATGGAATTCACAATAAAAGACAACGTCACCATTGCTCGTATTAAATACAGTGATGAACTATTACAAAAAGAACAAGCAGATGATGATGACGCTCAGTTTGATGCTGAATGTTTTTTACACAGCAAAGAAATTTTAAATCTCATTGAAACCATTGAAGAATTATTTCAAATTGAAGCGGGTATTTAAGCAACAAGGTTAGGGATTTATTTCCAGTCAAAAAAAAGCCTTATTTAACTTAATTAAATAAGGCTTTTTTATTACATTTACAATAAATCACTTTTAATCATTTATTTAATTTTTTATATATAACATATGAATACGGCACACAAATTAACGTACCAAAAACAAACACAACTACATTAATAAATAACCACTGTGTTGGCATCCAGAAAATAGATGTTAAAGAAAGCATCCCTATTAATATAAAAACCAAAGAAGCAAAACGATGGGTTTTCGCCCAAACACGATCATCTGACAATGTCCATTTAGTACGAATACCAATTGAATAATTAGATTGTAATTTTGTTAAGAAATTACCCATCACTATTATCAAAATTGATATCAGTGTGACTACCCAATGCACAAAACTTGTGATTAATCCCAACACAACAAGTATTGCTATCATTTGGCACATAAATATCAATAACGACACACCACCTAGCACAAAGCTTGTTGCTTTTTTAGACTGTTTTAAATTATTTTTTCTTTTTTCAAGTTTAGGAATAAATACCATAAGCAGCATTAAAGCGGCGATTATTATTGGCCAAAATCCTAACGCTAAATATTTATTAGCAAACTGATCTGCCTCACCATATATATTCCAATGGATGGGTAATAAACTTGCGTCAATAGTCATCATTGCTGCAAGCATTATAAAAATTGACACAACTAATAACGTTTTCTGAAAACGCCAAAAACCAGCGATATAAAATTGTTCATTATTCATTTTGAATCCTCTAAATTAAAAAGGTGGTTTGAAACTGTTATCATTACGCCAAGCATTATTAAAATCGACAAAACAACATTCTTTTAAAATACAAAAAACCTGCTATTAAAAAATTTATTTTGAATCCCCTAAATTAAAAAGATGCATCAATTGCATCAATGAATCTTCTAGAACAGAAACGTTTAATCGATAATAAACAAAATTACCTTGTTTATAGTCGACTATTAAATCTGCTTTTTTTAAAACGGCAAAATGTTTTGATAACGCAGGTTTACTTAACTTAAAATTCGATGCTAAATCCCCTGCGTTTAAATCTTCTTCACGTAACAAACGTAAAATTTCACGCCGGGTTGGATCTGCAATTGCTTTATAAACTTGACTCATAATTACAATCTATTTAACCATTTAGTAAAATTATTCTATTTCACCTTTTGGTTAAATGCAATGTTTTTAATATTGTTTGTTGAATATTTTTTAACTAACAAGATTACAAGATTACAAGAAATGTTATTTCGTTTATTACAACATGTAAGTTTTCAGCTTAAACTGAGGGTTATTTGAGAATAATCCGTATATCTAATTGTTAGAAGTACTAATCAGTCCTTAAGCGATTTTTGTTTACACAAACAGTTAATAAAATTGTTGAATCCATTGTTTTGATGTTAATTGATAAAGTTACGTTTTTTCAACAAAAAAAAGCAGCCAATGGCTGCTTCAAAACGTGGAGAGTTTTATTTTATAAATCTAAACTAAATTCAAGACCAATCGTTTGATACATTTTGTCAGATAAATTTAAGTTACTTTGCGAATAGTTAAATGTAATGACTTGATTAGCAGATAAGTGATAATTTAATTTCACACTTGGCTCTAATACAAGCATTGTACATTCACAATTAAATGGTTGATCAATTCGTTTACCCTGAGCCCAATTTAAAGCAGTACCCATTAACATAGACGCTGAAGCACTTAGTTTGCCAGTTTGTTTTGTATTTAACTGATACGCAACATAAGGCATAAAGTACACATCAAAATTTTGTGGATTTTCTTGATATAAACGCGCTTTACCTGCATTTGACGCCAACGCTAATGTTATACCACGATAAAAGTTACCCACCATATGTTGCTCCATAGTGGCATCTAAAAAAGTGGCATTATGATCATAGAAGTTTGTATCTTTTAATTCAAAATCAACTGTCCAATCTTCTAAGTTCATTTTAGAGTTTTGTGCGACTGACGCTTGAGTTAAAAATGCTAATGCTAATGTTACTAAAATTGGTTTGATAATATTCATCTTAAAATACACCTTTATTTTCAAGAAATTTGGCAGTTGCCGTTTAATTAAGTTGAGGCAATTATTCCTTATTTTCTATACAACTACAAATACGGACAGATGATCTTTTAATACTGAAATATTATTAAAAAAAATTACTTTTTTATGATTTATAGGCTACATACATGATAGTTCATAGCTTTAAGAAGAAATACATATAACTAAAGTGTCAATATTTTAATTTACATTTTCTTACAATATTCTTACTTTTTTTTTAGCTTTTACACTCAATTACAGCACATTACTTTTAGACACTCGTCACAATGCAGGCATCTGTTGATCTACGTTAAAATAGCGCCAAAAATTAATCGTTTCCCAAGTTAATGTAACTAAATATAAATATTTTATGTAATTTTTTGTGTCAATTAATATAACAATGTAACTTGTGAAACACGTCTACATAATTTGTGACATTTTTTTGATCAATTTTACTTCATTCCATATTTTCTATTAGTAAATACATTTTGAAACCGCTCAATTCATCTATTACAACCGCGTAACTAATATTTTTCGTCTAATCTAAAAACTGAAGCAATCAAACTTATTTGAAGTAACGGAGCGATTAGATGTCTCAACTTTTATTATCACAACAAAAAATATCAAAACAAAAAGGCTTTACCTTAATAGAATTAATTATGGTGATTGTTATTCTTGGAATTTTATCAGCATTTGCTATTCCTAAATTTGCAGATTTAGGTGACAGTGCAAGAAATGCAGTATTACAAGGTGCAAAAGCCTCAGCAGCTTCTGGTAATGCAATTGCTCATTCCGCTTCATTAGCTACTAATAGCCCTACTTCAGTCACATTAGAAGGATCTCCATATACATTAATCTTCGGTTATCCTACTACAACTACCATTCAAGCCATTGCAGGTATAACTAGTACTGATTACGCAAGTTATGTAGATACCACCGCTTCACCAGACTTAATTGTGTTTACAGTTGTTGGAGCAGTAGATGGCGATAATTGTTTTTATTATCAAGAGTCGGGCGCAACTGGCGCATCGTCAATTTCAGCAATTGGTACTTGGGTTGATCATGCCACAACCGCTCCAACAGGAGCACTAGGCACAGACGACACTTGCTCTGGTATAACTCTTAATTAACATCGGTTGTAGGTTTAAAACATGACTAAATTGCACCTATGTGGCTTTACATTAATTGAATTAATTATGGTCATTGTGGTGCTTTCCATTTTAAGTGCGGTAACTATTAGTAAATTTCCCGATACAGACATCTACGATCAACGTTATTTTGTTGATGAAACCATTAGCAGCATTAAATACGGTGCTAAAAAAGCAAAATCCAGTGGCTGCCCGGTTAAATTAACTTTAACGTCAAATAGTTTTAACCTCTCGATTGATCCATTATGTTCCACTAATTTTATTCAAACATTAACCCTGCAAGATCAAACTACCTTATTAGCTAACAGCAATACTGTTGGCTTAGTTATCACTAGTACGGTTACTGAGATCGTCTTTCATGCTGATTTTTCAATTACAGATATCAGCGATACACTTCTAAATACTCATCCTATTTCATTTACAAGTTCACAAGGTTTAAATCAAACATTATACCTAGATGGCCAAACTGGATTTATATATGAATAACTCAGGGTGTTATATTAAAACTGCAAATACTCAAAATTTCATTTACAAGTTCACTGGCTTCAGTCAAACAATATATCTAGATTGTCAAACTGGATTTATATATGAATAAATCAGGAGGTAACATTACAACGGAAAACTCACAACAAGGGGTCACTTTAATTGAGTTAATTATCAGTATGGTAGTGTTATCAATTATGATTATTGCCATGTTTGAAGCCATGGCAGCCATTTCTAAAAACAGTGCCGACCCTATGTTAAAAGCACAGAGTTTGAGTATTGCACAATCTTATATGGAAGAAATTCAATCTAAATCATTTTTAGATCCTACCACCGCACTTTGGTGTGGGGTTAGTTTACCGACGGACCCCAGCAGAGTATCAAGAGAACAATTTGATGATATATGTGATTATCAAGTACTAGTAGACAATGTAGTGCGCGATTTAAATAATAATCCCTTAGCTGGTTTAGCCAACTTTGAAGTGAGCGTTAGTATTCTTAATGATGCTTCTGTGGATTTAGAAGGATTATTAGGCAGCGCTAATGACTCAGCGTTAATTACAGTAACTGTAAGCTCGCCAGACAATCAAAACGTAATATTATCTACGTATCGAGCCAATAATGAATAATTTACCAAAACATTATGCCTCTAATGGTTTTTCGCTCATTCAATTAGTAAATGTAATATTATTTATGTATCGAGCTAATAATGAATAACTTAACCAAACATGATTCATCTTATGGCTTTACGCTCATTCAATTAGTAAATGTAATATTATTTATGTATCGAGCTAATAATGAATAATTCACCAAAACATTATGACTCTAATGGTTTTACGCTCATCGAGTTAGTAATGGTTATCACATTAATGGCCATTATAGCCGCAACCGTTACCCCGATTTTAACCAGGCCATTTGCAAACTACCAAATTCAATACGCCAGACAAGAGCTTGTTAGCCTAGCTCAAAGCAGCGTCGATAAAATTTCGCAAGAAATTAAACAAGCATTACCCAATACAATAAGAATATCCAGTGATGGCAGTACTTTAGAGTTTATCCTAATTGAGCAAGGTGGGCGTTACCGTTCATCCATTTTGTCGGGGGACAATTCTGCATTAAGTCCTTCACAAGCAGATTCTAGATTCACAATATTAGGCCTCTATGGTACCTATAATAATGATGGTGCTCGTTTAAGTTTATATAATACAAGTGTTTCAACTTTTTATACTCAGCTATTACAAAGTACCGATCAAACAACGGTTACCGCCGCAAACAATAATGTACAGATCACCCCCTTAAGTGTCACAACTTGTATTACCGACTGCTCACAATCCGCTAATAGTGCTCCTATTGCAGATATAAGCTTAAGTCGCCCGCATCAATTTGACTCATTAGGTTTTGGATCACCTAAAAATCGTATATTCTTATTTACTACCGGTGTAATTTATCAATGTTCAACTGACATTGGTGCCGCTGACGGCTCATTAAATATTTACAGGTATCAAAATTACGACTTTAAAAGTGATCAAGCCGATTTAGATACTCGAGCAGAAATTGAAGCGAGCGCCGCTGAAATCAAATCGCTTTTAAGCCAAAAACTGTCCCAATGTGAATTTAGTTACACTCAAGGTAACAGCACACGATCAGGTGTCATTGATATTTCAATTACAATGCAAAATGAAGTGGCGGGTACCATTACTTTATTAAAACAGGTGTTAGTTCAAAATGCGCCCTAATCTAAAATCAGTTTCAGCTCAAAAAGGTATGGCCTTAATTGCAGTCATTTTTATCATGGTTGTTATTGGTTCCTCAATTAGTATGATGATGAAATTCAGCAATATCAATCAAGCAGGTTTTGATCAAAGTTTACAAATGACTAGAGCCGATTTAGCCGCTAAATCGGCATTGGCTTGGGGAATTTATCATGCAAAAAACGATAACGATTGCTCAAACGCACGCTTACCTGATTCAGGAAACCCTACAGACACAATGACGTTAACTGCTTTTACTGGGTTTAATATGACTGTGCAGTGTATTTTAAATGAATATGATGGCGCAATTAGCATCATGAAAATAACTGCGACTGCTGAATATGGCAGTAATCCAAGTTCAAATGATTATGTGTGGCGCTCAATTAGCGCAACCGTGGAAAATTTCTAATTTATTTTGTTATCCAAATAATGAATGATAAATTTTTGCCAATTCCTTATCTTCTAAAAAAACTTCAATCTTACAATAATAAATATCCAACGCTTTAAAGTGTTGGCATTTCACAAAGTCCTTTTGTGTCATTAAAATTTGACCTTTAACATCATCAAAATCACTTAAACTAAACGCATGATGATCTAAAAATTCTTTTGTATTAAAATCATTTTTATGTTTTTTAACCACTTGATAAAATGAATCGGGGTTGGCAATCGCACTCACCAAAGTTAATCTGTTAAGGTTTTGAATATCAATTTCTTTGTTTTCTTTATCAAAAAAACCAATTACATTAATATTAAAACTAGGCCATTGTTTTTGTAACGAAGTATGTTGTTTTTCGCCTTTACAATAAACATAATCGGCTTTTTTTAGAAACTTTGTGGATTGCCTAAGTGGGCCAGCGGGTAAATAAAATCCATTTTGGGTACCTCTTAAGCCATCTAACAATACAATATTTAAGTGTCTAGGCATCTGCCAATGTTGCAAACCATCATCAGATAAAATCACATCTAAATCATAATTGTTTTTTAAATACGCAACAGCTAAGTTTCTTTGTTTAGCAATCACCACAGGTACATTTAAACTCTGAGCGTGCATTAACGCTTCATCACCACTTTCAACACTGTTGGATTGGTTTGTTACTAAAAAAGGTTCATTCGGTGGAAACGCACCATAACCTCTGGTTACAATACCCACTTTTTTATTTTGACTGATTAAGTATTTGGCTAACATTTGAATAAAGGGTGTTTTACCTGTGCCCCCTGCAGTGATATTACCCACAACAACAATTTTAGGACTAGTCGACAAAATTTGTTTATTACCTTTATTTTTTTTGATAAAAATATCAATTGCAGATAAAACAATATACAACAATGAAAATGGTAATAATAAAATGGCGACAATATTTTTATTCTGCCAAATTTTCATTCGATTAATCCGTATGACTTAACATTATTTTAAATAAACCATCTTCTTGGCTCAACGATTCATAATCACCGGTTTGTTTAATCTCACCATCTTCAAGCACTAGGATTTTATCAGCATGTTTAATGGTTGATAATCGATGTGCAATCACTAATGTGGTTTTATTTTTCATTAATTCAGTTAAAGCTTGTTGTACTTTTGCTTCAGACTGGTTATCTAAAGCAGAAGTGGCCTCATCTAACAGTAAAATGGGTGCGTCTTTTAAAAATGCTCTGGCGATGGCGATTCTTTGTTTTTGCCCCCCTGATAAATTGGAACCATCCGCTTGGATATTGGCGTAAATACCACCCTCTAAATCCTTAGCAAACTCCCATACATGAGCAAGTTTTGCAGCGTGAATCACTTTTTCTTCATTTGCATGAGGTTGACCAAAGGCAATGTTGTCATACAAGCTGCCTGCAAAAATAATAGGTTGCTGAGTCACTAATGCAATATGTGTCCTTAAGCTATCTAACGTAAATTGATCAATTGACTGATTATTAATTGATATTTTTCCAGATTGTGCATTAAACAATCTTACAATTAATTGTATTAATGTACTTTTACCTGAACCCGAACGCCCAACTAATGCGATAGTTTGCCCTGATTGCACTTCAAAATTAATATCATTTAATACATTTTTTGTCGAGCTTGGATATTTAAATTCGAGATTTCTTACAGTTAATACACATTTTTTCTCAGATAAATTTAACTGACCTTTATTTGTTTCAACAGGTTGATCTAACTGCTCAAACAACATGTTTGCAGCTTCTTTAATTTTACTAAATTGTTCACTTAATCGAGCTAAATTTTTAAACGGCCTAGCACATGAAATCAATGCAGTAAACACCGCTATTAACTCACTGACTGTCACTTTTAGTTTAAATGCAGACCAAATTACAATCGCAATTCCAATACCTGAAATAGTATTAATGAAAAGTATTGAAATACTGCGTGTCACAATCAACTTAATACTTTGTGATTTATTAACATGGCTTTGTGAGCCGAATTTTTTAATTTGGTTATTTTGTTGGGTATAAACCCGAATCACTTCTTGCCCTTTTACATTCTCATTAAACGTCTCTGTAATTTGAGCTAGGGATTGTTGAACCTTTTGATTATATTTCTTATAAAACTTTGATCCATAAGTCACTGATATTGAAATAAACGGAATAATTGTAAAAAAGATTAAAGTGAGTTGCCAATTATAATAAAGCGCCCAAGCCATAGAACCTATAATTGTTAAGGTGTCTTTAAAAATACTTGTAATAAAACCAGCATAAAACGTTCGTATTATTTCAATATTGTAAATGAGTTTACTAAGCATTTCGCCAGTAGATACATTTTTGATAAATTGAATATTTGAAAATTGTAAATGTTTGAAAAAATCTAAACGAATATCATGAGCTACTTCATAAGATAAACGTTCATTAAAATAAGATGCAAAAAAATTAGAGACACCTAAAAATACAAACACCGCCACTACTTGGAATGGTAACCAAAAAGCACTATTTTGAACTTGCTCACTCATCCCTTCAGAGGAGCCCAACAAGGTTGCTATTAGGGTTAAATTATGAACCATCCATATATTCAAAGAGCTACCAACTGCCGCCATTAAAAAGCCAACAATTGATAACATCCAAAATAGTTTATATGTTTTTGAATAACTAAGAATACGCTGTAACGTGTCCATTACTTCTCTTTAGTAGATTGAGTGACAATATATAGGTTTTGATATCCCATACTAACCAACGTTTGTGTCACCAAAACATAACTTTCAAGGGGCGATTTTTGATCTGCGCGGTAATAAAACTGCGTATCTTTGGGTAAATTCATTTCACCTAATACGTATTTTAAATTTTGCTCAGAATTTTGATTTAAAGTCCGATCATTAATCGATATTTTACCCGCTGCATCCACAATAATCTCAACTTTTTCATTTTGTTCAACTGTATTAGTACTTGAAGATTGAGGTAAAGTAATATCTTGTCGTTTGTCTTTATTAAATGTCGTACTGACCATAAAAAAGATTAATAACAAAAATACTACGTCTATTAATGGGGTTATATTTATATCTGCTTCTTCACGACGTTTTTTACGAAATCTAATCACGAATTACTCGTCCTTTTCCGTATGGATAGCATCTACTAATTTTGTACTGGCTTGTTCCATCGATATTAATAAGTCGTCTACTTTACGCTGTAGCGCACGATGGAAAATCAAGGCTGGAATGGCTACACTCAAACCTGCCGCAGTTGTGATCAGTGCTTTTTGAATGCCTCCGGCTAAAGGTGTGGCATCACCGGCCCCTACAATTACTAGTTGACCAAATACTTCAATCATACCTATTACGGTTCCTAACAGACCAATTAATGGTGTGATCGCTACTATAGTACCCAACAGACTCAAAAAACGCTCCAATTCATGAGCGACATGAGTGCCACTTTCAACAATGGCGTCTTTCATTGCTTCACGGCCATGTTTGGATGCTGTAATACCTGCTGAAAGAATCTGCCCAAAAGCCGATTCTTTTTTAAGCTCTTTTAATTTTGCGCCATCTAACTGATTATTTTTAATCAAAAGCCAAACTTGTGGTAACGTTTCTTTTGGTTGAACGGCACTTTGACGTAATGCCCAATAACGCTCTGCGATAATAGCGATAGATAATATTGAACAAATAATGATGGGGATCATTATTAATCCACCTTGACTTAAAATCTCAAACACAACTTTCTCCAATTATTAAAACAACACTGACTTTAGCATATTTCACAGTGATTTCGTAAGGGTTGTTACTCTCTTATGACACACATTTTTTAGAGTGATTGATACTCGACTATTTATACAATTTAATTCACATATTTCTTTTTCTATTACAACTCTTTTATTTTAAAATTAATTTAAAATTTTAGTTGCATTCTGTTTGAAGCAGACTATATCAAGCTTATACCCTGTCAACGTTTATACACATTTATTTTTTAACATCATTTTTCTGACATATGAACCGAATATGTAACAAAGTGTGTCAAGAAGACGCTAACCCCTTGATTTACAGGGGGTTCAGACTGCTCAAAAAACAACCTAAGGTAAACATCCTTGTACTTTTCTATGTCGAAGCAAGTTAAACTATAGTTATTCACAAACTTATCCACAATTCCTGTGGACAACATTACTTTTTAACTGATCATTTTTTGCACCGTTATTTTTAGCGCGCACTATAATGAATCGTTAAGAATTCCTCGACACCTATACGACCCCCTTCGCGACCAAAGCCAGAATGTTTCACCCCACCAAATGCGGCTTGTGCATTTGAGATTTTTCCTGTGTTCACCCCTAACATACCTATGTCTATTTTTTGTTCGCATTTTTGTATTTCTTGCTTGTCCTTCGAAAAAACATAACCGGCTAACCCCATTGCTGACTCATTGATCGAATCGATTATTTCATCCAAATCATTAAACACACTAAAAACCAATACAGGGGCAAATAGTTCTTGTTGATTTAATTGATCCACCTTTTTAACATTTTTGATTTCTTGTATGGCTTCTTTTTTTTCAGAGATTTTTGAGTCCGGAACTGTTTCAAGATTAGTTCTGATTTCTTTTTGTTTTGGAAAAGTACCTTTTCCCTGTAATA
>JALJPK010000006.1:73629-82984 GCA_022968985.1 Pseudomonadales bacterium | reverse complement strand
ACCAAGCTCTAAGGACAATCGTTTAATATCATCAGCAGATTGTTGTATTAACAGTCGACCGACCCGTGTAGAGCCTGTAAACGATATTTTACGCACACGTCGATCTTGCATTATCATTTCACTAAATAATTCAGCATCACATATTGTTAACTCGAATAACCCATCCACGCCAAACGCCTGCACAAAAAGCTTATGAATGGCTTTAGCTGATAATGGAGTCAACTCTGAAGGTTTCGCAATCACCGTGTTACCAGCGGCTATAGCGGGGGCTACTTTGCGAATAAGCATGGCTATTGGAAAGTTCCACGGGGTGATAAACGCACAGATCCCGAAAGGTCTATAAGACTCATATACATTGGGTGCAGGGTTTTTTACCTCAAAAAAAGCATCGTCTATTAAGTTTTGATAATAATGGATATAACTTAATGCATAATCAATCTCACCGTGCGCCTCGTTAATGGGTTTGCCTTGTTCTTGGGTAATCAGACCCGCTATTAAGCTTTTTTGTTGTTCTATTAACAGTGCCCATTTTAGTAATCCTGCTTTTCTTTGGGCCACAGTTAAAGGCTGCTTAAATTGATTGACGTTTCGATCTATTTTTTGCTGGATTAATTCAGAGTCATCTAACTGCAATTGTGCGATGACTTTTTGATTAAACGGATTGATCACTTCGATTGATTTCATATTTTTATAAATTCTAAATTCGAGACATAAAAAAAGCCACAAATGTGGCTTTTCTAGATAGTTTTTTTACAGATTAACGCAGATTACATACGAGGCATTCCGCCGCCTGGCATTCCACCACCTGGCATCATGCCACTCATTGAGCGCATCATTTTTGCCATGCCGCCTTTTTGACTCATCTTTTTCATCATTTTTTGCATTTGCTTAAATTGCTTTAATAAACGATTCACATCTTGAATCTGTTTACCTGCACCTTTTGCAATACGCTTTTTACGTGAACCAATAATTTTATCTGGGAAACGACGCTCCATCGGAGTCATTGAGTTAATCAACGCTTCCATTTCATTGAACATTGAATCATTTACCATGCCAGCAGCTTGTTTCATGCCGCCCATACCCGGTAATTTATCCATCATACTGCTCATGCCGCCCATGTTTTTCATTTGCTCAAGCTGATCTTTAAAATCAACTAAATCAAAACCTTTGCCTTTTTTGATTTTCTTAGCTAATTTTTCAGCTTTGGTTTTATCAACTTTGCGCTCTACTTCTTCGATAAGGGTTAATAAATCACCCATATCCAAAATACGCGACGCCACACGATCAGGATGGAACGGCTCTAACGCATCGACTTTTTCGCCCATACCCATGAACTTAATCGGTTTACCTGTAATTTGACGTACAGATAAAGCAGCACCACCACGTGCATCACCATCGGCTTTGGTTAAGATCACACCGGTTAAAGGCAACGCTTCGTTAAACGCCTTTGCTGTATTTGCCGCATCTTGACCGGTCATCGCATCAACAACAAATAACGTCTCAATCGGTGTTATTTGAGCATGTAGCTCTTGAATCTCAGTCATCATCGCTTCATCGATGGCTAAACGACCTGCAGTATCAACAATCAATACATCGGCATAAGACGTTTTAGCACTGCGTAATGCGTTTGAAGCAATTTCTTTAGGGCTTTGATCGGTTGAAGATGGGAAAAACATCGCCCCAACTTCTTCACTTAATGTTTCTAACTGTTTGATAGCGGCTGGACGATACACATCGACCGATACCAACATCACTTTTTTCTTTTCGCGTTCAATCAAATATTTAGCTAACTTAGCCGCAGTGGTGGTTTTACCCGCACCTTGTAGACCCGCCAATAAAATCACGGCTGGAGGCTGAGCATTTAAGTTTAGGGCTTCGTTTTTCTCACCCATCACCATTTCTAGTTCAGATTGAACAATCTTTAAAAATTGTTGACCAGGATTTAACGCTGAAGCGACTTCACTGCCAATAGCACGTACTTTTACGGCTTCAACAAATGTTTTAACCACTGGTAAGGCAACATCTGCCTCTAATAACGCCATACGCACTTCGCGTAATGTGTCTTTAATATTGTCTTCTGTTAGTTTTGCCTGACCTGTTATTGCCTTTAAACTGGCCGACAGGCGATCACTTAAGCTTTGAAACATCGGTATTTAATCCTGACATTTTAGAAATGCCGCGATTATAGCGTTTGTGTGGATTTTGGACAAGGTGGTTTGTGTGATGGTCCATTTAATTTGTTGCTGTAAGGCTTGTGAAGCAGGATATAGAATGATGGCTCAGTAAAAATCTGGAATTGGGACAAGGTGGTATGTTTGATGGTCTAATTAATTTGTTGCTGAAAGGCTTGTGAAGCACGACATAGAATGATGATTCAATAAAAATCACCGAATTCATTTACCAATGAGGCTCCTTAGCCAACTTTAAAAATCCAGCTAATTATTTAATAATGAAACACCTAAACTAACCATAAAAAAAGCCAGCTACTATTAATTGGTAGCTGGCTCAAAATAAACTCACCTTAATCGATTAAAAAACGAAACCACTAATCGTTTAATATAGATTTAAAAGTTAAAACTTATTTACTCAAACATTACCTCAACCAATAAACTATTGAATTTATCAATCACTGTAGTTAAGTCGTCAGTATTGTTAATAATTTGACCACTTTCATTTGTTTTACCTAATAAACTCAACCATTGTACGCCCTCTTTTAGTTTAGCTTGATAAACAATTGATGGCTGTCCATCTTTCTGCTTAAGTGTGCCTTTAAAGTTAACTGGGTAGGATTCATTTTTATCGTTCAAAAAGTTAATTTCCATTTTAAATAGCGATTTTTCTAATTGATCACTACTCATAACCAGCACGACCGATTTCCTTTTTTTAAAACTAATAGGCTCATCCAAAATGGTATCTGGGTAACTTAATCCAAAATGCGGTAACAAAATTTTATATTGACCAAGCTGTTGTTTAGAACCATTAACAATATAACCCAACACTTCAATCAACTCGCCATCATCACTTTCTAACCAAAATACCATAGAATAATTAAACAACGTTTTTTTCACATCCAAATTAAGGTTTAGAACTTGAGTTTTTGGGTCTTTAGTAAGTTGAATGTTTTCGTACCCATTTTTAAACCTAAGAAGATCATAACGAAGTAACTGTTCAGACTTTATTTGATAGTCATCTAATTTTTTAGATTGTTCAAAATCATAAATAGAGTTAAATGGTAAAAATTGAAATAACGCACCAAATGCCAAACCACAACTAAATAACAAACTGATACTCAAAATTTTAATTTTTTTCCAATACTTAATCAACGAAGGTACATTATTAGTAAGATGCAAAATCAAACTAACAATAAACTGTAATGAAAAACAAATATGTAATACAGACACTTTCTGTAGATAGTCACCAAAAAACATTATTAGAGCAGTTATTAACAACCCTATAAACGCAATCAATAAACTCAAACTAGCAAAACTTCTATTTACTTTTAATTGATTTTTTTTCATTTCGACTCTCCCACTTCAACTATCAACCTATAAAAATCAATCAAGGCAGTCGATATATTTGATAAATCAGGATCAATATTTGAGTTTTGACCACTATGATGCCCATGACCAATTGGTAATAACACATAAAAATCTTCAGGATTATCTAAATCGATTTGAGTTTGATAAATAATAGAAGGCTGACCTACTTCTCCAGTTCCACTATACACGTGGTCATCTAAAAAACGATCTTGAGAATAATATTCATTCCAATCATAGGACTGATTTGCTTCAAACTTTAAAATAAATTTTCTTAATTTATCATTAATAAGTTTTGTATTAATCAAAAAGTCAGAGCCTGGAGTCGCACCTGTAATAGCATCCGGTAATGCGTTTTTATCATTAGGGATGATAGTTTCTAAATTAAGTGCTTTTTGACGTTGACCAATCCAATGCGGCACCGACTCTTGGCGATAGATATTTTCAAGACGATTTTCTGGATTTTTCATTAAGCCTTTACCAAAACGCCTTGTGCTATAAATCGTTTCAATATAGTTTCCATCAAGATCTTCAACCCATAATAACATTGACATATCCAGGGTATAACTGTCTCCTACTAACGCACTTAACGTTATTGCAACACCACTTGCATCAGTATTTAAGTCATTGACTTGAAACTTACGACCTTCTCCTTGCTTTAAAGGGGTAAACAACTTGCTAAAATCTTGATCTTGAAATCGAGCATTCCCCCCTATAGCTAGAATTTGATTAAAAGGCATCACCCATGACAAAACACCTAATAATAAACCACCACTTAATACCATTGCTGGTAAGGCACTTTTTTTAGATGAAGACAAATAATGCAATAATGCTTTTTTATTATTAACAATATGCCATGCGCTAAATAATAAAAATATAACACCTGCATTGATATGCAAACTTGTGATAGGAACTGAACGCTCTTTAAAAAACATCCAATATGCACTAAATATTAATAAGAGTATTATTAATAATAACGTTGAACTTAATATTTTCTTGATACTTCCCATTACACCATCCTTTAAACGAATTAAAAATTCAGAGGCGAATGTACATAATTCCCAAAAGCAAAACAATCCTTACAAAGTTAAAGACACTTATATTTCATTTCCATTCAGCTTAGGTTAAGTAAGAACCCATCCATCAACGCTCTACCTAAAATGATGTGTCTGTTATTTTAAAATGACACTTTTACACCGATGTGACTAGAAAAGCCTCCGCGTAACGATGGACAAATTAATGCCAACTAATTTAATCGTAGCAAATGGATAAAAGATTGACTGCCGTGGTTTATTAAAGTTATTGCTTTGTGTTTTTTTGCGAGGGTGAATACATAACAAATCCATTTCCTGTTTTATTTTTGACTTGATACATCGCACTGTCTGCCAAACTCATTAAAATATCGGTATTTTCCGCGTGCTCTGGAAAGACAGCGATACCGATACTTGCTCCGATATTAACCACTTCACCCATGATATTAAATTCAATGGATAAAGAATTAACAAGTAATTTACACACTTTTTCTGCGTGTTTATGTTCTCCAATTTTTGTTAATAAAATAACAAATTCATCACCTCCAATTCTGGCCACAAGGTCGTCAGCTCTGACTACTGATTTGATCCTACCTGCAACTTGTTTTAATAATTCATCACCTACTAAATGCCCGTATTGATCATTAACCGATTTAAATCGATCTAAATCAATGAATAACAAGGCCATTTTATGTTGTTCGGATTTCGCGTGATCAATTGCGATTTTGGCCTTTTTGTAAAAATAATTACGATTGGGTAATTGGGTTAAATTGTCAAAACTAGCTAGGCGCCAAAGTTTTTCTTCTAGTTCAATCCGTTCTTTGGCAGCTATAGTCTGTTCAATTAATTCGGCGCTGGATAATAAAAACACGTCCTCATCCAAGCGTAATTCTTGACTGTTGCCTTTTAATACAATACTAATAAATCCAACCAGATCACCTTTAAATTTAATGGCGACATTCATCATGGATTTTTGCTCAAGGTTAAAATTTAATTCGTTTAAATATTGAATGTAATCAGGATAAACATGAAGTTGGTTAACCCTAAAATAACCCGTTTGTGATAATTCATTAAATAACAACCCTACTTTATTCTTGTCCATATTGTATATTTCAACATTACTCGATTCATCTAAACTGGCTATATTAATGCAATTAAAAAAATGGGTTTCTTTTTTAAATAACCAAATACTGCTAACATCCACGTTGCAGGTTTTTAAAACCATTTTATTGATAGTACTGCAAAAATCCACAACTTCACCTTCAAATAAATTACTTTCTTTTGTTAAAAACATAAGGCTATCATTTTGTAAACGTTGTCTAATTTGATCCTTTTTGTACTGGTTAAATGATTTCTCTAAGCCTGCAAGCATTTGATTACATGAGACCTCAACCTGCGAAATCTCATCGTTACCTTCTACTTGAACTCGCTCAGTATTACTTTGTTTTAGACCAATTTTTTTCAGATTTAAACTTAATCGATTAATTCGTTTAAGGATGATTAAACGTAATGCGTATAATAAAATAATCATAAACAGCATCGTACAACCGATCACTAAATTCATCAGTTCTTTTAAAGCTAACATGGCTTGTTTATATAAGTTTCTGGGTGCGGTGACTTTTACTGTTTTTAATTGTTGGCCAAATAATCCATCCAAATGACTTAATCCAATAATTTGTTGATTATTATCGATTGTGATTTTATATTCACTGCCTGGGTAGACTGTCATTTTCATTAAAAATGGATCATTGGTAAGTTGTTGTTGAGTTAAAATTTCCACGTTTAATAATGTTTGGGTAGACAATACTGAGAAAACTTTATGATTAAATGGACGAAGCATAATGATATAACCCGAGGAAGGGCCTTTGGCTACGCTGGTTAAAATGGATTTAGTGCTAATCATATACACTTTGTTATTGATTAAAATCAAACCAAGAATACCTTGAGTTTGGTTTTTATTTTTCTTCAATGCTTTTTTTATTTCAGAAATGAATATTTCGTCTAATTTAGTAAGAGATTGTGTATCGTTATCAAAAGCAAAATTATCAAAGTGATTAAAATCTATATCAAAAAAAACAAAGGCATGAATATTTAAATTCACAAAAGTTTCAAAGGTGAAATTACTAAGAGGGTATTGGGTATTTCTATTTAATAAATAATCGTAACTATCATCCCATTGTGCCCAATCGTTATTTAACACATGTAATAACTCTAATTCTCTTTGAAGGGTGGAGTCCACTCTTTTTAAGTTGATGAGCATTAATTCATTTTCTAAATGAGAAAATCTCTTTTTTACCAATTGGTTGGATCCAGCATAAATGACAAGTAACATGAGCATTAATGAAACAAATACAACCAATGTTGTTTTTACATAAATATTAATACATTTTCTCGCAGTTGCCTTTATGCAAATTATAGTAAATCAATTTTAGTATTCAGTATGATTACGTTAAATTTTGTTAAACAACCACTAAGTAGAGTATGTTTTTCAGTAAATTATCATGGGTGATACCAAGGTGACAGCCTAGTGAGCTGACGAGTCATTTTAAAAATCAACATACTGACTAAAAAGTATATTTTATATGATCTGTATTTTTTAAACTTGAAAATACAAAAATACATAAACACCAAAGAGCCACTTTATATTAAATTGCCCCCATAAACAGTTGATGTTTTTTTAATCAGTCAGTTCGTGAAATAAAACTGACATTTACAATCTGAAATATATACAAAAAAAAACAATAAAAAAAAAGGCTCTACAATTTTAAATTGTAAAGCCTCTTTTTGAACATTTCTTAAGTTTAAATTACGCTGAACCACCCATACAATTTGGTGACTCGGGGGCATTTTGTTTTTTCGCCCATTGTGCGGGGGTATATGGGTGAATCGCTAGCGCATGAATTTCACCTGCCAACTCTTCTTTTAATATTTCATATATCATTTGATGACGCTTAACAGGTAATACACCTTGAAATTGTTCACTAACAATCACTAATTTAAAATGTGAGTTTGCTGCAGGCCCTGAATGTTTATGTGATTCATTTTGAATATCAATTAACTCAATAGGATTTATGGCTGCTTGTAATTTTTGTTCTAATAATTCAATCATTACTTTTTTATCTCAATTCATTTATATTTTTATAATGTTTTTTTGGTTGCTTTTAGTATTCTAGAGATTAGTTTTGACTAGACTCGTTTACATTAATATAAAGTGCTTATGGTTGTTTTTAGTTTTACTCAAATAATTCGATCTTTAGTTTTGGCTCGATTCGTTTACATTAATATAAAGTGTTAATACTTGTTTGGGTTGCAAATATTTACCCATGGGCTGATTCCATTTTTTTATATTGTCTAATGTGACATTAAATTTTAATGCGATTGCAAAAAGGGAATCACCATTTCTGATTGTATAACGGATTTTTTTAATAATGGCTCGACTGTCATTAGATTTTTTCCAAATCACTAGTTTTTGACCCAAACGTAATGTATCACTAGGTGCTAACCCATTCCATTTAGCGATCGATTGCACCCCTACATTAAATTTTTGTGACAAACTCCAAAAACTATCACCACTTTTTACAACATGGTTAAATTTCATTGTATTTTTGGGGTGTCTGGCTTGTTTTTTCTCGATTCGATTTGACTCACTATAAACGTACAAACTGCTTTTTTGAGATGCCGTTGGAATCAATAATGTTTTACCCAAACGTATTTTGTCATTGGCTAACGAGTTATATTCACGAATCAATTCTTTGGTCGAGCTGTATTTAACAGCTAACGAGCTGACTGTATCCCCTGCTTTTATTGTGTGATGCACCCAAGCGATGCGTTTTTGCGGGGGTAAATCGATTAAAGCTTGTTCAAAAATTTCTTTTTTAGCGATAGGCACTAACAATTGATGTGGCCCATTTGGACTAGTGGCCCAACGATTAAACCCTGGATTTAATTTATATATTTCGTCTAAATCCGTTTGCGCCATTTTGGCCGCTTGAGCTAAATCTATTTGGCTGTGAGTTTCTACCTGTGCAAAATATGGCTCACTTGCTACAGAATGAAGATCAACGTCGTATTGATTTGGATCTTGGAATATTTTAGAAATGGCGATTAATTTAGGCACATAATCTTGTGTTTCTTTGGGTAATGACAACGACCAAAAATCAGTAGGTTCACCTAGTTTTTTATTCTTTCGTATGGCTTTTTGTACTGTACCCGCACCTGAATTATAAGCGGCCAAACCTAACATCCAATCACCTTTAAAGTAACGGGTTAAAGCCGTTAAATAATCTAACGCGGCGTTGGTTGAAGCAATCACATCACGCCTACCATCGTACCACCAGTCTTGTTGTAACCCCTGCTCTTTACCAGTACCTGGTATAAACTGCCACATTCCTGAGGCTGCGCCATGAGAATAAGCAAACGGATCAAATGCACTTTCAACAATAGGCAATAACGCTAATTCAGAAGGTATACCTCGTTTTTCGATTTCGCCCATAATAAAATAAATATAACGCGATGAACGACTCACCATTTTATCGATATAACTTGGATGACGAAGATAGGTGGCCAATTGTTTTTGAATAGCTGGGTTATCAATGGATAAATTTAATTGACTATTACGACGCACACGCTGCCAAATATCATCTGGGTATAACGCATATTCGTCATATTCAAAGGCAATCATTTTTTGAATTTCAATACTGGGTGTTATTTCCGTTTCAGGTGCCTGCATTTTTTCAAGCAAATCGTCCATTTTGCTGGCCTGATGAGTCCGACTAGAAATTGAGGGTG
>JALJPK010000006.1:51508-73619 GCA_022968985.1 Pseudomonadales bacterium | reverse complement strand
ATTGTTTGATTGGTCTGTCATTGATTGTCTGGCAGCCACTGACAACTGTTACAATCAATAACACTTGTGTAATCGATTTAATATTTAAATACTGTTTCATATACACTCAATACTTCCCGTGTTTATTTGAATTATCACGCTTAAAAGCGTATCAAACTACTTTAACTTATAGACTTTAATTTTTACATAGTTTTATGGTAAGAAGCTTTGCTAATTTGCTGTGGTTTTGTAAAAATAGGTTCTTTCTCTATTTAAGTCTGATCATGGTTAAACGTGTCACCAAACCAATCAAACAATGGTTCAGCTCTCAAGGGGCCTCTCCATCAGCGCGTGAGTACCATTTAAATACTTGGTTTCACAGTCCGCTTGGGCAATATATTATCAAAAAAGAGAAAAAACAAATCTCAACAATCTTAAATAGCAAAGTTGGACAACACATTTTGCAATTAGATTGCGGTTTGTACGAACCTTTATTTGATATTCATCGATTTGGTTGTGGCACTTTAATTTCTTTAAATGAAAATAGAGCCCTTTGTCCAACTTTATGTTGTCACCCAGAAGCACTAGGTATAGCAAGTGAATCTGTTGACGTCATTCTTGCTCATCATTTATTAGATTATTGTGATAACCCATATGACAGTCTTAGAGAGATCTCACGTGTATTAGTACCCGGTGGTGAATGTATTTTTGTTGGTTTTAACCCATACAGTTTGTGGTATGTACGTGCATTTTTTACAAAATGGTTCAAAAAAACACCTTGGAATGCACGTTTCACCTCATATAAACGTATACAAGACTGGATTCAGCTATTAGATTTTGAAATTCAAGAAAGTTACTCATTAGCTTACGCACCTCCTTCACGAAAATTCGCCTTATCAAACACGATCAGTAAAATATTCTCCCCTCTTCGTTACCTTTTTCCTTGGAGTGGTGCAGTGAATATTATTGTGGCAAAAAAGAAAACACTGGGGATGATTTTAAATCCGCAAATTGAGCAAAACCTATTATTACATGCGGTTCATGCAAAAAAAATAGCCGCCGCTAATTCCACCCATAAAACCAGCAATGATAAATATCAGGATTAATTAATGAGACAAGTAGTATTAGATACAGAAACCACTGGTATTAGTGTTAGAGATGGCAACCGCATATTAGAGATTGGTTGTGTTGAACTGATTGACCGTAAATTAACCGGCAATCATTATCATGTTTATGTGAACCCTCAACGAGAAAGTGAGGAAGGTGCATTACGTGTGCACGGTATTACAACTGAATTTTTATCTGACAAACCCTTATATAAAGAAGTGGCTCAAGGTTTTTTCGACTTTATTAAAGGTGCACAATTAGTCATTCATAATGCGCCGTTTGATATTGGGCATATGGACGCAGAGTTTGCTCGGATGGCAAGAAGCGGCGGTTTTGATTTTGGTAAAACAGAAGATTTCTGTACAGTTGTTGATACTTTAGCGTTAGCTAAACATATGTATCCAGGGGCTAAAAACAACCTAGATGCATTATGTCGTCGTTTTGGTATCGATAACTCACATCGTACCTTACATGGTGCATTATTAGATGCCGAGATTTTAGCCGACGTTTATCTTTTAATGACAGGTGGTCAAACCGATTTATCTCTTGATGCTAGCCAAGATGACGGTGGCCAAAGTTTAAATAAGCGCATCGAAAACAGCGTTACTGATTTAAAAGTGGTACGTGCCTCTCCTGAAGAAATTGCCGCTCACGCCAGTTTTTTAGAGTTAATCGATAAAAAAACAGACGGAAAAGCACGTCAATTCTAAATGGATATCCTTTATCTATTTTTACATGCTTTAGCGGCTTCTACGTTAATTCCTATTTCATCAGAAATAGGTTTGGCCGCCTTAGTGAATCAATTCCCACACAATGCATTACTTTATTTTGTAGTAGCCACTATAGGCAATACAATAGGTTCTTTAATCAGTTATGGCTGTGGTCGATTTTTAACTCAATTTCAAAATATTGAAAGACTCTCCAAACGTAAAAATCGCTGGTTTTTAACACTCAAAAAATATGGTAATTGGACGTTATTATTGGCTTGGTTACCCATTATCGGAGATTTTTTATGTATTGGCGCAGGGGTTTTAAAATTAAATATTTGGATTAGCACGATTTTGATTTTAATCGGTAAGGCGGCAAGGTATGCCATTGTGATTTGGATATTTATATAATTTAGTTTTTAGTTTTTAGTTTTTAGTTTTTAAACGACTCAAACAACTTATCAATTTTTTCTACACCCATTTCATTTAACACCTCTTTATTACGTTGCACAATATTATCTGACATATCATCAGTGGTTAATACTTGTTCAACCTGTTTAACACGCAACAGATGAAATATAGGGTAAGGCGATTGATTAGTTTTTAAACTGGCTTTTGTTTCGTTTGATTCTTCGTCGGTTTCAAATTCAAAATTTGGATGAAACGGCGCAATTTGAATATGGTTATCTAACTGAGTGTCTTCTAACTGATTTTCTAACACATCTAATAAATCCAAAAACTCTTCAAAATCTTTTAATCCAAAAGGCACAACCAACAAAGAAGTGGCGAGTTCTTTTTCGTCTTTAGATAATAAATGTTCGATTTGATTAATGATAAATGCGTGAATGTCTTCGAATTCACTTTTAGGACAAACTTCGATTAACGTTTGTTTTGGAAATACTGCCTTGGCAAAAGGACAAAGATTGAGCGAGATAATAAATTGATCAACCCATTTAGAAATGTGTTGTTTAACTTGGTTAATCTCGCTCATAGTATTTTTTCTTCAGTTTCTTCAAAAATTCAGAATAAGTTTAATTTAAAATTACTTATTAACTGCTTCTTTTAACGCTTTACCAGGTTTAAAAGCAACGTTTTTACTTGCTGGAATAGTTAAAGATTCACCCGTTTGTGGGTTTTTGCCTTGACGCTCAGCACGTGAACGCACTTCAAATGTACCAAAGCCAATTAAAGCAACGTTGTCACCTTTAGATGCAGCATCTGTAATGCAATCTAATATCGCGTTTAATACTTCGCCTGCTTTTTCTTTAGTGATGTCTGCTTTTTCTGCAATTGCTGCTGTTAATTCAGGTTTACGCATGATTTAAGATCCTCTTATAAGTATATGTGTTGGACAATTTAGTAGAAAAAACAACATAAAGTTGTAATTCCTTACAACTACTTATGTCCTTGTAAAAAACGAGTTCACTCTATCAGGATATTTACTCAATAAAAACAACTTTTAACTTTTTTGAGCATTTGTTTCTGTCTTTTTTTTAAAATTGTCGACAATCCACACAAATCCCGTACCCACCTTGTTGCTAGATTTGCATAACCTGTTTATAAATAATAAAAAACCAACAAGTTGAATATCGACTTTTGAGTAAATGATCTGATAAAGTAATATTATATTTTTTATGATTTATGCTTATGCACTCTCAAATATCCAATTTTTTACCTCCTTTACATTTACTTGCCTGTCCTAATTGTTACGCGGGGGTAGATGAAGGATTAGAGCCTCATAATCACTTATGCAAACATTGTGACTCGCAATTTTTTAATCTTGACGGTATTGCTTGTTGGTTTGATAGTGCAATGGATCAAAAAACAGTTTGGGAGCATCATTTAGCGGTTACCAAACAGATGGCTGAGCAAAACAGTCAAATGATGTCACAAGCCTTACAAAGCCCTTTTACATTAAAAAGCACCCAAGCTCGTGTTCAGCAAATGCACCAAGCCAGCAATCAAAGTGCTGGTGCGGTATTGGATTTATTAATAAACGCGGGACTCACACCAAAAATGCATGACATGTTACCCCCACAAGACTCGGGGTTATTTGGCAGTTATTTTGAATTAATGCATCGAGACTGGGCATGGCATAGTTTTAAAAATGATGATTTTGAAGATGAAAACCTGCAACAATTTGAATTATTAAAATCCATTGCACAAAAATCAATCAAAGACAGTCAAAATATCGGTCATGTATTAGTGCTGGGCGGTGGCGCTGGACGTTTGGCTTATGAGTTTCATCAACACTTTAATCCAAAAAGCACAACGGTATTGGATATTAACCCTCTACTGATACAAAGCGCACATCAAGTAGTGAATCGTAAACAATCGATTCGACTCGATGAAGTTCGTAAATATCCTCAAATTAATGTCGATCCGAGTTTTGAGCGCACACTTAAATTACCTAAAAATCACAAAGAATGTGAAAACTTATTTTTTATGGTGGCCGACGCGTATAACACACCGTTTAAACAACAACAGTTTGATGTAATTATTACCCCTTGGTTTGTTGATGTGGTGGGAGTTGATATGAAAAAAACCATGGGTGTGGTTCACTCATTATTAAAACCTGGATCCACTTGGTTAAATTTTGGTCCACTTTTATATTTAGACAAACTCGAATATGCGCATAAGTATCATCAAACAGAAGTCGAACAATTATTACAAAATTTAAATTTTAATATGATACAACAGGACAGCAAAGTGATGCCTTATTCACTTTCACCTGACGATAAACGACAACAACATGAACAAATCTGGTGTTTTGGCGCCACCTCACCCAAACAATCATTCAGTGAATTAAGCCAACAAACTTTCAGCAATGCAGCGGGAATCAACTTACCCCTCTGGTCTTTATTTACGCATTTGCCTATACCGAAGTTTAAAATAGACGAACAAACACACCCTGTGTTAAAGGCGATAGTCGAACAAATTGACGGCCAAACCAGTGCTGATGAAGTGGCTTTAATGTTAGAAGGTAAATTACCTGAACATTTAAACCCTAGCGAAGTCGTATGTACTTTAATTTTAGAAAACATATTAAAATAATGGAAACTTTAAAATGTTAGAGATCAATCATTTAAGTAAATCATTTAAGTTAAATAGAAAACAAAAAAAACAACAGGGTGTAAATGAAGTATTTGCGGTTAAAAATATTAATCTTAAATTAGGCACTAACCAAATAGTGGCAATGATTGGCTCTAATGGCGCGGGTAAATCCACAATTTTACGTTTATTAACTGGGCTTTTAATTCCAACTGTTGGCACTATCAAAATTAATGGGGTGAATATTTTAGAAGATTTAAACGCCACTCGGGCTCAAATTGGTTTTGTGTCAGATAACACCCAGCTTTACCATCGATTAACTGTACGCGAAAACCTGACTTTTTTTGCTAAACTATACAAAATGCAAGACAGTGATATAAAACAAAGAATTAAAGAATTAAGTCAATCCATGCAATTTGATGATTTTTTAGATAAAAAAATCAATGATTGTTCAACCGGTATGCAGCAAAAAACCAATATTGCCCGTGCGTTAATCCACTCCCCTACTTTATTAATTTTAGATGAACCTACTTCGGGTCTAGATATTAAAGCAGCTCAAACCGCATTAAAAATCATCAAAGCGCAAAAAAATGAAAACTCATTAGTGCTCTTTTCAACTCATCACTTACATGAAGTAGAGACATTAGCCGATCACATTGTGGCCATTGAACAGGGGCAATGTGTGTTTTCAGGTACACCCAATGAATTTACTGCATTTTTCAAAGCCGACAGCTTGTATCAAGCCGCGTTAAACTGCGTCAATAATTCAACTGTTAACTAAACCAATTTTAAGGAATCAATTATGTGGATTCAATTTACAAAAGAAATGCTCGAGTTATTTAGAGATAAAAAAAACTTATTATTAACGATTTTAATGCCTATTGTATTAATGCCTCTTATGATGATCGGCTCAATACTTTTAATTGAAAATGTAGCAAAAACTGAAATAGATAAAGTTAAATATTATATATTGGTTAACGAGATTCCAACTCAAATGCAACTTGCATTAGATGACAACTCATCGCTTGCAGTTAAAGACTTCGACCCCGATTTTAAGCAACTTATTAAAGATGGTGATATCAGTTTCGCCCTAGCATTTAATGATAATGAATACGAAGTATTTTATAACGGCAGTGACTTCATTAATAACAATCAAGCTATGATCTCAGATATTATTGACGAACAAAATATTGAATTTCGTATCAGTGAATTATTAAAATTAGGACTATCAGAGACAGAGCAAACTTCTTTATTAACCCACATAAAATTCAAGCAAACCGACCTAGCTTCAATTGAACAAATATCAACAAAGGCGATTGGTGGTTTATTGCCATTTTTGGCTATCATTCTTATGGCGGTTAGCGCAATTGCAACCTCATCGGATATTTGCGCCGGTGAAAAAGAGCGTCAAACCATGGAAACCCTAATGCTTTCACCCAACAGTATTTTAAATACGTTAATGGGCAAATGGTTTGCGGTGACTGTGTTTTCATTAATATCCGGTTTTTTAATGTTATTGAGTTTTTCCGTGGGGATCACTGTATTTAAATCAATGATCGATATTGCAGAAGTACAAAAAATATTCAGCATCATGAATATGCCCAATATTTTAATGACCATGCTGATTCTTATTCCTGCCTCAGGCATTATTTCATCTTTATTAATTGCTACCAGCACCATCGCTAGTAGTTTTAAAGAAGCACAATCTTATGGCTCTATTGCTTTGATGTTAATCATGTTACCGCAAGGGGTTGTTATGACAGGCATTATAGAAATTTCAAACCAATCTATTTTTTATCCTTTAATTAATTTAAGTTTATGGTTACAAAGTTTCTTTAATCAATCGGCGCAGTTTTCATTATTGATTCCAATAATATTGGTCAACTTAGTATTAATAAGCTCATTATTAACCATTGCGTATTCTTTATATAAAAGTGAACGGATTATTTTTAAACAATGAAATCTCTTGTCACCCTATTTGTATTATATTTTGCTTTACACAGTTTGGCTTTAAGCACACAAACATTAAGTGTTTTACCAAAACCTAATAAAATATCAGTTGATCAAAACTCTAAAATTGATATTTCGTTGATATCAAATTGGGTGGTGTTTTCAAAATCCTTTCCCCAAACTCACATTCAACTGAATCTGTTTTTAGATAAAAACAAACAAAAGACAACTAACGATCACACCCAAATAATTGTTTTCTTAAAAAATAACAAACTACAAAAAGAAGAATACACATTAAACATAAATCGAGACATTGTTATTGAAGCGTCCACCGAACAAGGTGCGTTTTATGCCCTACAGACTTTTAAACAACTGTATCTTGCTGATCAACTTTTTAAAATAAACATTAAAGACAAACCCGCTCAAGTTTGGCGCGCCAATATGATTGATGTGGCGCGTCATTTTCGCTCGATTAATTATTTAAAACGTCATATTCAATTAATATCTACCTACAAAATGAATCGATTACATTTACATTTAAGTGACGATCAAGGTTTTAGAATTCAAATTAAAACCTATCCTAAATTAACAGCGATTTCAGGACAGACATCGGTTTACAATGACCCAGCGGGATTTTACAGCCAAACTCAAATTAAAGATTTAATTGATTTTGCCAAAGACTATCATGTTCAAATCATCCCAGAAATTGACATACCCGCGCATACCAGGGCAATCACTCACGCATACCCTGAACTTGCCTGTGATGGCGACGACACTCAAAAGTACAGCGGTACTCGTGTATTAAAAACCAAACTATGTTTACAAAAAATGCATTTAGTAAAGCCTTTTTTAAACGCTGTATTTAATGAAATAACCCAATTATTTGAATCACCTTATGTGCATATTGGGGTGGACGAAGTGTTATTAAAAAAGGGTTTTGAAGACTCTGAAACACAACTTTTAACTCAACTGTATCAAAATATAATCAATCAACTCAATAACCAAGGTAAAACAGTGATTGCTTGGGAAGAAATATTAAACTTTGATTTATCCGGTGAGCTCATCGCACAACTTTGGAGTGGTAAAACACATTTCAAAACCTTGGCTCAAAATAAACAAATACCCGTTATTTTATCTTTATGTAAATACGCTTATTTTGATCATGGTTATTTTAAAGGCCAACAAAAAATGACCACTTGGTGTAACAAAGACGGGGTGACACTAAAAAATGCCTATGACATGCCCCATTTCTCAAGCTTAAATGTATTAGGAATTGAATCGGCATTATGGGGCGAATTTGTAAGAACGGATCAACGCGCTGATTTCAGGTTGTGGCCACGATTATTAGCTACGGCAGAATCCAGTTGGAGTGAAAATCAACAATTAGACTTTAAAAACTTCGTCTTACGTGTGGATTTACAACTGCCTTTCTTAAAATCTAAAAACGTCGAGTTTTATCCTCACTATTAAAAAGTATTTAAACTGACAAACTAACTGTTTTTTTAGTAAAATGACTTTTTTTATAATTAAAAGTGCCTTATGTCTTATCAAGAACAAGTATTAAAACGTGCTAAAAACAGCTGTGAGTTATGTAAATCAACCGAAAAAGTGAGCTCATATTTAGTCAGCGGCAAACTAGAAGACACTATTTACGCGGCTTGTGTATGCTCAACTTGTTTAACTCAAATAGAGTCAGGTGAATTTGATGAACATCATTGGCGCTGTTTAAACGACAGCATGTGGCACCCTGAAGTAGTGGTGCAAGTATTAACTTACCGTCTACTTTGCCAACTTAAAGACTATGACTGGGCAATCGAAATGCTTGAAATGATGTATCTTGATGAAGATAACATCGAATGGGCTAAAAGTGGCTTACCTGATGAAGACAATCGCGAACCAACACGCGATAGCAACGGCACCCAATTATTTGCTGGCGACAACGTATCAGTGATTAAAGATTTAAAAGTAAAAGGTTCAAGTATGGTTGCCAAACAAGGCACCGCCGTTCGAGGTATTTCGTTAACGGATAACCCTGAGCACATTGAAGGTCGTGTAAACGGCACTCGTATTGTATTGTTGAGTTGTTACTTGAAAAAAATGTAAACTTTGATCGACAATAATTGAAACACAACAGAAGGGCTTAATTGCCCTTTTTTTTATTTTGAAAATAGCATTTACCAATAACACAGCAACTATTAAAAAAAGGGGGCTCTTTTGAAAAAACTAATATCGATATTGATCATCATGCTTTTATCTAGTTGTATTGTTTTACCTAGACAGGAAATGGTCTTTAACCAAGATTGTGGTTATTTAGTGAAAAAAATGACTTTAACGTCTGAATATATCGATATTGTAGATTCATGTCACTCAGAGGATTGCATCGCACTATTAATTATTGGTGGGGTAATAGGTACAACAAGTTTGTTGATATCGGGTAGTATCACGATAATTGCCAATGTAATTTATTGGATGGAGCGAAAAGCAGAGTGTTAACGTTGTAAGCTTGTTCTATGTGTCGGCGTTATTCATTAATATTTTAGTAAATTTGGATAAAAACGAGTAAGTGACTGGTTTAGTGAGCTAAAATACTACATTCATAATATAATAATCTAACAACATTTTTGCCATAGAAAGAAACTTACACACCTTACATTCAGCCCTTTCACCAATTTTAAAGTTGAACGTCCCTCAAAAACATTATTTGTTAAAACTCATCAAACCAGTATATCTAATAAAGTGGATATCATTTTTCAACATCCATTTTTAGTATTATGTTGTATATTCTTTTAGTTCTTAATTCTTTATTAAAAGGCACAAAAAAGCCGGCTCAATTATTAATTAGGCCGGCTTTTTTTATTATTTTAAAAAATTAAATTTTCATACTTAAACCCATTGCAAAAGATTGCTTATAAAAAGCACTGTCTATTGAATTGTAAAAATACTTGGCATAGATACCCAATTTAAAATCATCATCTTTTTTCTGTTTTAAGTAATAATATATAGTCGGGCTAAAAGCAATCCCAACTACAGGTTCAAAAACAGTTTCAGGACAATTTATGCATTGCCCTACTCTTCTAGAAGCACTGTCCGACACCACCATTAAATCAAAAGACATCACCACATCTTCAATAATAGAATATTGAGCACCAACACTGGCGTTATATGCAGCTACTGTAAATCTGGTTTGACTACCCACTGTACCTCCAGAATTTTGATAAGTTAAAGTATACTCATCTGGATCATTTTCTTTAAGTCTGAATCCTGCGATACCTAAACCCACTCTAAAAAAACTATACTGATAGTTCAACTGAGCCTGATAAGTGAACGCATTTTTTGATAATTCAAGCGAGTCAGATATACTCTCATCGGTAGAACCAACACCAAAACCGATATCCGTAATTATAAAACCGTAGAAATCCTTTGATATTGCTTGCTGACTTAAAAATAGACATACCATCACAAAAAAACACTTTAAACTTTTCATACTACTCCAATATATAATTAAATTATCCAAATCCCGTTATTTTTCATTATTACCTGCCGTTGTATTATTAATAATATAACACAGCAATAAAAACCATTTTAACAAGCATTGCTTAATCAATAAACTAAATATTAAGAATCCTTCATTTTATTTATGTTTCTAACGAGATATGAAATTTTCAATTTTAAGTTGGCTTGGGAAACATTCAATGAAATACAAACAATTCCAATATGGCAACATCCAGCCCAATTCATGTATTAATTTCAATATATTTCAAATAGATATAATATGTTGCTCGAAAAATCATTAATTATTTAATCACTATGAATCAAACCAGAAATCGCCTTGTAAATTTTGAGGGCACCACTAAATACTTAATCACATACCGTTGAAAATCTATCAAACTGTACACAATAAATTAGGCTAGACAGTCACGAACTCATTTCTCAATTTGAGAAATGCATTTTTTGAAGATAAATTATTTTTGCCCCTGATAATTACCAAGTTAGCCCCCCTCCCTCCAAACCGATATCGACAGTTCGATTATGCGAAAAATGGCAGTAACATCCACTTCTAACAACCTAGATGGTGAGTAAAGTGTTATTTTCCAAACTTATTTTACCCTACCTAAGTTTGCTGATAATTAAACTTTAATAAATACTAAGCCTTTAATACCCACCCTTTAATGACCCCATATATAAGCAGACATTTTCCTTATATTATTCTTTAAGCAGCATCTAATTACAAAATGGGGTTGCCGAGGACCTTTGTAATCACTCTATCAATCATAGAATTGAACTATACTGAATCGCATTAATATTTAAAGAATTGATATGTATATTTTAAAGACAATTTGGCTAATTATTTTCCTAATTCAGGCAAATAATATTCACTCGATGCAACTGGTATACTTAGACATTAAACCGGTAGAAACTAGAGCTGTTTTGCCTAACTTTGACTTACCTAAAATAAAAGAATTAATACAGTCTAACAAACCAGCCATAGAAGAAGTTGATGAAAAAGACGATCAATCAAAAAACTTAATAGAACAAAACATTAAGTACCACAAAGCCATCTACATTAATTATTGGGCGGCCAGCAGCGCCTCTGCTCGTAACAAGTTATTTGAATTAATTGATAATAGCGATATTAATACAGTGGTTATTGATGTAAAAAATGAATATGGCGATTTATTTTATAACAGTGACATCAAAACGGCTCAGGAAGTATTTGCGAATAATGTCGCTTTTGTAAAAGACTCTGCTAAGTTTTTAGCCCCCTTCAAACAAAGAAATCTATATATTATTGCCCGAATGTCCATTTTTAAGGACGCTTTGTTGGCTAAAAACAAACCACAATACGCCATCAAGAATAAAGAGGGGGATGTTTGGTTAGATGCTAATAACTTGGCTTGGTCAGACCCCTTTAATGAAGAAGTCAGGTCGTATAACGTACAGATTGCTGTTGATGTTGCAAAGATGGGTTTTGACGAGGTGCAATTTGATTATGTTCGATTCCCAGGGCGCTCTGGTTTAAGTTATTCAAAAACAAATACACAAACTAACCGAGTTAATGCCATTAAAGCGTTTCTGCAGTCGACTCAAGAAATGTTAAAACCGTTAAATGTAAAAACTTCATTCGCCACCTTTGGATATGCCTGCTGGAACAAAGGCGATACTTACATTGGCCACCAATTAACAACACTGGCGCCTTTTGTGGATTACATTAGCCCAATGTTATATCCATCGAGTTTTCAATATGGGGTTATAGGTTATAAAAATGGCGTAGAGCACCCTGGTAAAGTGGTGGAGTTAAGCTTAAATAATTGCACTAAGTTAACAGGGCTCGCACCTGGTCGATTCAGACCTTGGTTACAAGCGTTTACCGATTACAGTTTTGATAAAAGAAAATTTTTAAAAGAACAAATACAACAGCAAATTAACGCAGCTGAAGATTTTAAAGCCGACGGCTGGATTTTATGGAATCCAAGCAGTCGATATCAACTAGAGAGCATCAATGCAGCAGAATAAATTCAAAGCAAACGACCAATTAATATTTTATCCATGTTTTGCTTGTAGTTTTTTTGATATAAATCCCAACCCTACTGTAATAATGCAATTAACCTTTTCCCGACCTACAAAGGACATCCAATTTAGAATAAATAAACATCAAACTCAATTCTATAACCCTTTACTGTCAACATCTAACATACGAGTTAAGCGTAGTAAATTGTAAATAACACACTCAATTGGCCTTATTTAATAAGTATCAGGCATAAAAAACCGCTTTTCAGCGGTTTTTTAATAAATTAATTAATGACTAAGCTTCGCCTTTCATAATTGGCCATGCTGCTTTTAAATAGATAATCATCGACCAAAGCGTTAATAATGTTGCAATCATCAAGATATACAATGAATATTGTGCGAATACTGTGCCCGCTTCAAAGAACAACAAAAAAGCTATGGCTGTCATTTGGAAGGTGGTTTTTACTTTACCAATAGTGGCAACAGCAACATTTGCTCGTTTGCCAATTGACGCCATCCATTCACGCAGCGCACTAATTGTAATTTCACGACTAATAATAACAAAGGCTGGAATCGTCATCCAAAGCATGTTTTGGTAATCGTGTACTAATATTATTAATGTGACAGCAACAATTAATTTGTCTGCCACTGGGTCTAAAAACGCACCAAATGGCGAGGTTTGATCCCATTTTCTAGCTAAATATCCATCTACCCAATCGGTGGCGGCTGCAAATACAAATAAAATGGCAGCACTTTCACGACCATATTCCCAAGGTGATACAAATAAACCCGCAATAAGAGGGATAAGCAGCACACGGCTGATGGTTATAATATTTGGTATATTCCACATAATTAATAACTACTAAAGTATCTAAATTAAAAAACAGTATTGTACGGATTAATCAATCAACAATAAAGAGCCGTCTATTAGGTTATTGAATCTTTCGTTGCAGGTATAACCCCATTACAACAATGAGAACAAGAGGTATTAATCCAAGAAAAACAGGATGCAGTGAAAAGTTAATTACCATAGGTGTCAATAAATTTTGCATCAATTTTAATAGCACACCAACTAATACACCGATAAATATCCGAGTGCCAATTGCCGTTTTTCGAGTTGAGCCAAAAACAAAAATACTGCACACCCAAACTAACGCCAATGTGATGATTGGCATAAACACTTTTAAATAAAATGCCGCTGCATATTGGGTATTATCAATATTTTGATCTTTGCTATACGTCATCAAACCGATTAACTCGTTTAAATTTAATAAACTGCCTCTTGTTTGATTCGCTTGCAAAATATCTGGAGTAAATTCGAAATTTGGTTGATCGGGTGAATTTTCATCGAACCAACGACCATTTTTAAACAACCACGAATTATGATCATCAGGCGACAACCAAGCTAAAGCATCATCACTATAAACAATACTTTGAAATGATTGTGTATGAGTTAATTGATTTTGCACAAAATGAAAACTTTGTACGTTTTGAATTTTTGAATCATCAACAGCACCTAAATAGATAAAAGAATTTCGTTCTTTTTTCCATTCACCATACCTAGTGGCACCACCTTGAGATGCTGTAGACTGTTTTAACACATCCCCTTGATGTGACCACTTAGGCGTGAGTGTCTCATTCACAATCATGACAACCGCTAATAATAACGCCACACTAATAAATACAGGCCGCACAATTGCCAATATAGACATACCCGCTGCACGTAACACGGTTAACTCGCTGTAATTAGACAAATTACCCAAAGCAAATAAACAACCGATCATTATAATAAACGGCATATACTCGTAAGTTGTCTCAGGAGTTGTCAGTAAAATATAATAAAAAGCTTCTTTAAATTGATAATTGCCGTCCAACTGATAATTCACTTCATCTAAAAACCTTAAGATAAAGAAGAATGAGGTCATAAATAAAAATACAAGCAGCATAGCCAAAAAAACTTGTTTGGTTAAATATCGGCTTAAAATACTCATAAGACTGTCTCTGTATTTTTATGATAGTCTTTTTTTGATCTCAAAAAATCAGGCAAAAAATAGACAATCATACCCATAATAAACAAAATCACATCCCAATACCACTTCCCCATCCAAACGGATAAATGCGGCGAAAACCACTGACCATGAATATAAGAAGCCCCTGAGCCATGTATGGAGTAAATAAGCACTAAGGGTAATATTTTCCAATAATAATTTTTACGTGCGGGTGTTTGGGCTAAAAATAATGCCCAAGGTAAAAACCCTAAAAATATCAATGGAAAAGCAAGTCGCCTAACTAAAATCGTGTGTAATACAACATTATCACTTGCGAACAATTCTTTATTCGATTTGCCCAGCTTACTATTTGAAGACACCTTTTTCACTTGATCTAATGCTAATCGAAAGTGTTTAAAATGTGTTTCACTGTAATTTTCATTACCAGGTAAATTAGAATATAAAATACCACTTTGCAGGTTTAAATAATGTTGTGTGGTTGTTTTTTCAGCAGATTGTTGAACAACCCGCTCAATAGTTGCTGTTTTAGCACGAATTAATTGTTTGCCTAATTGCGCGATAAACACATCATGAAACACATCATTTTTTTTATCGATTTGATTCACATACATCACATTACCTGTATTACCGATAGGGGTAAACTGTTGCTCAATCACATAATCAAATAATGAAATATCATTTATTTTGTTTTTTAGGGATGTTTTTTGATTGGCGCTATAGGGCCTGACAACATTTTCACTTACTGAGGCCATTAACATCACAATAAAAGTAGGAATCAATGTATACACAAATATTTTCTTTTTGCTGATACCACAAGAAAATAAAACATGCATTTCAATATCCATATACATACGGCCTATCCCCATAAAGGTGGCCAAAAAGAATGCAATAGGCATAACTTCATACAAGATTCCAGGAATCTTATACAACACACTTAACAATAAAAATTTAAACCCAGCGATGGCCACTAACGGATCACTTAATAACTTAGTTAGTGACAAGCTAATCATGATTAAAAGCAACACAATAAGGATTAAAATAAACGGTAATAATATTTGTTTAGATATATATCGAAAAAGAATCACGTAATTACCTAACTTTAATAACAACTATAAGAAGAATAATAAAAAGAACAATTATATTTAATGATTCCATAGATAGGTGGTTTTATCTATAAATTACTATAAAATAAAAATTAACGACGACAGCCATTAAACAGCGTCTATAATGATACAACTAAATTAACACAACTAATATCAGTGCAAACATTAACAGAAATTGCCCTATTAACCAGTGCTGATTATATCCACTACTTTATAAACTCGACAAACTTGGAATTTTAATGAATATACAGCTATCAAAACAACTTGAACCGAATTTATACACTGTAATCACTTTTGCATTTGATGATGATTACCAAAGTGCGTTTGAACAAACCGAAAATAAAGCGCAATTCATTCAATTAGCGGATCAATCACGCTTAGATTTGAGTTTGGCGAGTATTACACCGTTTTACACTGAAAAAAGCGCCACCATCGTGGTCGGTTGTGGTAAAAAAGACAAGTTTAAAGAGATTCAATTCAAACAAGTTATCACCGCATTCATTAATTTTGTTAAAACCAAAGAAGTGTGTATTCAATTAGACATAACAACAGTTTTACCTGCAAACCGAGATATAGCATGGGGGGTTGAACAAGCGACCCAATTAAGTCTACAAGCATTGTATGAATACAACCGAACTCTAAGCAAATCAAAAACAATCATTAAGTTAGACACCATTTCATTTGTAGGCGCTAAAGAATTAGAGCAATCTATTAATGAAGGCAAAGCCACAGCCCATGGGGCTAACATCACCAAAGAATTAGGTAATTTACCACCCAATATTTGTACCCCTACCTATTTGGCCGATCAATGCCAAGCATTAGCAGATCAATACGACAACTGCACTGTTGAAATATTAGAAGAAGCACAAATGCAAAAGTTAGGTATGGGTTCATTATTAAGTGTCTCAAAAGGCAGCATTGAGAAACCAAAATTAATCGCATTACAATACAAAGGTAACGCTGATGAAGCACCATTAGCTTTAGTGGGCAAAGGTGTGACATTTGATAGCGGCGGCATCAGTTTAAAACCTGGCGCCATGATGGATGAAATGAAATACGACATGTTAGGTGCCGGCAGTGTCATTGGAACGTTTGCAGCCATCGCTGAGCTTCAACCAAAACTCAATTTAGTAGTGGTGGTAGCAGCCGTTGAAAACATGCCAGCAGGTAATGCAACCAAACCTGGTGACGTAGTGACAAGTATGAGTGGTCAAACCATTGAGATTTTTAATACCGATGCTGAAGGCCGTATGATATTGGCTGACGCATTAACTTATACTGAGCGTTTTAAGCCAAGAGCGGTTATTGATGTTGCCACTCTAACTGGGGCTTGTATTGTTGCTTTAGGTCACCACCCAAGTGCAGTTTACTCTAACAATGATGATTTGTGTGCCCAAATTGTTGAGGCCGGATTACAAAGCTGGGATCGTGTTTGGCCAATGCCGTTATGGGACGATTACGAAGCTGAAGTTAAATCGGGTTATGGGGACTTAAGAAATACAGGCACTGCTGGTCGTGCTGGTGGATCAATAACAGCCGCTATGTTCTTAAAACAATTTGCTGGTAAGTTCACTTGGGCGCATTTAGATATAGCAGGCTCTGGCTGGGATTCAGGAAAAGTAGCCAAAGCAACCGGCCGCCCAGTTGGTTTGTTAACTCGCTGGATATTAAACCAGCTAAAGTAATTTATATACTTATCCATAAAAAAAGCCTCAATTGAGGCTTTTATCGTTTACTTATTATTTTTAAAATGTAGGTAAAGGCACATCTTTAAATAATTCTTCCAACTCTTGTTTATTGGCGATATTCATCGCTTTATTAACGGTCTCTTTATCTAAATGCGGCGCAAACGATTCAATAAATTTATACATAAATCCACGTATAAATGTACCTTTACGAATACCAATACTTGTAATACTGGCTTTAAATAAATGACTGGCATCAATAGCAACTAAATCACTGTCTACCACTGGGTCATGGGCCATATGCGCCACAATCCCTACACCTAAACCTAAACGCACATAGGTTTTAATTACGTCGGCATCGGCTGCTGTAAACACTACCTTAGGGGTTAAACCTTTAGCAAAAAAAGCATCGTCCAAGGTTGAGCGCCCTGTGAAACCAAATACATAAGTCACCAGTGAAAACTCAGCGACATCTTCTAATGTGATTGTCGACTTTTGTGCTAAAGGATGCTCTTTTGGCACTATAATTGAGCGATTCCAACGATAACAAGGCATCATTACTAAATCATTAAATAATTCCATGCCTTCAGTCGCAATCGCAATATCCACTGTTCCGTCGGCTGCCATTTCAGCAATTTGAACCGGGGTACCTTGATGCATATGCAATGACACATTGGGATAATCTTTAATAAAATGATCAATAATAGGCGGTAATGCATAACGTGCTTGAGTATGAGTAGTAGCAATGGTTAAAGAGCCGCGTTTATCATCACTAAATTCTTGTGCAACCTGCTTGATTGACTCAATTTTTCGTAATACTTCACCAGCAATTTTAAGTACCGCCTCACCCGCTGGGGTGATTCTAGTTAAATGTTTACCGCTTCGGGCAAAAATTTCAATACCTAATTCATCTTCCAATAAACGGATTTGCTTACTGATACCCGGTTGTGAGGTATATAAGACTTGAGCCGTTGCTGAAACGTTTAAATCATGATGAGCGACTTCCCATATGTATTTAAGTTGCTGCAGTTTCATTTATTTATCCCTTGATTGAATCGATTTCTAAACACCAAAATGGCCGCAAAGCGCCATTTAATAAGACATCTCGATCTAATTTTGTTTATTGTTATAAAAATAGAAGAAAATATTACTTTAAAGAATAAAGATAAATCATTAAATTTACCACCTTTATTCCATCATCATCCATTTTGTGAGTTGTATTTGTGTTTGTATTTGAGTTTATCCTGTCCCATTTGAATTTTATTTTCTTCGGCGCCATGGTTGGTGTTATTGTTGGCATTACTGGTGTAGGCGGTGGCGCATTAATGACCCCTATTTTAATTTTACTGGGTATCCCTTCAAAGATTGCCATAGGCACCGACCTTTTTTACGCAGCGATAACCAAAGGTTCAGGTATGGTCACTCATGCTCGCCAAGGGCATGTGAAATGGGATGTAGTAGCCAAATTAGCATCGGGTTCAATCCCAGGCTCCATTATTACTTTTTTAATATTACGACAATTTGAACACGTTGATTACACCGATATTTTAACTAAAGCGTTAGGTATCATGCTTGTGATTACCGCTTTAGTATTGTTTTTCAGACCGCATTTAAAACAACTCTCAGTTAAACAAAACCTATCTCCACGCACTCAACTTATTTTAACCATTGCACTTGGATTATTTGTAGGCTCATTTGTCACACTTTCATCAGTAGGCGCTGGTGCATTAGGCACCGCTATATTAATGGTATTGTTCCCTATTTTATTACCCAAAGAAGTGGTTGGATCCGACATCGCTCACGCAGTACCACTTACTTTTATAGCCGGTATGTTTCATTATTCATTAGGTCACGTTGATTGGAGCCTTCTAATTTCATTAATTATTGGATCTATTCCAATGGTTATTTTAGGCGCTAAGCTTTCAACAAGAATCCCATCTCGTATTATGCACCCATTTTTGGCCTCTCTTTTATTAGGTTTAGGTATCATGTATTCATTAGGCATTGGTTTACATTAAATATATTGACTGCAACTGATTTTTGGCCTCACTTTTATTAGGCTTAGGTATCATGTATTCATTAGGCATTGGTTTACATTAAGTTTAATGGCGGTGGCATATCGCTTTTACCACTGCTTGCTACTGCTCTTGCTACTCTTTCTTGCTAAAACAAAAGGCATCGGTTAATCTTTTTTGATTTATCCGGTGCCCATGACTTCATCAATACCGCAACAGGATTTATTTCAATCAAGTGACAAAGAGATTGAGCCAACCCCTAACAATAACCAAAGCATTGATCAATACATTGGTCAAAGTACAGACCAATCATTATTTTTAACTCCCAACAATCGATTAGCCCGTGAATTTTCAAAACCAAGCAAACAATCCAACGCATTTGTTACTCAAAAGATTGTTGCTTATTCTCTTGGCAATTATGAAAGCATGCTTTGGGACCAACTTTTAAGATCTGGTGAATTTTTACCTGCCTGTAAACGAATATTAAAACCCAGTCAAATTGAGTATATCTGGCAAGACATCATCACAATTTGTGAACCCGACATATTAAATATCAATCAAACAGCTAAACTTTGTGCAAAAGCATTTGATTTAGAAGCGCAGTATTGTGTGCCTGATGAGCCTGAGCTGTACTCTGACGAAGAAAAATACGTCATTTATTTAAAATTCAAAGCATTGTTCGAGCAAAAATTAAGCAGCCTAAATGCTATTTGTGCCTCACAAAAAACTCCTTTAATTTTAGCAGCGTTTAAAGCGCAGCAATTAACCCTGCCTGAAAAAATCACCACCTATGATTTGGATCAAATCCCACAAATTTGGACAAACATCTTTGAGTATTTTGCAGAAAATGGCGTTGGTTTTGATAAAAAGCCATTAATAAGAATTGAGTCAACTAATCAAAAAATTATTGCCTGCGATGATTTAGAACATGAAATTGAAGAAATGATAAACGATGTTTATCAATTCATGTGTAAACATCCCGATAAAACTGTGGCATTAATTGTTCACGATTTAGCCAACCTTAAAAACAAAATTGAGCACGTCATTAATAGTGGGTTTGAAGTGTGTTTTTTAACTAACTCAACCGATCACGATATCAGCATCGACGACTTTAATATCACCGCCTCAACAATGCTAGCGCAAGCACCCATTATAAAATCGGCTTTAAATGCATTAAGTTTAAATATTGTGAATATTGATTTTAATAGTTTAAGCCAATTTCTATTAAGCCCATTTTTTGCAGTCGTTAATGAAGGTGATAACAACGAAACTAACGAAACTAACGAAACTAACGAAACTAACGAAACTAACGAAGAACAGGGCAACAAAGACACTCAAACATCAAACCAAAACGAACATTTACAAGCTTTATGTGAAGCAAAATTACGTGATGAAAACATTCATCAATTAAGCAAACAACAATGGTTATATTTTCTAAATCGCTTCCCTGAGTTACAAGCATTAAAAATACGCTTTGATGCTTTTTTTAATCTTGAGATCTATGAGTCCAAAAAACCCTCTAAATGGTCACAACACTTTGCGCAGCAACTTACATGCTTAAATTGGCCAGGCGCACGAGTATTAACCTCATTAGAGCATCAACAGGTGAAACATTGGCCAACATGCTTACACGAATTATCTTTATTTGATGATTTAATGGATGAGATAACAATAGGACAAGCCTTAAGTTTAATAAATCAAATTATTAATAGTACGTCTTTTCATGCTCAGTCGCCTCACTCTCGTTTACAAGTAATGGGCACATTAGAAGCAAAAGGTTTAAGTTTTGATAAAGCTTGGATATTACAAATGGATCAAACATCATGGCCAAGTTTCGCTACAAACCATCCATTTTTACCGCAAGTTTTACAACAAAAATATAATTTACCGCATTGTTCGATGGAACGAGAATTAAACTACACCCAAGAATTAACACAGGCGTTAGCAGGCATAGCAAATGATGTCACTTTTAGTGTCAGTACCACAAAAGATGGACAACCAATTTTACCCAGCCAATTATTGCCTGATTGGAAAATAACAGACGCACTAAAAACTAACAAAACATTAGATCAAACTATTTTAGACAGCCAAAAAGATATTGAATTACGCACATGGGATCAAACTAGTGTATTTAAACCAGATAAAATCACCGCATTACCTGGTTCTACTTATTATATTAAAACCTTTAACCAATGCCCTTTTAAAGCATTTATGCAATATCGGACCAAAGTGGATGCTTTAAATGTGGCAACTACGGGTATTCTTGCGTTTGAGCGTGGCAATATTATTCATAATTGTTTAGAAAAGTTTTATCGTATAACCAACAACCAAACAAAACTTTTAGAAATGGATAACACTGAATTATTAGAAAGTCTAAACCCTATGTTGATGGAATGTTTGGATGAGTTTAATCGTAAAAAAATTGCACCATTGTCACAAACCATTATTAATTTGGAATATGAATATCTGCAATCTTTAATCTTGTTATTTTTACAAGCAGAAAAACAACGCGGCGACTTTAGCATTCATGCATTAGAAGCCAGACGTACATTAGAAATTGGTAACATCCAACTTAAAATGAGTATTGATCGCATCGATCAATTAAAAGATGGATCGTTATTTTATTGGGATTACAAATCCGGTAAAACAGAGATCAAACAATGGTTTACTGATCCACTTAAAGATCCGCAGTTGCCTATTTACACGTTAAGTGAAACACAACCTTCGAAAATAGCAGGCATTGGATTTGCAAAAATTAATCCCACTGATCTACAAACCAATAAAACCTATCAAGGTATTCAAAAAGATAATTTGATTGAAATTGCCCAGGGTTTAAATAGTATTGAAGAGTTATATGAAGATAAAAAAACCAAATGGATGCAAAAACAAAACTTTGATGAAAGTTTAAATTTCTGGAAAGACAACATCGAACAATCCATTAATAAAATAAGCGAAGGCCATCATCCGAGCCAACCTTGTGATTTATGCATGTATTGT
>JALJPK010000006.1:35255-51498 GCA_022968985.1 Pseudomonadales bacterium | reverse complement strand
AACAACCGTTAGAACCAACTACAGCACCAACTACAACACAAACTACAGCACAAACAAGCGCACAAGGAGATAACAATGAATAGTCCATTTATAACACCGGATCAACAAGCAAGAGACAATAGCTTAGACTGCACCACATCAATTTTATGTGAAGCACCGGCAGGTTCTGGTAAAACCGAGTTATTAACTCAGCGTTATTTAAAACTATTAAGTATGGTTAAACGCCCTGAGGAAATTTGGGCGATTACTTTTACACGAAAAGCCGTTGCGGAAATGAAAGAGCGAGTTATCAGCGCATTACACAGTGCAAATTTACCCAAACCTGATGAACCGCATAAACAATTAAGTTGGGAGCTAGCCAAAAAAGCATTAGTGAATAATGATCTATTTAATTGGCAGTTAGAAAAAAACCCAAATCGTTTAAGTATTGTCACTTTTGATAGTTTAAATTCTATTTTGACCCAAAATTTACCCTTTGCATCGGGTTTTGGTGCCAACATCGCACGTGACGACGATTCGTCACAATTGTATTTAAGTGCGGCCAAACAATTAATCGCTCAATTAAATCAAAAAAATCCGCCTGCTTGGAGTCTTCATTTAATTACGATTTTAAAACATTTAGACAATCAGTATATTAAACTTGAAACTCTGCTTTGTGATTTTTTAAACACACGTGAACAATGGTTAGGCAAAATACCAATCATGCATGAACAAAGTAACTTTGATGACTATCAAAGTTATTTCGAAAAAAGTTTCAGTAAAGTGATTGAAGCACAACTTTCTCAATTACAACACAGCGCATCAAGTGATATTTGGCAAACACTTTATGAAAACGCTTGTATTGGTGAATTTAATAAACGTGTATTAAAAGATGACAACATTCAAATTGAAGACATCTATAAAGAATATGATTTTTCTTATCCTTTTAGTTTCAAACAATTAAACAGTTTAAAATTGATACTCGATTTTGCTTTTACAGCCTCATTAACTTTAAGAAAATCCCTTACAGTTAAAAATGGCTTTGCAGCAGGCAAAGAAAACAAAGCACAAAAAGACAGCGCAATATTAATCATCAAATCATTAGTTGATTACCCAGACTTAGTTGAACAATTAATTGAAATAAAAACAATACCTGATGACGTTTATTCAGAATCTCAAAACGAAATCATACAAGCCATGTTGCATTTATTACCTATTTTATACGCGCAGTTAATTATAGTATTTAAACAAAATGGCAAAGTGGATCATCAAGAAGTCAGCATAAAAGCAAGACAAGCACTTGGGTTTGACGACGCCCCTACTCAACTGGCTCAGTCATTAGATTATCAATTATCGCATTTATTAATAGATGAATTTCAAGATACGTCTTCAGCACAGGTGGATTTAATTAAAAACCTGACTCAAAACTGGGACAAAGCATCGGGTAAAACCGTGTTTTGTGTAGGCGATGCGATGCAATCTATTTATGCGTTTCGAGGTGCGAATGTCAGTTTATTTTTGCATACCGCACAAAGTGGTATTGGTGAAATCAAACTTCAAAAAGAAAGTTTAACTGCCAATTTTAGATCACAACAAAATTTAGTCACTTGGTTTAATCAATGTTTCAGTAATATTTTCCCAGTTAAAAATAACGTTGCAAAAGCAGCGGTTAAATATTCTTTAGCAGATAGTACTAAAGCACCTATTGACGGGTTATTTACAAAAACGTATTTGATTGAAAATCAATCAGAGCATTTCGACCCCACTCATTTAGAAGCTTTACATGTGACTTACGACATTCTAGACAAACAAAAATCGGATCCAGATGCTACGTTTTCTATTTTAGTACGCTCGAAAAAACATTTAATTGAAGTGATTAATATATTTAATCAACAGAAAATGGATTTTCAGGCATTGGATTTAGTGCCTTTAAATAACCTACCTATTATCAATGATATATTGCACTTAACTTTAAGTTTATTGCATTTAGGTAATCGTTTAAATTGGTCAGGACTGTTACAGTCATCTCTTTTAGGTTTGTCTTTTCCTGAAATTGAAGCCATTGAACAACAAAAACAAGCAACTGTATTATTAAGTTTTAAAAGCTGGCTGGCTGAGCACCCTAATAAAAAGTATGAACGCTTTTTAAATACGATTGAACAAAACCTTAAGCAAGTTTTACGTTTACCTTTAAATCAATGGATTGAACAAACTTGGTATCAATTAGGTGGCTCACATTTACAAACTGCACAAAACCAAGAAGCGTTTCAAGCTTATATTACACTTTTACAAAAATTTGAAGCCAGCCAAATACAATCAGAACCGCAAATTTTAACCAATGCAGTTAATGCGTTATTTGCCAACTCAAGCAAACCCGCCAATATTCAGCTAATGACAATCCACAAATCAAAAGGTTTACAATTTGATCACGTGTATTTAATTCAATTACAAAAAACTGGGATGCGTGATGGCAAACAACTTTTATTATGGGAAGAACGTTTGGTAGACAATGACAGTCAGTTATTATTAGCGCCGATTGAAAGCAGTAGTAACCCTAAAACGGCATCAGGACAATATAACTACATATCAAACATCAAAAAACAAAAAACGACACTTGAATTAAGCAGGTTATTATACGTAGCAGCCACACGCGCCAAAAAATCGCTGTCGCTTTATGGTCAATCGCACTTTGATACAGACAAAGAAATTTGGGCCGTGCCTCGAGCAGGTTCGTTCTTTAATTTATTATGGAATGAGGTTAAACAACAATGTGTTTTATTAAATGAAACTTCTGATTGTATGAGTCTTTCAAATAGTCAAATTTCTGCTTCTACCTCTAATTCAGAAGAGGAATTAATAAAAACACAAACTGTATTAATTGAGGATTGGCAGTCGCTAAAAATCCACCAGCAAGAACCCTTACAAGTCTACCGAACTCAATTAGATGATTTAATTGAACAAGACGGACATCCATTTAACTGGCCTGAGCTAACCAACACTTCCTACTCTGCCCATGTTGGTACTTTTTTACATAGTTGCTTAGAGCAAATTATTACTCAAGGCACCCAATCTTATAGCGAAAAAACCTTTGATCAAAGAAAAGCCTTCTATAGCGTTCAATTGTTTAATTTAGGACTCACTACACAACAGGTTAATCGAGCATTAAGCACTTGTAAGACATCCATTAATACCCTAGTTAATAGCAAACACATTAAATGGATTGAAGCCCAACCCACTAAACATTGTGAGTACGAAATTAGCCGTCAATTTAAAAACAAACAAGCCAAAGATTATATTCTTGATGTATTTGTGGTCGATAAAAACAATCAAGCTTGGGTAATTGATTATAAATCAAGCAAAAACCAACAAGATCAAGATGAGAAAAGTTTTATACAACAACAAATTGAAACTTATCAGGCACAATTAGATAATTACGCGCAATTAATTCAAATGCTGGGCTATAAAAAAGTCAAAAAAGTGCTGTATTTGATTCAATATGACAAATGGGTTGAGCTAAAATAATTTAAAATACAAGAAAAGGACATCAAAAGACATTTAAAAAAAATTAAATGGGTGAAGGACTCACCCATTTATTGATTAACAAAACATTATAACTTCATCGACACATACATAATTAACATACAGGCCAGCGTTACCCAACCATAACCACGTATTTGTGAACATCGTTTGCATTTCTTTTTTATTGTGGCCATATTTTTATAACCCATTAAATTATTATTAATTATCATCAATCACACCTTTCTTATACTTCTTAATTATTTGTTGCAAACTTTAATGTTTTACGCGGATTGTAGCGATCGCTTAATGTGTCAAAAAATGTTTCCTTTAACTGCGCGATATCTTTTTTAGACTCTTCTATTTGCACCAACTCCTCACCAGTAAAACTGACTCTTTCAGAATAGACCAAACGCCTAATTGACACAATTTTGGCACCATAACTTCTAAGTGCACGCTCAAGTTTCTTCTCACCCAACAATAATAAGGTACTTTCTGCGTCAGTTAATTGTACAAACGCTTCTACTAACTCTCGTGTCATTTTATTTAATTCGTCACGCCTAGCCTGTGGCCATGATTTGCCGTATCGAGTAAATTCAATCACCAAAGCAATATACTGCTGGTAGATGTAATGCACATTACCTACTTTTCGGGCAACATATTCGAGTTGCTCACGCTTAGCGTTTAGCTCGGTCAACCCAAGATTAAAGGGTTTATCCTTCTTTTTACTAATGATTAAATACAATGCACCACTAACAACAACACCAATTAAGATTTTTACTAGGGAATCAATTAATTCAATAGTCATTTTTCATTCTCCGTCTTTTTGACAAAATTTGTTTATATATCGTCAACAATCCAATTTCTGTGCCTAGATTGATTTTATTTTAAGCAACTTGTTTTCTTTTTAATCAACCTTGCTTTTTTTTCCCTAAAAAAGGAAAAAACTTATAAAAAACAATATATTACGCTTGACTCATGCCAAGCTTTTCTCTATTATTCGCCTCGTTGACAAGATAGTCCTTGATAGCTCAGTTGGTAGAGCAGTAGACTGTTAATCTATTGGTCGCTGGTTCGAGTCCAGCTCAAGGAGCCATTTTGTTAACGACATTGATATTCCCGGAATATAGCGCAGCCTGGTAGCGCATCTGGTTTGGGACCAGAGGGTCGTAGGTTCGAATCCTACTATTCCGACCATTTCACCATAAATGGTTAAGTTTGTTAATGTGATTTTAAAATGTTCCTCGATAGCTCAGTTGGTAGAGCAGTAGACTGTTAATCTATTGGTCGCTGGTTCGAGTCCAGCTCGAGGAGCCATTTTAAACCCCCTTCTTTTGTATAATCCTTATGTCAAATTTCAAAACACTTTTCCAATATAGACTTTCTCTTGTTAAACGTTCTATTCCCCGTCGCGGTGAAAATATGGATCGTTGCCCTACTTGTCAAATATCTAGACCTCATTGTATTTGCGAACTACAAAAAACAAATAACGCCAAAGTAGCGTTTTGTTTATTAATGAAAGACAGCGAAATATTAAAACCATCAAATACTGGAAAACTCATTGCCGATGTATTTAAAGACACCTATGCTTTTATATATTCACGCACCAATCCAGATAACAATTTCTTAGAACTTCTTAAAAATGATAAGTACCAACCTTATATAATATTTCCTAAAGATTACGCGACTGACAACCAAGTTGTATTCGAACCTATTCCCATTAAAAATCCATTAATAATTGCAGACAATAAAATACCGCTATTTATTTTATTAGATGGCACGTGGCGAGAAGCGGCAAGAATGTTTCGAAAAAGCACAGTACTACATAATATACCAATGATTTCGATGGCACCCGATATTTTAAACGAACAGATTATTGATTATAACAATTCAAATTATATTTTAAGACAATCAAAAAAAGCAGGACAATTAGCAACAGCCGAGGTTGCAGCTAGAGTATTAAAATCAGCAGGAAAAGAGCAAAGCGCACAACACTTACAACACTGGTTTGAAGTATTTTGTTATCGTTATAATCTGGCCAAAAAATCAATCGTTGAATACGATGATTCTCCAGCACTGAATTATTTAGATTTTATCAACAATAACTTAAAAGAATAACTTAAAAGAGCAACTTAAAAGAGCAACCTAAAAGAATAACCCTAATTCTCTTTTAGCAGACGCCACACAATCCGAACCATGCACTGCATTTTGAGTAAGATCCGATTTACTGCCAAATAGTGCCCTTAAAGTCCCTTCATCGGCATTATTTGGATTCGTAGCCCCCATCAATGTTCTATAACGTGCTATTGCCCCCTCGCCTTCTAACATAAGCACTACAACCTCACCCGACAGCATAAAATCTAACAACTCTTGAAAAAAACCTTTTCCAATATGTTCGTTATAGAATTGCGTCGCGATATGTTTATCTAACTTAATCATCCTTAATTGCTTAACTTTTAAATCATTTTGTTCAAATAATGTAATAATTTCACCAATATGATTTTCTTTAACTGCATTGGGTTTGATAATACTTAATGTCCGTTCAAGTTCCATACTCACCTCTGAATTAATAGCAATTAAACATCATGCACCAGTTTAATTAATTTTGCACCTAAGAAAAGTACGACTTAATTCTCATAACTACATACGCTATTCATTTGGGATACGAATGAGAGCTGTCTTTGTTTAAATATTACTCTATAATTTTTACTCGTTTAAAGTTACGGCATATTGCCAAAAGGACTAAAACATGAATTTACCAGTTAAAGTTATATTTATCTGTATATCAACACTAATATCAACATTCAGCTTGGCAGATGGCCCTGCGGTTCAATTCACATATGGCAAATCATTTAGTCAAGGTGCTATTAATTATGAAAAAAACTCAGACAAAAGTAACGTGACTGAAAATTTCATTATTGAAGGCCAATCAATCAATTTAAAATACATCTACTCTCCATTTACTGCCATATCCTTAAGTTATCACCGACTTGAGAGCTGTAAAATTGAAAATGCAAAAACGAAATTAGGTTGCCATATCGATACACCTATCGAAGGCATTAACGCTGAATTTTTGACTGGCCTCAATATGGATGGGAAAGGATTATTTCTGTTTACTGGAGTGGGTTATTATATTGAAGAACTAGACAATACTAAATTTGAAGAGTTTTATATCCCCGTTGGAATTGGAGTAAATTTAAACATATTTGTTATCGAAGCTACTTATGAATTTAGAAATGCCGCACATTATGATACTTACGATTACTCAATGTTTTCAGAAATAGATTCTGATTATACAACTAAAAGTGAACAAGGTATTGTTGCATCAATACAACCAATTACAATATCTTTAGGTGTTCGTTTCTAATTATTTGAGCAAGCAGGGTAAACTATTTACCCTGCTGTTTAATAACTTACCCCATCACAGAAATTCTGCTATTTCATCTTTGCCCACCAACAATCAAATACTTAATAACAACTACACATCCAACTTAATGACTACTTTTTAATAAGCTTTAAAGGATAAATGATTTTAAAGAATCAAAATATTAGACAGTTAAACTTTGTTATATAACAATGTTTAACTTGTTATTGAATCTCATTTTTCATATCAAATAGCATTTTTATTATTTAAAGCACCACCATTGCCACCTAAGCTGTTATAGATCAATTAAAAAGGAGTTTTGACAATTACTATAAATAAAGACTCAACCAATTTTTAACTTAATCAACTTGGTTTAATAATTAACAGAATTCCAAAACAGTATTAAGTAAATAACTGGCTAAGTTAGATTTTATATTTATTCAAAAATTCTAATTTTTAGAAGGTAATTTTTAGAAGGTAAGTTTTATAAGGTAATAGACGTGATAACTGAGACTTAATACAAACAAACCACCCAAATGTAAAAACACAGTATTTGGGTAGTTACTTTTAAGAAACTATCAAAAAGCACTATCCACAAATCGGATAATATATTTTGAACCTAATAATAAAATCAATAACGGGAAAAAACTTGAAACAGCATAAATTATTGGCGGTAATTCATCTCTTCTTCCAATCACAGTAATTGGTTGTACGGCAGTATCATCCAATGTGAAAAATGCTAAATCAAATTGATTCCACATAAATGCAAATTGAATAACTAATACAACAATTAGTGCAGGCATTAATAATGGCACTACAATTTTTCTAAAAATCAACCACTCAGAAGCCCCTTCAATTCTACCCGCTTCGACTGTATCCATTCTAATTGTTGTAATAATATACTGTCTAATAATAAATACACTTAAAGCCGGTATCGTAAAGGGCACCCATAAAGTACTTTCTTTGCCAATTAAACCCATTTGATCTAATACTAAATAGAATGGAATAATTTTTAATCCTTCTGGCATCAGTAACATCAATATCAATAAAACCAAAACCATACTTTTAAATTTAAATTGATACATAACCAAACCATACGCTACCGTGGTACAGAAAAAGGCACTGGTTAACGCACAGAAAATAGATATTCGAAAACTCATCCAAATATTTTCAAAAAAAGGCTGAATAGACATTAATTGCAAAAACGCATATTGCAGCCCATAATTATTTCCATTAACTGACTCTAAATAATTCTGCATTTTGAACGACGCTTTGATAATGTCATACATCGGCAATATCATAAAATAGGCAATGGTTAAAATAAGAGCAGTAGAAATTAATCGAGGAATCACTAGTTTAATATTCATAATTTGCTCCCACCTAACACATTATTTAAATACGATTTAATCTTTTGTCTATTCAAGTGTTTGATAATCACTATTAAAGCCATTAATTTACTAACTATTAATTTTCTTCTAATGAATACAATTATCAATATTGCTAGACTCACCAAGGTAGAAATAAACACCCAACTTAATGAGGCAGCGGGGCCAAACTCCTGCTCATTTAACATTTTCATCATCAAACTAAAATAAGTGACTCCAATATCCAAACCATTTCGATGGTTTTTTAAATAGACAGATACATCACTTGATTGAACAAAAAAGATAAAAGATAAAACCAACATTGCCAATAACATTGCTCGAATACTTGGTATCTCTATTTGAAAAAACACTCGTAAGTTACCGGCCCCTTCTAAAAAAGCAGCATCTTTAATGTCTTGCGATACGGTTCGTAATACCATTGTATAAACCAAAGTAAAAAATCCAATATATTTTACTGACAACACAAAAACAACATACATGGCTGGGTGACGATTATACATAACCGACCAAAACCATGCAGTAATTGTTGGCAAATAATCATGCATTAACTTACCAAACAAAAAAGTGTGTTCCGCATTTTTATTCGCTTCAACCCAGCCTCTAAATGACCAAAACCCATTAATATATGAATCAGCCAAACTGGTCTCACTTAAAATAAATGGCGCGAACAACATCACTAATAACAAACCTTGTAACCAATTAAAACTACTCAAAATTAATTTACTAAAAACCAAAGCTAACGTATGCACAATAACTACAGAACTCAATGCAACCAAAGTAGTATTAATTAACGCTTCTTTGATTAATGGGTGAGTGATTGCGATATTATAATTAAAAACAGGATCAAACGTCATATTTTCAAATGCTAATTCAGATCCCATCTTCCATTCATTTAAAGATATGAATAATGACACCAACAACGGATAAAAATTAAGTGCAAAAAATATAACTAAAAAAGGCGATATAAATAAAGAAGGCTCATAACGATGTTTTAATGTTTTATTAATATTCATAATGATTTCCTATTGTTCACAATCTTTGGAGCCATCAGCTAATGGCTGCCAAACATTAAAATCTTGATAAGTTAATCCAAATCCAAATTTAAATAACGGATCATAATTAAATTGCCCTATATTATTTTCAAATTGACAGGGTGTTTTAGGCCATGAAAACGAAAGTTTACCAGTAAAATCCTTGTTGATTTCATTTTTGTCATTTCTAAATATCACATCAGTCACTCCGGAAACTTCTGTACCGGGATACCATACAGCCACAAATGCATCACTTTGATTAAGTATTGGATTCATATACAAAGGTCGGCCACCAAAATACAATACAATCAAAGGTTTACCTGTTTGTTGTAATTTTTCAAATAATTCAAATTGTTTGGCATATAACTTTGAAAAATCTAACGTATTAATATCTCCACTAATACCCGCGTAAATAGGCTCCTTTAACATCAATACAATCACATCATATGGATCAAATTTTTCTTCAGTCATTCGTCCTAGTATTTTAGAATTTTTATAAGTCACATTTTGTGCAACTTGTTTAATTTGATTAATAAATTTAATACCCGCTGGATACTTAGAATCACCACCTGCACTGTTATACCCCATTGAATAACCACCGGTTGCACTTTTTATTTGCTGCACACCATCGCCAGCTATCAATATATGAGTATATCTATTTAATGGTAAAATATTACGATCATTTTTTAATAATACTAACGACTTTGCCACCACTTCACGTGCTAGCGCTCTAACGTTAGGGTTATCCAATAACTGTTTATCACCAGCATAATCCCTTAATGAGGGTTTAGGTGCGTCGAATACACCTGTGCGTATTTTAACTCTAAGCACTCGCCTTACCGCATCATCAATTCTTGTTAACTTAATTTTCCCGCTCTTAACCTGCTTAATTGTAGTGCAGATAAACGTTTTAAAATTATCTACCCTATCAATTCTGCCCTGGGAGTTTGTTGTTGGAATTAAAAAAACATCGATACCCGCATTGATTGCTTTTGCACAACGACCTTCCCAGCAGCCAAAAACATAACTGGCACCTTGCCAATCTGTTGTGACGATTCCATCAAAATTCATTTTATCTTTTAATACATTTTGGATTAGAAATTTGGAGCCATGGTTTTTTTCACCATTCACACTATTAAGCCCTATAGCAATAACTTGCACACCGTTTTTAATAGCAGCCATATAACTTTGTGCATGTAACGAAATTAATTCAGCCTGCGATAGCTGAGTGTCACCTCGGTCAACTCCATGAGTATCTCCAGCAGCTAAATAGTGTTTTACTCCTGAAGCGACTGAAATAGCTCCAGCATTATCAGCATTCAAACCTTTTATCATTGCCGCTGTTAAATTCATACTTATTTCTGGATGCTCTGAATAACCCTCATATACTCGCCCCCAACGATCATCTCGAACCACTGTAGGTGAAGAAACCATTGCTACATTTTGGCCTGCCGCCAATACTTGTAACGCAGTTGCCTGTCCTATTTTTTCAACTAATAGCGGATCATTAGCCATACCTAAATTAATATTATGCGGAAAAATAACAGAACCAAAAACATTTGAATTACCATGAATGGCATCCACAAACCACAATGGTGCGATTGGATTTTCTTTTTTGAATGTATTATCTAAAGTGTCGTTAACATAAAAGTGCTCTAATCCATCAGCATTAAATGTATTAGCCACCCAATATTCATCCAATGCTTGTAGCCAATTACTTAACTTCGCTTTACTGCCTCTTCCGGGCTGCTCTTTTACATCTATGGTTAAATTACCAACATTAAATTGATTAACTTCTTCAGCAGACTCCGTTTTAATATTGACTTGAATCATTTGACCTATTTTTTGCTCAAGGCTCATCGAACTCATTATCTGTGTAATTCTATTTTCTAATATTTCATCTAGTGGATAATAAGCATCTAATTCAGGCCATTGTTCGAAATATTGGAAATCGACTCCTGCCTGTGCAGTGATATCTAAATCATTGTTTTGCGGCCAAAAAGAATCATCTATTGTTTTAGCTGATTGACTGGAAGAAAAAAGAATAAAAATAATTGCCAGCGCACCAACGATGAGTACAATTATTTTTTGAAGTTTTTCTGACATAAGAATCCCTAAGATTTTGTATTAACTAATTAAATTACTGGACAAGCTAGAAATATAAAGGCGCGTAATATACTGTATTTACACGCTTTTTTCATTGATTAGGACTAATAATGTGTTTTAGCGCACAGCTACTAGTATTTTAATTTGAATCAAGTCAGTTAATGTCCCTAAAAAAGCCAACAATTGACTCACCTCTTGCTCCTATTAAATCATTGTTTAAATCCGAACTGATTTATTTTCATCAAAATTACCTGCATCCATATAAAAACGAAAAACGACATTGAAATGATGTTTTTGATCTGCATGTTAATAAGGTGCACTGCTTTTAAAGTTATACCTCTTAATCCGAATTTCTTAAATTTAACTAATACTGAGTAATATTCATTTAAAGCATATAATGGTTTTAGCAACATTTTTAATGATTACCCCAACAAAACCCCATTAATGCTGTGGATAATATAGGATCAAAAAAGAATGGGTAAATAAACTCTATTTGAGATTTTGTTCTTGCCCCATCAAGTATACTCCCTGTGCTGGTCTAATAAATTGCGCACTAAAACACATTTCACTTATAAACAATAAAAGTTATTTCACTTTTTAAAATTTTACTTACTTTATACTTAATATTTTTATTCATTTAAGTGAAATTAAACTATCCTAAAGAAACTATCCTAAACTGTATTAACTCAACAATGGACATTATACAAAATCAAAATCAATCAACAATTTTATCCATCAACCACATTGGGCTTTGCAGTATCATTGTGCAAGAAAAATGGAATATGCAAATTCTATTTCAGTTAATAAATGAACCTAAACGATATAATGAAATTGAAAAAGTAATTAACCAACACAATAACTTGGATAATATCAGCCCTAAGATTCTCTCACGTCGATTAAAACAACTATGCGACCAAAACTTAATTGTAAAATACCGATCTCCTACCGTGCCTCCATCCGTTCATTATCAAATCACTGAGTTAGGTTTAATTTACTCACCAGTATTACTAGCAATGGAAGAAGTTGGCAGTTTATTACCTGGACCAGAAATGAAAATAGATGAATTTGATCTTGGATTAAATGATTAGTCCATAATTAAGTCATAAATGACAATAACAATGACAATATTAAATGATAAAAAACCCATCAGCGGGCTCTAGATTGATTGATAACACTTAAACTTTCAAAAACCGACGCGCCAATAATAAACACACCACCCACTACTGTTTGCCAATTAGGTGCTTCACTTAAAATAAAAATAGCAAAAATTGTTCCGTACACAGGTTGCAAACATGCAATTAAACCCGAGGTCTTTGCCGATAACGTTTTCATTGATGCTAATAATAAAGTATGCGGTAATGCAGTACAAAATAAAGCCAAAGCAACCAATAAAAACCAATCGTTATTGGACACTTCAAATACATCAGGTGAGCTTAAAGGTAACAGCAATATAGCCACCACTACTAACTGCCACATCATCGATTGATCACTGGGTAAATGACTGAGTTTCTTTTTGAAATAAATATTTCGAAACGACCAAACAAATGCCGAAATCACACCCCAAAAAACCCCTTGAGTGGTTTGATTATCTAAATCCAATTCTGGAATCATTAAAGCGATTCCACCAAATACTGCGAAGGCGGCGACTAAATCTTTTTTATGAAACGCTGTTTTATTAATAATTGGCTCAAAGAGTACAATCATAACTGGAAAAGTAAATAACGATAACATGCCTACTGCAACCCCTGATATTTGCATCGCATGAAAAAATGTCACCCAATGAAAACAAGTCGCCATACCTAATACAATGATCCAACTCCATTCTTGGATACTCATTTTTTGAGTTTTTTTGAATAGTTTGATGAAAATAAAAAGAACAAGGCTTGCAAATAACGCACGCCATGCAATCAATTGGTAAGCAGGGAGATTGATTGATCTAGCGAACACACCAGTACCAGCAACCGTTAAAGCAGAGATATGGATGTACCATAATCCCACAGGCGCTTTATTCATAATTTAATCTTATTTGGGGAATAAAAAACTTTCAGTACAATCTAAAAGTTTTATTTAATTTGAAAGGATATCAAATACTTCTTCTAGTTCAGCTAACATTTGAGAAATCTCATTGTCATTTATATGCGATTCTTCAGAATTATTTTTATGTTTATTATTCATCTTGGCAAGTTGAGCTCTTGCACCTATTATTGTGAACCCCTGTTCATGTAAAAGGCTACGAATTTGACGCACCACTAAAACATCTTTATGGTTATAATAACGACGATTACCTCTTCGTGTATTAGGTTCTAATTGAGAAAACTCCTTTTCCCAAAAGCGCAACACATGTGTTTTAACCGCACACAATTGAGCGACTTCACCAATTGTGAATTGCCTTTTTTCTGGTATGCCAGGTAATTCGTTATTCGTCTGGGCTTCCTGCATAGTTTTCTACCTGAACTTTTAGTTTTTGCCCTGGACGAAATGTCACTACACGCCTTGCGCTAATAGGAATTTCTTCCCCTGTTTTAGGGTTACGTCCTGGACGTTGTGATTTATCACGCAAATCAAAATTACCAAAACCTGATAATTTAACTTGTTGATTTTCAATTAAAGAATCTCGAATTTCATTAAAAAACAATTCAACGATGTCTTTTGCTTCGCGTTTATTTAAACCCACTTCTTCGTTTAATCTTTCCGCTAATTCTGCTTTTGTCAGTGCCATGGTACTTAACCTCTTAGGGTTTGTAGATTCATTTACACAACTTTTAGCATTGTGACAGCTTATTTAGCAATAAAACAGCCCTAAGGTACTGTTATTTAACTGTTTTTTATGTTTTTGAGAGCTATTCATTGACATTTTGATCTTTTTCATCTAAATCACAATTGATTTTTTGTAAAAATATGTTTTTCATAAATATTAAAATCGGTAAAATAAATTTATAATAGCTTTTTACTAGATAGGAATAATCAAATGAATCGTGATATTCGATTTAAAATATTCGATCGTTTAAGAAATGAAAACCCACATCCAAAAACTGAACTCAATTATTCTAACGTTTTTGAATTACTTATCGCCGTTCTTTTGTCTGCTCAAGCAACCGATAAAAGCGTTAATATAGCAACTGACAAATTATTTAAAGTTGCCAATACTCCAGAGAAAATGCTGGCGTTAGGTGTAGATGGATTAAAACAATATATTCGTACGATTGGGTTATTTAATTCAAAGGCGGCAAACGCGATAAAAACATGCTCAATTTTAATTCAAGAGCACAACAGCCAAGTACCTGATTCTCGAGAGTATCTTGAAGCGTTACCTGGAGTAGGCAGAAAAACCGCTAACGTTGTTTTAAATACATACTTTAAACACCCTGTAATGGCAGTTGACACCCATATCTTTAGAGTTTCAAATCGAACTAAGATAGCAAAAGGTAAAGATGTAAGGGAAGTTGAAGATAAATTAATTAAATTTATACCAAAAGAATTTTTGTTGGATGCCCACCACTGGTTAATATTACATGGTCGTTATACTTGTGTTGCTAGAAAACCAAAATGCGGTAGTTGTATAATTGAAGACTTATGTGAATATAAAGATAAGTTAATTGATTAATAAGGATTAATAACAAAAAAAGACAATAAAAAGATTAAATGAGTGGCCGTAATTAAATTTATAGCAAAAGAATTTTTGCTGGATGCCTATCACTGGCTAACATTGGTTAATATTACACGGTCGTTATACTTGTATTGTCAGGAAACCAAAATGCGGCAGTTGTATCATTGAAGACTTATGTGAATATAAAGATAAGTTAATTGATTAATAAGGATTAATAACAAAAATGGTCAATAAAAAGGTTAATAAAAAAGCCACTCAATTCAATAAATGAGTGGCTATAAAATAGTTAACCTAGAATTTTCAAAGTTGCAACCGTATATTCACGAGTCGATTTTAAAAGTTCATGATCATCAATTAAAGACTGACCATAACTTGGAACCATTTCTTTAATTTTAGACTGCCATTGTTCAGACTCTAAACGCGTAGTAAAACAAGTTTCAACAATCTCCATCATGGCTTTTACCGCTACAGAAGCACCCGGTGAAGCACCTAATAACGCAGCTATTGTTTTATCTTCACTTATTACCACTTCAGTACCAAACTGTAATTTACCCCCAGTTTTTGAGTCTTTTTTGATAACCTGGACGCGCTGACCTGCATAAGCCAACTCCCAGTCAGCTTTAACTGCCTCAGGGTAATAATGTTTTAACGTTTCAATACGTTTATCAAATGATTGCAGCACTTCTTTAACCAAATATTTGGTTAAGTCGAAATTATCACGCGCAACCGACAACATTGGCCCAATGTTTTTAGGACGAATAGACATTAACAAATCAAAGATTGAACCGGTTTTTAAAAATTTAGTCGTAAAGCCCGCAAAAGGCCCGAATAACAATGCTTTTTGACCATCTATAATACGAGTATCTAAATGCGGAACACTCATTGGTGGCGCACCTACAGCAGCTAAACCATACACTTTGGCAAAATGCTGCTCAACTATTTCTGGTTTATGACACACTAACCACTGACCACTAACAGGGAACCCACCATATTGGCTTGCCTCTTTAATTCCAGATTCTTGTAACATGGTTAATGCTGCACCACCGGCACCTAAAAATACAAATTTGGCAGTAACATCATAAGATTGTTTCTCAATTTTATTTTGAACTCTTACATCCCATTTTTTATCCCGAGACTGAGTTAATTTATCAACTGAATGAGACAGTAACAATCTAACATTAGGTAATGTTTGTAAATGCCTCATCATCTCTCTAGTTAACGAACCAAAGTCGACATCACAGCCTATTTCCATTGT
>JALJPK010000006.1:25997-35245 GCA_022968985.1 Pseudomonadales bacterium | reverse complement strand
CACGGCCTTGCATCACTAAAGGCATCCAACTTTTTATCTCTGTTGGATCTTCAGAGAATTTCATTAATGCGAACATTGGATGAGCACTTAATGCTTCGTACCTTTTACGTAGAAATTCAACATTTTCTTCACCCCATACAAAACTTTTATGAGGGGCATTATTAATGAATTTAGTCGGTTCCGGTAAAATCGATTGATTCACTAGATAGGACCAAAATTGTAAACTCATTTCAAAAGCGGCGTTAATTTCAAACGCTTTTGATGTATTAATTGAGCCGTCATCTTGTTGCGGCGTATAATTTAATTCGCAGTAAGCTGCGTGGCCTGTGCCTGCGTTATTCCATCCGTCTGAGCTTTCTTTGGCTACTTCACCTAATTGCTCAATAATTATGATTTTCATTTCTGGGTCTAATTGCGCTAAAATCATCGCCAATGTGGTACTCATAGTACCTGCGCCCACTAAAATTACGTCTGCTGATTGATATTGTTGTGACACTAGTACACCTTAAAGAATGTCAAATTATAAAGTATTATTATATACGAAATTCATGTTTGAACACAGGTAACTTTAGCAGCATTTTCACTCTTTTTAGCCGCAAAACGCACCATTTTCACACAGGAACGGGGCAATCTATAAATTCATGCTCAATATTAAAGCGCTCAGCTAAATGCTCTCCCAAAGCTTGAATACCATATCGCTCAGTTGCGTGATGACCACAGGCAAAATATTGGATATTATTTTCAATGGCGTTATGTACTGTATTCTCACTAATTTCACCGGTTATAAATGCATCTGCACCCACATCAATTGCGTGTTGTAAATAACTCTGCGCCGCTCCTGTACACCAAACCACATCTTTTATCATTTTATCATCACTACCAATCATAATTGGTTTGAAATTTAACTGCTGCTCAAACTGATTCGCTAACGCTTTAGCATTCATAGGTGTATTTAACTGCCCTTTTAATACAAGGCCTTGTTGTAAACCACTTTCAATTGAGCCTAAAACATTCCAGTTCATTAATTTAGCTAGTTGAACGTTATTGCCAAACTCTTTATGGCAATCAAGAGGCAGGTGGTAACCTATTAAATTAACATTTGCATCAAGTAATGCTTTGATTCGTTTGTATTTCATTCCCGTTATTACTTGAGACTCTCCTTTCCAAAAGTAACCATGATGCACTAATATAGCGTCAGCGTTTTGAGCGATCGCTTTATCAACCAGCTCTTGAGTGGCACTCACACCAGTAATGATTTTTTTAATTGTGTTTGTTCCTTGAACCTGTAACCCATTTGGACAGTAATCTTGGAACTTTTCTGGTTGCATTAACTCATTTATATATTGTAAAAATAAATCTGTTTGGATTGTCATCATTAGAATCTTTAGAAACATTAATTAAGGCATAGAATACCACATGAACATCAAAAATATTTTAAGTAAAAGCACTCCTTTTTTAATTGGTATTGCCTGCGCCTTAATCATTACAGGCTGGTTACCCAAATTTCAATTAAGCGCTTTAGAATCCAAAGAAGATTTAAGCAACTATCACAACATCATAAAAAACAATTCGTTTTCACACATTTTAACCCCAGTATTACCTTCTGTTGTGAGTATTTACTCAATTTCAACCGAACCTAAAAAGGATCAGCCATTATTAGATGATCCATTATTTCAACAACAATATACTGACCAAAGAAAACAAAACAATCAGACAATCAATAAAAAGTCCAATCTTGGTTCAGGAATTATCCTACATGAGGATGGTTACATATTAACAAACTACCATGTCATCAAAGGTGCTGAAAAAATAACAATCCTGTTAGCTGATGGACGCGAGACCCACGCACAAATAATTGGTACCGATAGAGAAACCGATTTAGCTGTCTTAAAAATTAAACTAAGTAACTTAATTGCGATAAAAATTGAAAAAAACATTCAACCTAAAATAGGCGATTTAGTATTTACTATCGGTAACCCATACGGAGTTGGGCAATCGGTTTCAATGGGTATATTAAGCGCGACAGGTCGCAGACAAATCGGGTTAGTCACTTATGAAAACTACCTTCAAACCGATGCTGATATTAATCCAGGGAGTTCAGGTGGTGCCTTAATTAATGCAAATGGCAATTTGATCGGCTTAAACACTGCTCTTATTTCTAAATCAGGTGGTAGCCAAGGTATGGGTTTTTCTATTCCCAATTACATAGCAATTGATGCCGCCAAACAAATGATTGAAAATGGCAAAGTAACACGGGGGTTTTTAGGTATTTTAAATGCGACTATTTTATCAGTAAATGAAGCACAATCATTAGGCATTGATTTTTACGCGTATAGAATAACAAATCTAACTAAAAATGGCCCCTCTCAAAAAGCCGGTATATTACCTGGCGACATTTTGACATTAATTGCGGGTGAACCCATTTTAAACCCGAATCATATTAGGGAAAAAATTGCTAAATACACACCAGGCACAACAATCACAGTACGTATTTTAAGAGACAAGCAAACTTACGATATTGATATTATTTTAGGCACCAGAGAAAAAGAATAAAATTAAATTGCAACTATCTCAGTAAAAACCGTGACTGTTCAAATTTTGACGTAAGCTGAATAGTTACATTAAACACCATCAAAACGAAGATCATCCGGTACATCTGGGGTTTGCAATTTAGGTTTTTGGCCTTGGCCTTTTTGGTATTGATCCATTTGATAGACATAAGCTAATACTTGAGCGATAGCCACATACAACCCCTCAGGCACTTCTTGACCTATATCAGTAAAATGATAAATTGATCGTGCTAACGGTGGCATTTGAATAATAGGAATATCATATTCATTTGCTACTTCACGTATTTTCATTGCCATTTGATCCACACCCTTAGCAACTAAAATAGGCACGTCCATCGATTGTGGATCATACCTTAATGCTACTGAATAATGTTCAGGGTTAGTGATAACCACATCCGCCTCTGGCATATCAGTCATCATTCTGCGCTGAGACATTTCTCGTTGTATTTGTTTTATTTTTGCTTTAATTTCTTGATTACCTTCCGAGCTTTTATACTCTTCTTTAATTTCTTGTAAGCTCATTTTTAATTTTTTGGCGTTTTGATAAATTTGAAAAGGTACATCGATGGCAACCAAAACCCATGTAAATAATGAAATTAATAAAAAAGACCACAACAACATATTTAATGCATGTTTTAAAGCGGGTAACGTGGACTCAAAGGTCATATTAAAAACGGTTTCAAATTGAGCCATTAAAACCAATACAGCACAACCACCAATACCAATTACTTTTAACCACGATTTGAGTAGCTCAACAAGAGAATTCATTGAGAACATTTTTTTAATCCCTGCTATAGGATTCATTCTACTGGCTTTTGGCATAGCTGTTTTCATTGCCATATTCCAACCACCAAGACCAATTGGACCCAGTATACTAGCAATCAATAATATGATTAATATGGGCATAATCCCCCATAATGCCTCAAAAACAGAAGCACCAAGGATTTCACCCATTTTGTCAGTATCCATAGCTTGACGGCGATCAAACGAAAAACTAGTTTCAAAAATAGTTCGCGCCATACGAACCAAACCTGGTCCAAATACAATAAAACTCAAAGCAGAAGCGGTTAATAAAACGGCTGTATTTAATTCTCGCGATCGGGGAACCTGGCCATCTTTTCGGGCTTTCTCTTTCTTTTTCTCGGTGGGCTCTTCGGTTTTTTCCTGGGAAGAATCTTCAGACATGAATCCTCCTAGCGCTCTAAAATAAGATGCATAAAATTCACCACATCTTCAGTAAATGTATTAACCAAAGGTACAACATTATTAAAGGTTAATAATATGATTCCAATACCGCAGATCATTGTGACGGGGAAACCCAATGAAAATACATTTAATTGCGGCGCTGCTCTGGTTAATATACCAAAGGTTAAATTCACTAATAATAAAGAAGTAATAGCCGGCAAAGAGATAGTAAGTGATGCTTTAAACATCCAACTTAAAAAATTAGCTAACTGCATCCACATATCTTTAGCTATACCTCCTGACCCAATTGGCATTATATAAAAACTATCAATCAATACTTCTATAACAACTAAGTGTCCATTAATTGCTAAAAACAAAAGGGTAACTAAGGTTAAATACCATTGAGATAATGTAGCCACTGAAACACCATTACTTGGATCAATCATCGATGCAAAACCCAAACCTGCTTGCATTGAAATAGTTTGCCCAGTTAATACAAACATTTGAAATAACATTTGTAATACTAAGCCCAAAGTAATGCCTATACTCATTTGTTCAGCAATTAATAGCATATTCATAATACCAATAGCTTCCATATTTGGCATCTCGGGCAACACAGGTGCAATCATTATTGTCATAATAAAAGTAAATGCAGCACGAACCCGTAAAGGCACTGTTCTAGCCCCAAAAATAGGTGCGACAGCAAAAAAACCTGCAATACGAAACATTGGCCATAAAAAATGACTCGACCAACTGGCTATTTGAACGTCTGTTACAAATAATTCATTCATTCATTCATTCTAACTAATTAAATATGGAATATTCGAAATAACGCGCTGCGCATAATCAACGACCTTTCCAACAATCCAAGGCCCTGCCACTATGACAACCATAATAGTCATCATTAACCTTGGTAAAAAAGATAAGGTCTGCTCATTAATTTGTGTTGCTGCTTGAAATGTTGCCACAACTAATCCCACCAATAAACTCGGTACAATCAAAACGGCTACCAACATCATGACGATGTACAATGCTTCACTAAATAAATCAGCAATATTCATTGCGTCCATATTATTCTCCTATGTGCCAAAACTTAAAACTTAAAACTTAAAACTAATGAACCAAAAACCCACCCACAACCATCAATTAAAACGAACATCATTGCGTCCATATTATTCTCCTATGTGCCAAAACTTGATGCTAAAGAGCCTATTACCAACGCCCAACCATCAATTAAAACGAACATCATTATTTTAAATGGCAATGAAACAATGACAGGGGATAACATCATCATACCCATGGCCATCAATAATGATGCAATCACTAAATCAATAATCAAAAACGGAATAAAAATTAAGAATCCAATTTGAAAAGCGGTTTTTAATTCACTGGTTACAAATGCTGGCGCTAAAATAGTTAAGGGTACGTCCATTTCAGTTTCATATTCACCTTCATCATCAGCTAAACGAATAAATAATGCCAAATCATCTTCACGTATCTGCATTAACATAAATTCTTTTATTGGAATTTGTGCTTTATTTAAAGCCTCTAATGATGTTATTTCTTCATTTGTATAAGGCAAAATGGCTGTTTCTTTAATTTCATTAAACACAGGGGTCATGACAAAAATTGTAAGAAATAAAGCAAGGCCAAGTAATATTTGATTGGATGGTGTTTGCTGTAAGCCAATTGCCTGTCTAAGAATTGCAAATACAACAATGATTCGAGTAAAACCAGTTAACATCATTAATGCTGCAGGTATAAATGACATCATCGTCATGATGGCTAAAATTTGAATACTTACAGAATACTCCCCCCCTTCTGGGGTTTCTTGGTAAGTCACTACGGGAAGTTTAAAATCGTTTTCAGCGAAAACAAATGTTGGAGACAATAGAATTAAGGCGGTTAATAATCCAAATAAAACTATTCTAAAATTAAATAGATTCCTTGGATATAACACCTGAAGTATTTGAGACTTCTTTTTTATCACTGTCTGATTGTTGTTTATTTTTTGCAACTTTACCACCTTGAATAAGTTGTAATATTTTTTCTGAAAAATCCGAAGTTTTTGGTTTTTCAACTTCAATGGGTTCATCTAACGTTTTTAATAATATAATTTGCCCAGTACACACTGAAAGTAATAACTGCTCTTTACCCACTTGAACAATCATTATTTTTTCTTTTGGCCCTACCGACAATACTGATTTAACAGACATTAAATTAGTTTGAAATTTTTTGACGCCATTTGTTCGACGAACTATCCATGCACACGCAAAGATAAGGCCAATGACTAAAGCTAAACTAAATATTATTTGCAGCGGGTTTATTAAACTTTCAGTACTCATATTATTTTCACTTTTCTTTATTTTTTATTTATTTTTATTTATTTTTTATTTTAAACGACTTATACGTTCTTGCTGAGAAACAACATCAGTTAAACGAATACCAAATTTTTCATTTACCATCACAACTTCCCCATGAGCAATAAGTGTCCCATTAACTAAAACATCCAAAGGTTCACCCGCTAATCGGTCTAATTCAATAACAGAACCTTGATTAAGTTGTAATAAATTACGAATAGCAATATTGGTATTACCTACTTCCATTGAGATGGTCACCGGAATATCTAAAATCACATCTAACTCTGGTGTTCCCTCAGCTGATCGGACACCTTCATCTTTTAATTCTTCAAGCTCAGCGGGTTCTGGGTCATGTAAATCCGGATTATCTAAATCCCCCGACTCTTCCATCGCAGCGGCCCATTCATCTTCAAGCCCCTCCTCTTGTTTAGCACCAGCAACTTCATCCACTAAAGAATCAATATCAATTTCTTCATGTTCTTCGTTTTTATTATCATTCTCTTCTGGTAAATCTTCATCACTCATCTTCACTTACCTCTTTAGTTTTATTTTTTGCACGATTTGTCATCTTGCTCATTATTTTAGATTTCAGATCGCCAAACTCTTTTTGACTATGATCAAGAACCTCAATAATTTTTAAAGCTAAATTGTCATCTTTACGCCCAATTTTAGTTCTAAAAATAGGCACATTATTGGCTGTCATTAATGTTGATTCTGGCAATTCAATAGGGATAATATCCCCAGCTTCCAAAGAGACGAGTTCTTTTAATTTTATTTGACGCTCAACCACTTTGGTTGAAATAACAACCTCAGCATCCATAATGTCATGCCTTAATGACTCAACCCAACGCTCATCTATATCATCAACATCGGACTGCACACCGGCATCTAAAATATCCCTTACAGGTTCAATCATTGAATAAGGTAATGTGACATGTAAATCGCCACCACCACCATCAAGCTCAATATGAAATGTCGAGACAACAACAACCTCACTGGGGCTAACAATATTTGCCATAGCTGGGTTAACTTCGCTTGAGATATATTCAAAATCGACTTCCATAACTGCGGACCAAGCTTCCTTCATATCAACAAATACTTGTGACAATACCATTTGAACGACTCTAATTTCTGTAGGTGTAAACTCTCGTCCTTCAATTTTTGCGTGTCGTCCATCACCACCAAAAAAGTTATCTACCAATTTAAATACCAACTTGGCATCCATAATAAAAAGAGCAGTTCCACGCAGCGGGCGAATTTTGACAAGGTTTAAAGAAGTGGGTACATATAAAGTATGAATATACTCACCAAACTTCATAACTTGCACCCCACCACTGGCAATATCAGCACTACGACGCAAAAAATTGAACATACTAATACGCGTGTAACGCGCAAAACGTTCATTTATCATTTCTAACGTAGGCATCCTGCCACGAACAATACGATCTTCACTGGTTAAATCGTAATTTTTGACACCATCTGCATCAAGCTCTTCTTCTTCTTCAACTTCTACATCATCAATACCATGTAAAAGTGCATCAATCTCGTCTTGGGATAATAAATCTTGCACCTTAAATATCCTTTTATTGCAGTACGAAACTGGTTAATAATATCTTTTCAATTCCCGGGCGACCCATTTCTTCTAATAATACATCTTGAATTTCTACTGTTATCATTTCTATTAAGGCTAGTTTGCCTTCTTCAGTTCTCAAAGTGTCATAATTTTGAGCACCTAAAATTGAGATGATATTATTTCTTAATAATGGTTCATGCAGTTTCGCTACATCAATTGTTTCTTGATCTCGCGCAAAAAGAGAAATTTCCATCTGTAAATAACGTTGTCTACTGCCCACGGGATAATTGGCAATAAAAGGCGGTTTCATAGCTAAATAAATAGGCACAGTTGAAATAGGCTCACCATCTTCACCCATTACGACCTCTGCTTGCATCAGCTCTTCTGGTGTCATTTGCTCTTCAGTAACGGGTTCAGATTTAGGCATTAAAAAAAGTGTGGCCGCTATGGAAATACCCGCTATTAACAGTGCTCCAACTGCCATTAAAATAATCTTTTTAAGTCCTCCTTTTTTCTCTGTACTCTCTTCTGCACCTTCTTCTTTTTTATCATCTTCATCAGCCATGATCTTGCCCCGTAAATTTATTGACAGTTTTTGAATCGTTATTTAGTCAATTGAGCAAAGCTTATGCCATGAAATAATTTAAAGACATGAATATACTTTTGGAGAGGCGAGCCGTATTAGGTGTAATAGTAGACAAAAACAATCCCACTTAGAAAAAGCAGGTTAAAGGAATTTTATATTTAGTTTATAAAAATGTAATTCAGTTTTTCAAAATGGAGACGCTAGCAATTAATTTGAACGTCGTTTCGCTTCTACTTTTAAAGACCGAAGGAAAAACAATAAACTAACACACACGATAAAACAGCAAGCTAAAATAAATAGTTGATATAACATGTGAAATACTCAGGCATAAAAAAGAGTTAATTATGCCTCAGCAGTGTTTTGAAGAGTGTTAAGAAGCGTTTTTAAATGTAACGCCTATTCAACTTAATATTCAGCCTAATAAAGTAGCGCATAGAGTTTTTGTTGATATTTAGAGGCTATTTTTGCATCTGACATTTTTATTACATCTAAATACAGTGCTCTTATTTGGGTTTCTTGTTTATTATTTAGCATAAATTGATACATAAGCTCTAAGGATTCATCGTGTTTACCAATCTCACTCAACTTAGCAGCCAAAGTTTTTAAAATATCTAAATCATTAGGTGACTGTGTATATTGTTGCTGTAATAATTGTAACTCGGGACTATCTTGAGTTTGTATTTTCACCTCTAATAATGCCATTAATTGATGATAATGCTCTTCTTGTTCGATAAAAGGAATTTGATTCAGTATTTGCTGAGCTTGTTGGATTTGAGTCGTTTCTAACAAACAATGCGCTATATGCATATTAATGTCGTGTCTATTATTACTTGGCTCTAACGCAGAGTTCAATAAAACTAATGCCTCAGCAAACTGTTGATTCTCTATCGACACTAACGCTTTTTGTAATGACAATTCCCACTCTTTAGGAAATTGATTCTCAATAAATAACGCTATTTTTTCTTCATTAGTCA
>JALJPK010000006.1:11716-25987 GCA_022968985.1 Pseudomonadales bacterium | reverse complement strand
CCACTTCTGCAAACCCATCTACGGGTTGTGCGTCTCTTACAACTATAACGGTAGGTAAATTCTTTACATTAAATTGCTGGGCCATTTGTGGATACAATTCGCAATTTACCTTAGCGAATATCATTTTATCTTTATAGTTGACCGCCACTTTTTCTATTGATTCCAATATTTTGATACTGTCTGGAAATGAAGGCGCCCAAAAAACAGCCAGTACTGGATACGTTTTTGAATGCTCAACAAATAAAGCGTCAAAGTTTTCTAGGTTAACTTCTTGGCATATTTCACTCATAATTGACCTTTTTTTGGATATATATTAGTAGAACATTGCCAGCGTTATGCGCTCATAGGTAGAATACCCATTTTTATTCACTGGATTTGTTATGTTTCAACGTTTTAAGCGCCCTATTATATGGGCATCAGTATTATTTGTATTAGTTATTTTGCTAATAAATGTCTTTTTTCAAACATTTAAAGCACAATCTGAGCAGGTTCTGCCCGTTTCTAATATTTGGCAACCCGACTCGTTGCAGGACCAATATTGGGTAGATAGCGCAATAAATCAAGTCGATATAGTAAACATTACTCGTTTGAGTCATGAAAAAGCACAATTAGATTCCGACTCAAAAACGTCAAATGAATTCATTCAATTAAGCCTAAAATTAAATTTTGGTAAACTGCATACTAAATATCAGGACAGTTATTTTATCGAGGACATGATAACCGGTGTGTTAGAGTCAAAAATTCACAGCGATAAAAACATCTCTCTGCAACAGTTTTTTGATCAAAATACAGGCTCTATTAATGTATCAATACAACCGATACACACCCTATTAAATTTTGAAATTCATCAACAAGAATTCGATTTATTCATAATATATTTATTTAACGCCCTATCAGCCAGTTCTTTCACCGATATAAAAATGAATAAACAAAACTTAAATTCGTTAGACGATGATTTAAATGACGACCCTTTAAACGACAATTATGTAAATGCAATAACCGTATTTTTTCAGCAATATTTTCATCCTGATCATTTACAAGTGATAGTTTCAAGCCCATTTAACGCAAACACTGTGATAAATAAAATAAAATCCGCGTCTTCTACATTACCAAAAACACTTAATAAACTACCAACCCTTAATGAGCCGAGTATATTTAATCAATTACCGATCGTTGAGCAAATAAAAACAGATAATAATGTTCAATCCTTAAAAGTAGGCTTTAAAGTAAATAAGTATAATATTAATACTTTTAATTATTTAAAACTAATAGCTAACTCTTTATTGGCTGATTTACCCAACAGTGTCAAAACCCGTCTACATAAAAAACTAAATATTAAACACATTAGAAGTGTCATTGAACCTATAGATGATAATCAAATTTTATTTGGCCTTGAATTGATCCTTGATGAGACTGATAAAACAAATACAATTGATGTATTAAATATATTAATGTCCTATTTTAACACGTTAGAGATCAATGAATTTAAAATTGCATACAACCAATTAAAACAGCACCAAGATTTTGTGCAATCAACGTTTCAATTAAAAAATTCTTTACAATGGATCAGTGACTTAAACAATCAACCAAACAATCAATTAACTAATATATTAAAAAACCATGTGTTATTAAACGACTTTAACAGCAATGCTGTTAATAACTTATTTACAAATTTTAATGCCGATAATTTATACATTTTAACTCAATCAAATCAAGTCGCTAAAAGCAGTACATTACGTTTAAGCAGTAAACTTTTAAGTCAAATAAGGACCATTAATGACAATACCCATCATTTCAGTGCCAACCCGTTTAATTTAACAACGGATGAAATCGTTCAACAAACTGAGCCTCTAATTAAAACACCCTCTATATTATTCACCCAAAAACCTAATAAAGTGTACGAACAATTAGTTTCTAAAACCGACCTAGGATCAGAACTTTGGGTATCAACTAACACGTCAATACCTGAGATTGCCCAATTTAATTTAAGACTGTGGGCGAATCCAACCAACTTAAAAGACCAGCAAGCGCTTAGTTATTTATACGCACAATATTTAAACACACAAATTAAAGATTTAACTTGGATGGCACAACAACGTAACATCACGATAGACATTAATTATATAGCAAGCATACACGCTTTTGATATTTCCCTTACTGGACCAGCTCAACATAGCGAACAAATATGGTTTGTATTATTAAATCAATTATTTAACATTAAGAGTTCGTTACCCACATTACATGAAAGCAAAATTTTAGCGCTTAAAAAATTAGACAATCACATTGCTTCAGAGCACATTGTTAATCAAATCTTATTTAACAGTGTAAATTATGATCAGTTAATCAAACAAATAAATATAACAAGCATGAATCATTTAATTAATTATGAAAACACATTAAGTTTTAACGATTCGATCATGTTAATAAACAATGGTGATACACAAACTAAAAACATAAGTTTATTAAAGAAAACGTTAACTACACTTAAAACAAATAAATCTAAAATAACAAAACTTAATACTCGAGATAAAAATGAGACTAAACCTGATACAACTCCTAATACAACATCTAATACAACATCTAATACCACAAGCTTAACAAGCACTAAGTACAATCAGTACAATCATGAATTAAATAATCTACATTATGTTTATAAACATCAGTCCCCCACTTTAAATGCCAGCATTTATAATAGAATCCAGTTATCTGAAACAAGCTATCGGGCCCATGCATTTTCATTGTTATTTAATCAATTAATTTCAAACCAACTTCGTTCATTAATTATCAACAAACAATTATCTGATAATAAAAATAGTGTTTCAGTTAATGCTTTTCACAAAGATAAACTCACATACATTGATATTTATGTAAATTCTAATAAAACTGACCCAGCATTATTACACTTACATTTAAAACAACTTTTATCACAACCATTTGAATCAACATTTAAAATAAATACAGCTCAGTTTGAAACAACCAAAAAAAGGATTGCTCTTAAACTTAAGCTCAAATCTCTTTCGGTAATTGAAACCAATAATAAACAATGGCAACATATTTTATTAAAACACATTCACTTTAATGATCACTTACGTACAGCCAATGAATTAGAAAATTTCTCAATGGACAGTTTTATTAGAATATTAAAAAATCAAGTATTAGCAGATAACTCTAAACAACTTTCTGTTTTTGATTTAGGCCAAAATGCGAGACTAATCAAACAGTATAATAAGAATAAATTTCACCTTGAAGGAATCAGCACCATTGAATCTATTAACTACTTTAGAGAAGACTAATAACTAAATGAACATCATATTAAGGACAGTTAAATGATTAATATATTGAGGACAATAAAATCAAACAAGCACTTATTACTTATAAGTGTTTGTTTGATTTTAAATAGTTGCAGTAATCTAAATATTGTCGACCAAAAAAAGCATACTACAACACATATAACCTTTGACATTTTAACTCCGAAAATTAAGAGTATTCACACTGACAATACTGAAACCAACACTCCCCCAAAAAAAATAAAACCGTTTAAACCCAATTTTAAAGTTGATACACCTAAACTCGAACAACTCAATAATTGGCTGTCTAGTAACTGTCAAGAATTATCCATTAACTGGCAAAACTGTATCAATAGCTTGGCGCTAGTAAAAAAATTTAACCGCTCTAATAAAGATGAAATATTGGCATACAACAACATTCACAGTCAGAATTTATTCTTAGCTGCTTATCAGCATAATCAGGCAGAGTTGCTATTAAACCAATACAATGATCGCAAATATAAAATTCAAGCTGCACATTTTTTTATACAATCCAAAACTTTATTAGCTCAGTATCAAGAGGTTCATTTACCCGAATTAAGGACATTCTTAATCCATTTAATTGAATTACAACTCAACAACATGGTTAAACAAGATGAATTTCTTACCATTTTAATATCTAAACCCCTTTTAGTCGAAAAAGAAAATACCACTATTCAATATTCAATGTTAAATTGGAGTGGCCATGCTTTAAGCTTTAATCACAACGAACTTAAAAAAATCAGAAAAAGAAACCCTCAATTAAATAACAATGCCTGCCTCAAGAGTATTGAAGCTGCGATTAAGTCTCAAAACAAACTGAATCAAAAATGGGCTACTGTATATTTAACTAAACGCAACAAAGCCTTACATAACGCTAAAACCGAATGTGAGAATTTTCCTTATAGATTTTATCTATTTGATCAAGTGTTTTTGTTATGGCCTGACATAGATTGGACTTTTTTAAATTTAAATAATCTGGAAACATTAAATACACATTCTGTTTTTTTACAAAAATATTTATTTAACTCTAAAGTAAAATCTAATACAGAGCGTTTAGAACGCACAGAAAATTTAAATGATAATTATATCAAACAAAATCCTCTTGATATTTTCATGCATTATCATCAAGCATTAAAAAACAATTCAATTTCATTAAACAACCCTTGTTTTAATCTAAATATTCGATACATAAATTGTTATCAATTATTAGATAATAACACTCCAATCACACAATTAAATGATCGTGACTTTGTTATTAATCAATTAGCCTATGTATTCCCGTACGAACTTCTCCTACAACAATTACGACTTCGTCTAGCGTTAGTAAATGATGAATTAGGTATTGAGCTTGATGATCGAGAAGCTGTCGAATCTTCATTTAATAGATTATTTGTAAGCCAACTAAAAGAATCGAACTTTAGCCGATATCAATTAAAATTATTATATGCACAATATTCAATTTTTAATTTAAGCGCTGTCTTTTTAAACGAAAAAGACACCAGAATCATTACAGATTTTTTCTTCACGCAAGAAGGTTATCAATTAAAATGGGAATTAAGTGTCATAGTTCAAAATATTTTGCAATATATCCAAACCCAGCATTATGTTCCTAATAATCGAACATAAAAAAACCTCAAGCACATTAGTGTTTGAGGTTTTAAGAATTTGTTACTTGTTAATATTTAGTAGTTAATTCAAATTGAATTCTACTTGAACTTGTACTTTCACAGTTACCGACTCATAACCAGACTCTTCATTAGAATCAGACAGCATTCTAGATTGAACAAATGGCATTGTTTGGCTATTAACTTCTACAATACTAATCGCTCGACCTAATGTTTGCTGATAGGCTTTAGCCATAATTTTAGCTTTGTGTTTCGCTTTTTTCAGAGCCAATATTAATTGATTATCTTCTTGTGCTTGTTGATTCACAATTTCAAATTCAGTATTGATAAGTCTTACATCATCAAATGTAGCGATTTGATCATAAATTTTTTGTAGTGAGACTAATTTGTCTACATAAATAGTCACATCTATTGAGGCATATTGTCCATTTAAAACACGTTTTGAATTAGCGTAACCATAATCATCCCCTTGTTTTACATTTGATTTTTCAATATTTTTAGCTGAAATACCAAAAGGACGCAAAGCAAAACTCAAGCGATCAAATGTTCGATTAACATTGTCTCTTGCAAAATTGGTACGTTTTTCAATTGCGCGGATTTGAAGTATTAATTTGGCGGTATCTGGTACGATTTCAGCTTCCGATGATGCAGAAACAGTAATGGACCCTGCAAATAACGGAAACGTTGCTATTAGTGTTAGTGCAACCAGTATAGTTTTTGAAAGATTTTTCATGTTTTATTACCTTTTATAAAATTATTATTATGCAGTATCAAACTGAATCAATGATTAATCAATCAAATTAATCCGCCATCAATGGCTTTTAATACAGCTCGAGTTCGATCTCTTACACCTAATTTAGCCAAAATACTTGATACATGATTTTTTATTGTACCTTCTGACTTAAAAATTGCATTGGCGATTTCTTTGTTTGAAAACCCACCGGCCATTAATCTAAGTATTTCAATCTCTCTTTTACTGAGAGTCTCATTCATCTCAAACGGCGCTTTGGGAGCCTGCCCTTTAAACTCATGATACCCTTTTACCACTCGCTCAGTCATTGTAGGTTTAATTAATGTTCCACCACCAGCGACAGTTCTTACTGCCTCAGTTAATGATTCTAACGAGACATCTTTTAATAGAAACCCTTTAGCGCCGGCTTGAATCGCGGCTAAAAATAATTCACTATCGTCAAATGTTGTTAAAATAATCACTGGGATTTTTATGTTCATTTGACGCATTTTTAATAACGTGTCAATTCCATTTAAAACGGGCATACGAATATCAAGTAATACAATATCTGGCTGGCATTCTTGCATTTTAGTTATGCCTTCCTCACCATCTCCTGCTTCGTCAACAACTTTAATATCTTCCATTAATTCCAATAAACTACGAATTCCACTTCGAACTAACGTTTGATCATCTACCAATAACACTTCAATACTCATAATGTTTCACTACCTTCGTTTGGTATATTTACCATCACTTTAAATCCGCTCTTAAAATCAATTATTAATTGACCACCTAATTTTTCAATTCGCTCTCTCATTCCTGTAATACCGTTACCCTCTGTAAACTTTTTTTCCATATTACGTTGAGCTAAACCACCATTATCATGGATTTTAACCGTCACTTCGTCACTTATTTGCAGCACCTCAATACATACTTTTGTCGCTGAGGAATGTTTAAGACTATTAGTTAATGACTCTTGAATCACTCGTACAATTGCTTCAGCTATAGCCGCATTTTAAATTTTGAATGACTGACTAATATTAAACTCAACATCCAATTTAGGGATTTTATGTACAATTTCATTAATTGTTGTTTTCAAATCTATGATTGAATCTTTGCGAATATTTTGCACCGTTTCTCTTACGTCAGATAATAATAATTTAGCTAAATCGTGTGATTCTTGTACTTTGGTTTTTGTATCACCCTGTGTTGTATGGGTAAGATATTGCAAATTCAAAATCAAAGCGGTTAGATGATGACCTAATAAGTCATGTAATTCTCTTGAAATTCTTAATCTTTCACCCTGTTTTACTGATTCGTTTAATAAATTATGGGTTAGAATTAATTCTTGGTTCAACAAACTAATTTTGTCTTTTGCTTGACGATCCCTATTTACTTTACTAGCCATTGCATACACAAAAAAGTTTAAAGCAAAAAACAGCATATAACGCACAAAAGTTGAATATTCGTTATGAGTTACATCCACTCCTACATATTCTAGAACAAACAAACTTACAACTGACATAAATAAAGTCGTGCAGAACCCAAAAATGGGATTCACTCTAAAAGGTAACTGCGCAACAACTAACAACAATAAAAAACCAACAAACTGCTCTTTTACGACCCAGAATAATAACAGTACGAATACAAACTGAATATCAATGGCAATTAATCGTTTAAAACGATCTAAATGGTGGTATTTTTCATCACGTATTGAAAAATAGAAGGCTACGATATAACCCACCATAAACAAAATGGCTGTAATTACCTCTGGTGATGAGTTACCAAAGTGTATCGATTGATTTTTCACAATCATAAAACACATCACCATCCATGCAATATACCCTGATAAATTCTCTAAATAGACACCTATATCTGTATTACATAACTTCATATTTTTTCTCCAAACATATATTTTTTGATCATACGCAATGCATTTAGCCAAACCAGTGCAAATGGTCATAACATCAACTTATCACATTAATAAATACAAAAGCTGTTGGATTGTGTACCAACCAATTAAAGATTAATTTAACAAAATATTGACTAATGGCACTAACGATTTAGGTCAAATCTATCAAAATACAAAGCAATAAACATTTAGGGTAAATTTGTCGTTCTACATATTCGTATTTTGATTGATTTATCCGATATTCGTTAACTTTGGAAATAAATTATGCAAATTAAACTTGGGCATTACATTGCTGTTGCTATCATAATACTCGTTACAATCTGGATTGTATCTGGATTAAATATAGAAAAAACACAAGACGACTCTTTAGCAGATATTAAAGACATATCGGCTCTAACTAATGTTCAAGTTGTGAAATCAAAAGCGTCGATGACGTCTAAGATTATTCAATCAACAGGCGAAACTCAAGCGGGCCGAATAGGTAAAATCACTTCCCAAACCTCTGGTGAAGTTATTGCGGTACTTAAAACTAATGGTGACTTTGTAAATAAAGGCGAAATCATAGTTAAAGTGGATCCATCTGATCTTAAAGTTCAGTTATCCTCAGCAAAAGCTTTACAAAAACAACGTCGTTTAGAATTTGAAGCCAATCAATCATTACAAAAACAAGGCCTTCAAAACAAAACCTTTTTAGCGCAATCAAATACGGCTTATGAGCAATCAAAAACATCAGTGTTTAGTTTAGAGCTTCGTATTAAACGTCTAAACATAACCGCTCCATTTTCAGGCACCATTAACAATATGAATTTAGAGTTAGGCTCTTTTGTTTCGACAGGTATGAGCATTGCCGATCTTTTTGACTTCAACCCATTCCAAGTTATCTTACAAATATCAGAAAATGACATTAAGCACATTCACATAGATATGCCGATTGCGATTCAGTTAATTACTGGTGAAAACGTAAATGGTAATGTGACTTTTATTAATTCTTCAGCAAACTTATCCACTCGCACCTTTAAAGTAGAAGTGACTATTGAGCAAAATTCAGTTCAATCTCCAAAAGCGGGTATCACCGCTAAAGTGTTTATACCATTAGAAAAAACAAACGCTCATAAATTAAGCCCTGCTTTATTGAATTTAGACGATAATGGAATGCTTACTATTTTTACAATTGATGATGATAATATTGTTGTATCTAACCAAGTTGATATTGTTAAGTCAGAAGTTGACGGCACTTGGGTGTCTGGTTTACCTCACGATATTAACTTGATTGTAGTAGGCCAAGGTTTTGTAGAACCTGGTGATGAAATCAATCCTGCATTTCGCCCTGATTCATTAAGTAACGAGGAGTAATCTTATGAGCGCAATTATTGCTGCTTCATTAGACCGTGCACGCGCGGTTGTTTTATTATTTGCTGTTTTATTTATTGTTGGTATTTTTTCATTCATATTTATTGCAAAAGAAAACTTTCCTGATGTCTCCCTTGCAAATGTTTATGTTTCAGTCAGCCTAAAAGGTATCTCTCCTGAAGATGCTGATAACATGCTAGCAAAACCTTTAGTTCAAGATTTAAAGTCTCTTGCTGGTTTAAAAACTTACAGCACTACAAGTAGCGAAGGCCATGCTTCCATTAACTTAGAATTTCGTTCTGGAGTTGATATTGACGACGCAATTCAAGATACAAAAGACGCTGTAGATAAAGCAAAAAGTAAATTACCTGCTGATGCTGACGACCCTACAATAACTGAAATTAACCTTTCAGAATTACCTGTTATTAATATTTCATTATCAGGTAATGTAGATGACAGCACTTTGTATGACGCAGCTGAAGATCTTCAAGCACAAATAGAATCAATTAAAGGGGTATTAAAAGCACCGATTAATGGTTTACGTGAAGAAATTGTTGAGATTATTGTTGATCCAGTATTAATGGCAAGCTACAACCTTTCACATAATCAATTAATAGCAGCGGTGCGTAATAACAACAAATTAGTTACTGCCGGCAACTTAGATACTGGTGCAGGTCGATTTGCAGTTAAATTACCAGGCTTACTTTCCACTATTGAAGAAATTCTAGATTTACCCGTAAAGACTGAAGGCTCTACGGTTGTTCGTTTTCGTGATATTGCAACTTACCAACGCTCTTACAAAGAACCCTCTACTTTAGCGCGTGTAAATACCAAACCTTCTGTAACTATTGCAGCGTCAAAGTCATCAGGTGAAAACTTACTTGATATGATTGATGCCATCAAATTAGTCACCAAGGAAATCACATCTACACCTAACTGGCCAGCTGATATCGAAATCACTATTTCAGGTGATCAATCAAAAGACACAAGAGACAGTTTAAACTCACTGTATAACAATGTTATTTTCTCTTCGTTGTTAGTCTTTATCGTTATTGTTTTCTTCTTAGGTTTTAGAACCGCTACCTTAGTTGGTTTAGCCATTCCTACTTCATTCTTAGTTGGCATCATGGTGCTTAACTTAATGGGGGTAACACTTAATATGGTTGTACTTTTTGCCCTTTTATTAACATTAGGTATGCTTGTTGATGGTGCCATTGTTGTTACAGAGTACGCCGATAGGCGAATGATTGAAGGTGCTGGACGAAAAACTGCTTATAAAGAAGCGTCAATTCGAATGAGCTGGCCAATTATTGCATCAACTGCAACCACCTTATCTGTATTTATTCCATTATTATTCTGGCCTGGTTTAATGGGTGGTTTTATGAAATACCTACCTATTACCGCTTTAGTTACCCTTGGTGCTTCGTTAGGTGTGGCTTTAATTATCATCCCTACTTTTGGTAGCATTTATGGTAAACCCACCCCTTTAAGCAAAAAAGAACAACTTTCATTACAAGCAAGCAGTGATGGTGACTTAAATGACATTACTGGATTTGCTGGTTTTTATATCAAATGGTTAACTAAATTTCTAAAACGCCCAGGTATTACAGCAATTAGCATCGTATTATTCGTATTTGCTGTGTTTATGGCGTTTGGTCAATCTAGCCCTAAAGTTGAATTCTTCCCAGATCAAGATGCAGGCATGGGCCAAATTGTTGTTAAAGCACGGGGTAATTTATCTTTAGCTGAGCGTGATGACATTGTTCGTGAAGTGGAATCTAAAATTTCCAGTTCAAGTATTATAAAAGCAATGACAACCACCGTTTACGCCACTAAGAACCGTAACCAATCAGAAGACACTATCGGATTTATTCAATTAGAAATGATCGACTGGGAACAACGTGAACATTCTGGTTTAGAAATGGAAAAAATCATTAAACAAGCTAATACCATTGCTGGTGTCATCGTGGAAAGTCAAAAGGCTGCACAAGGCCCTACCGCTGCCGTTGATATTCAAATGGAATTTAACGCTGAAACTGCCAACGAACTAGATATGGCTCTTGAAAGTATTTTGCATGAAATAAATTCAAATCCTGCATTTGTAGATGAAAATGGTGAGCGAGTTATTGCTTCAATGGTTGATTCAAGACCCTTACCAGGTATTGAATGGCAAATCACATTTGATCGTGAAGCTGCTAGTCGTTATAACGTCAGTTTAGATTCAGTGGGTTCGTCATTACAAATGGTTACAAGTGGGCTTAAAATTGGATCGTTTAGACCGGATTATTCTGATGAAGAATTAGATATCAATATGCGTTATCCGTTTAATGGGCGTGATTTGGATCAAATACAACAACTAACAATCAGCGCTCAAGGCCAACAAGTGCCATTATCAAATTTCATCACTGATGAAGCCGCACCTAAAAAAGGCGACGTGGTTCGTACCGAAGGTAAATTAAGTGTTAATTTAAACATTGATATTATTGAGTCAGCAAACGTTCAAGAAGTCATTACATTAATTACGGACTCTTTAACAGCATTACAAGACACTAACGAGCTTTCATCTGATGTCACATTTAAGTTTAAAGGTGATCAAGAGCAACAGGCCGAAACAGGGGCCTTCTTAGGCAAAGCCTTACTTGCAGCGGTGTTCATGATGGTATTTATTCTATTAATTCAATTTAATAGTTTTTATCAAACGTTCTTGATTATGATTTCAATTTTATTGGCTGTAGCTGGAGTGTTAATTGGACTTATGGTGACAGGCAAACCGTTTGGTATTGTGATGACAGGGGTTGGTATTATTGCTCTGACGGGGATTGTTGTGAACAACAACATTATATTGATTGATACATTTAATGTACTTCGACAGTCTGGTTTAGACGCTAAAGAAGCAGTATTAAGAACCTGCGCACAGCGTATTCGCCCAGTTATGCTAACTACCATCACCACTATTCTAGGTTTGATGCCAATGGCATTCACAATTAACTTAGACTTTGCGTTAGATACTCGTGGATTAACCTACGGTGCACCTTCTTCGCAAATGTGGACGGGGCTAGCTAATGCAATTGCTAGTGGATTAACTTTTGCCACCGTATTAACACTTGTATTTACACCGGCATTATTATTGTTTGGTGCACAGTTTAATGAACGCAGAAAAGCCAACAAACAAACAAAATTAGAAAATAGACAAGGTTAATTCTTTGATTAATAAAAAAGCCTCTTTTGAGGCTTTTTTTATGTCTTATTGTAAAGTTAGAACAATATTAGTTGCCCTAAATAAATGTTCAACTACTCTAAAACTATAGTAATAATTTGAACAAGGTTAATTATGACATCGGCGAAAAACCCTGCCCCATACCCTCACTCGGACGAAGTTTGGTCCTATACTAATGACACCATTCGATTATTGGCACTTTCAGTTGTTCAAATGAAAAGTATATTAACCGACGGAGGGGAATCTGTTTCTGAACTCACTGACTCATTCATTCATATTGCACACAATCTTAATAAATTGACCGACCCAGAAAACCCATATGAAACAAACCCTGAAGATATAACGGAAATACAAGAAAAGATTCAACAAGGCATCGTTGCTTTCCAATTCTATGACCGTATCAGTCAACGCCTAGATCATGTTTCTAACAGCCTTAATCAGCTGTCACACATCATTAGCGACCCAGAAAAACGTGAACAACAAGAAACATGGGAGAATTTACAAATAGGTATTAAACGCAAATACACAATGGAATCTGAGCGGGTAGTATTTGATAAAATAATGGACGGAGAAAGTATTGAAAATGCTTTAGAAGCTTATAAAGTATATTCAAGAATTCATGAACACAGCCATAAAGATGATGACGATATAGAGCTTTTTTAATTTAAAAAGTTCTTATTCCCCCCCTTGCCTTTCACTCTGGCAAATAGTTCCGACTATCAAACTTTCTTATTTTCGTTTTTTAATCAACACCTCTACGAATTCTTATTATTTATTTAATCAAAAAAAAGGCCACTCAAAAGTGACCTAATTTAATTATTTGTCCTGCCCTGAAATAAGATTAAACTTGCAGCGAAGCCTGTGATAAATCTAACAATTCTCGCACTGCTACAGAAATCATTGCGATTTCAGGTTCATTATTAGAATGAATTTCAAGCATCATCTTATTCCATCGTTCAATCAATATTGCATTTTTATCAAGCCATTCATTAATACAATGATCAATAGAAATATCGTTTGAACAATCCATCAAGATTCCTTGAGTAATACGACGTTGTTGCCACTCAATATCGTCTCTAAACGCTTCACGGGCTAATGCTTGCCAATTTGAATTCACCACTAAACCATTTAATTGTAACGCAAAATTATCTAAGCCTAATACATCACCAAGTTTAAAGAACGAACATGCGATTTCAGAGATAGGTCTATTTGATGTCTGACTAACCGCAGTGACACCCAAACATTGGTATCTAAAATGATTTGACGCTAATACAACAGCATTTTTTTCATCCAAACCATGTTCAATATATTTAGCGACTCGCACTTTAAAAGCACTTAATCGTTTACCGGTAATCACTTTATCTATCTGAGAGGTCAACTCATCCATTGGCTTTGAAAATTGATCAATTAAATACTTAACATCAATACCTAAACGATTATTTTTTAAGATCCATCTTGTGGCTAAACGAACCGAACGAATCACTTCTTTCATTAACGAATTTTGTATTTTACAGTCCAATTTGAAATCACACTTTTCAATTGCTCTGAATAAATCATGCATTGAGAACAATTCACGAGCAACAATATACGCTCTTGCTATTTCTAGTGGATCACTACCAGTAGATTCTTGTATGCGATTTACAAAACTAATCCCCATATGATTAAATAAATCATTAGCTACTTGGGTGGCGACTATTTCAGTTTTTAAACGATGGCCGTAAACGGAAGATTTAAATTCTTTCACCATAGATTTTGGAAAAGCGGTCTCCACTTCTTTTTCCACAAAAGCATCGGTTCCAATTTTACTGGCAATTAAAATTTCTTTGAAATCGCCTTTACCATAAGAAATTAATACAGCTAACTCCGGACGAGTTAACCCTTCATTTTTAGATTTACGTTCAACAATTTCTTCATCAGTGGGAATAAATTCTAATTCTCGATTTAATTTACCCGCCTGCTCCATCTTATTAATAAAATGACGATACTCATTAACTCGTAATAAACAATCACTATGAGCCAATGCAATGGCCTGGTCTTGTCGATAGTTATTGGTTAAAACTAAATCAGAAACCTCATGTGTAATATTACTCATCCAATGATTTCTATGTTTAACTGTAAAGTCACCATTT
>JALJPK010000006.1:0-11706 GCA_022968985.1 Pseudomonadales bacterium | reverse complement strand
ATCCAAGCCCATCCGGAAGAGGGAGATAGTCTGTGGCAGGAGCTGCTCGCGAGCTGGCTCCCAATTCTCCTGCTGGTCGGTATTTTTTTCTTCGTGATCCGAACAATCAACCCCACCAGCATTATCAATAAAGTCAGTAAACGATCGCCCTTTTTTAGTTAAGGCGTATTCAATTCTGCCTTTCTGGGTAAAACCTAAATTACCACCTTCACCCATTACTTTAGCATTTAATTCACAGCCATTAATTCTTAAAACATCATTGGTTTTATCACCCACCTCAGAATGCTGCTCGCTTGATGCCTTTACATAAGTACCAATTCCCCCATTCCAAATTAGATCCATTTTGGATTTTAAGATTTTTTTAATTAATTCATTTGGCGCCAGTGAAGTTTCTTTAATATCAAAAGTGTCCTGCATTTCTTTTGTTATTTTAATTGACTTTGACTGTCTAGAAAATATTCCACCACCATTTGATATTAATTTTTCATCAAAGTCTTCCCAAGATGAGCGTTCAAGATTAAACATTCTTTTTCGCTCAATAAAGGTTTTTGCACTATCAGGAGTGGGGTCGATAAAAATATGCAAATGATTAAATGCTGCTTTTAGACAGATATGCTCACTGAGCAACATACCATTACCAAATACATCACCAGCCATGTCACCAATTCCAATGACCGAGAAATCTTGTTTTTGAATATTAATATTCATTTCTCTAAAGTGACGCTGAACACTTACCCACGCTCCTCTTGCAGTAATACCCATTTTTTTATGGTCATAACCATTTGAGCCACCAGAGGCAAACCCATCACCTAACCAAAAGCCGTATTCATTGGACAATTCATTGGCAATATCTGAAAAAGTGGCGGTACCTTTATCAGCAGCAACCACCATATAAGGATCATCTTCGTCATAACGTTTTACCAATTTAGGTGCACTAATTTTACCTTCAACTAAATTATCGGTTAAATCTAACAAGCCTCGAATAAAAAATTGATAACAAGCAATACCCTCTTTTATAAATGCCTCTCTACCACCCTCAGCAGGTAATTGTTTAGCAACAAAACCACCTTTAGCACCAACAGGGACAATTACCGCATTCTTAACTTGCTGAGCTTTTACTAAACCCAGCACTTCGGTTCTAAAATCTTCAATTCGATCAGACCAACGAAGACCACCTCGGGCTACTTTACCACCACGCAAATGCACACCCTCAACTCTTGGCGAATACACGAATATTTCAAACATAGGTCTAGGCTCGGGTATATCATCAATATCCCGCGGGCTAATTTTAAAACTCACATACTCTTTTAGTTCACCACTGTCTTTTGTTTGATAAAAATTTGTTCTTAATGTCGCTTTAATCAGTTCAATATATTTTCTTAGAATTCTATCTTCATTTAAATTTGCGACATTTTCTAATTTACCTTCAATATTTTCAATTAAAGTTATTTGTTCTTTTACTGAATCATCAATTTTAGGGTCAAATTTCAAATGAAACAATTTAACCAATTCAGACGCCAATTCAGTATTTTTTATTAATGTTTGAGCAATATAATGCTGCGACAAACCAAAACTTATCTGTTTCATATACCTTGCAAATGCACGTAAAATAACCACATCACGCCACTTGATATTTGCTTTTAATATCAGCTGATTATATAAATCACTCTCGGCATTTTTATACCAAATATTTAAAAATGCTTCGATAAACAAGTTTCTTAATAACGCAGGATCTAATTCAGGATTAGGTTCATATAACAACGTAAAATCATAAATCCAAACAGACTTAGCTTGGTCACGATGAATATGATATGGATATTCATCCACTACTTTTAAACCAAAATGCTCTAATACGGGTATTAAATCAGACAATAACAGCGCATCACCTAAATGAAATATTTTTAATTTTATTTCACTTTTAGCGGCATCAACATGACGATAAAAATTCAACGCCATTTGGTTATCATTATTTAGGGTTTGCATGCGCGCGATATCATTAACTGCCACCCTTGCCGAATAACTTTCACAATATCCAGGTGGAAAAGCATCTTTATATAAAGTATAAAATTGATTAGAGTCTTCCTCTCCATAAGATTCATTAAGTGAAATTAACAAATCATCACTCCATAAACGCGCAATCGTCACCAACTGTGACTCTATTTGTTTGATATCAATTTGTTTAATTGGTTGTGATAATTTAAATACAAAATAAGTTCTAGCTAATACCGACTCACTTAATGTAGTTGTAAAATCAGACCCTTCAACGGGTAATGTTGATTCAAAGAAGTGCTGCATTTTTTTACGAATATCCGTTGAATACACATCTTTTGGTGTGTATACAATAGCCGTTAAAAACTTCCCATATTCATCAACACGCATAAACAATCGAACATGTCGGCGCTCTTGTAGCGCTAAAACATCTTGCAGCACATGCAATAGTTGCTCAGTATTTGATTGAATTAATTCATCTCTTGGGAAAGTATGCAGTAAATGCGATAGCTCTTTATAATTATGTTCCGATTTTAAAAAACCTGATTTTAATAATATCTGATCCGCTTTTTTTCTCACAACTGGAATCGTGGCTGGTGAATGATTATAAACTTCAGAAGTATACAATCCTAAAATTCGGTAACCACCAATAACGTCACCTTTTTCATTGTAACGTTTCACAATAATAAAATCGGCAAATGCATTTCTATGTACGGTTGAGCGTCGCCCCGACTTTGAGAAACTTAATAGATCCGGTTTATAAATCAGTTCACGCAAATCTTCATCTATATCGACGGTTGATTCTTTTCCTGCTGAGCGTTTATTTCTAAATAAACCCAGATGACTGTCTTTTACGTCTTTCATAGTCGTTTTAGTTAATTCGAAGGACTCTAGCGCAAGAAAGGTAAAATGATTATTCGTTAACCATTTTAAATAAACACTCGCCTCGTCTAACTCATCATTTGTAAATAATTTATGTTTTTTATAACTGCCTATTTCTGTTGCCATTGTATTAATGGTGCTTAGTATTTCTTCATAATCGCTACTAACGGTTTTTAAATCGATCAAGACCTGATTAATATCATCAACTATTTCATTTCTTAATGCTAAAGAAGAGCAACGATCCGTTTCTACATACAATAAAAATTCTTTGTTATAACCTTTTTTCTCGATAATTTGAATTTCAAGCAACTTACCATTTTTATCCCGTTTAACAAAAAATGCTCCATAGAATAATGCATACACTGCCATTTTTCGCCTTGTTAAAGCCATACGAATCGATTCAACTACAAATGGATAGTTTGGAGTGAGAATAGTTATAACAGTATGAGAAGACTGCCAATCTAGCTCTTCAACATTAGGATTAAACACTTCTGTTTTTGATCCAGAATGCAATTTACCCCATAACTTTGTGACCATTGCAGTTAAGTCATTTAATGAGTACGCAATCAAATCTCGATTGGCCGCACTTGCAAAAATAGTATTTATAAACAATTGAATTTGCTTTTCTTCATTAGGTAACGACTTAAGAATTCGATCGGTTAAATCGCTTAAAATCTTTTTAACTTGAGTATTGTGTTTTGAAGGCATAACTTGACTCATTTATAGGTGCATTAATTTAAATCTAGTTCATGAATCACGAAATAACAAAAATTAACAGTTTTTTACAACGCAGTTCAAAATAAATTAAAGCCTTTATTTCGTTTAACGATTGAGTATCAATCATCACCCGTTAACTTCTATGGGAAATAACGATATTACAAGTTACCTCATATTTGGTTTGTATCTTAAAAAATTTATTCAAGAATCATCTCAGACAATCACGAACATCTAGAGATATTTCTATCTTTCACACCTATAAAAACATGAAGAAATATGAAAAGTTATTTCTGCTTAAATTAAATATGCTGCATTAACTAATCAGCCTGATTGAATAGTGTCATTATCACTTGGAATGACTCAACCTGAACGGTATTGGCATTGCTGTTAAACACTAATCCAACTAATTACAACAAAGAAAAATTAACTAAAATACTGATCCTATTTATTTGAGTAGTGATCTGTCATTAATGTATACGACTAAAAACAAAAACATTTGAGACACTTTCTTAGTGCAAAAAAAAGCCAGGATTAATCCTGGCTTTTTATATATTTAATAGCTAAAACGTAAATAGAACCGTCATTCCATCTGCAACTTGATCAGCAGGTAAATAACCAATCGCATCAGGGTTAGTTGAAATTAGTTGTAACATATCCGCAATACTTGCTACTTCTTGAGGTGGATTCCCCTTTCCAGTAAATACAAGTTTAGACCAATATGATTTCATTTGTTTGGGGCTTTTACCCAACACTGCATCATCAAAACCATCTCGCTGGACATCACCTGCAGGAAGGTTAATTGGGATGACAGAACTACCAGAAGGGTATTTTTTCATTTTCCCTAAAAACATTCTCTTCACCATACTTTGATTAACTTCATTTGTATTAGCTGCATTTACTATAACTGCAGTTTCGGCACTAGCCCAAGAAGAAAATATAAAAGTGGATAACATTATAAATATTGATAATAACTTTTTCATAGTTTTACCCTCCTAAAAGACAGTTGTCATTGCTAAACGATAGAATAATCGGTTCGGTTCGTACTCAGGGTCTGCATTATCTTTATCATCAACCTGATTGGTTAAATCAAATTTTAGTGCAGCAGAAGGATTAAAGTCCCATCGAACACCTGCTGATATTGCATGATATTCAGCCCTTTGCCCCTCAAACGTAGCTTCTGTAGGCCCGGTGAGTGCACCTAATGCAGGCAAAACAGCATCTGGAATATCTTCATACAAAACATCACTTTCAGTAGCCGTTTCATTAGAAAGCATATAAGTTGCATGGACTGTAAAATCACCCACCCTGTAACCTGCACCAATATAACTATTGGTATTAATACCTAACAAAGAAGTTTCAAGATTTAATTGACTTATTTCTGCTACAAAGAAATAAGAGTCAAAATCCAATGTCAAACCAGCACCTATAAAGGTTGCTGTATCATCTTTAATTAAAATATTATCCGCTATTTTTTGACCATCAAACCCTGCGCCTGCGCCTGCGTCTACCCAACTTGCAGCTAACGTATCTAACCCTTCGTTTTCAATGTTTAACTTGGCATTTGTATAACCTACTCTAAATGTTGCGAAGTCATAAACAGCCGTCCAGTTTAATTGCAACATAGATAAATCCAGCGGACCTAGAGAACTATCAGGTTTATCGATGGTACTGTACATAATTTGAAAAGTAGAGTCTAAATCCCCAAAATAATTATTCATAATTACAGAAACACCATTAGAGGAATCGAATCCAATCCAATACACATTATCTGGCACAGCAGCCCAGTGGTACGCATAACCCACATCTTTATAATCTGAATACATATAAAATGGTGAACGTTGTTTTCCTGCTAACACTTTTACAGAATCGGTGACATCGTAACTAATATATGCCCATTCAGCCTCAACCCCCCAATTATTGTCTCCCCTAGCAATAAATTGAGCAGTGGCATTAATCCCATCACCCATTTCACTACTAAATTGTAACCCTATATTTGACTCTGTCTGAAAATTAATATCTTCATCTAAACCGTTAATCGATTTATCTTCAGTCAACACCGCCCCGCCACTTATAGTTGCAAAACCATTCATATTAATTTCTGCATTACTTACTCCAGCAACACTAAAAGATGCGGCAGCAATGGCGATTGGTAAAAGTTTTCTTTTCATTTTCGACTCCAATTTACACTTTAAAACTAGACGTTAAATTATCCAAATCCTTCGCAAAATCATTTAACTTAACACTCACACCTGTTAAACGATTAAATGCATCAAGAGTTTGCTCGGTATCGCTGTATATTCGATTTGTTTGTTGCACCATTTCTTGTGAAATTCTTTGTTGCTGTACGGTTTCTTGAGCGATTGATCCATTCATTTGATTCACTTTTTCAATACTTTTTTCAATAACTTCTAATATATTACCTGCACTTTTTGCGCTCTCAACACAGTGCTCTACTTTATCTATGCTTCCAGACATGGTGTCTGTCGCTTTTTTAGAGCCCGCCTGAAGTTGATCTAAAATATCTTTAATTTCGGTAGTTGAATCTTGAGTTCGAGAAGCTAACGAGCGCACCTCATCTGCAACAACTGCAAATCCACGCCCTTGCTCACCAGCTCTTGCCGCTTCAATTGCCGCATTTAAGGCCAATAAATTTGTTTGCTCTGCAATATTACGAATCACTTCTAACACCATAACCACTTTATTAGCGTCTTCAGCTAATTGTGTAATCACTTCATTTGATTCTAATATATTCCCTGACAATGCCTGAATTCCACTGATAGTATGCTGAACTTCTACGTAACCTTTTTGAGCTTCATCCGCTGCTTCATTGGTTGATTGCACAGCATCTTGAGCGGAAGTAGCAACATTAGTTGCACTATCATTAAGTGTATCAATATCTCGAGTTGAATCTTTTACACTAGACTTTTGTGATACTAATATTTTTTGAGTTGAACCTGATAATTCATTAATTTCATTGGCTACTTCAGCTAAAGGTTTAGCGGTAGCTACAATACTTTTTACTAATTTTTGTTGTTTATCTAACGATCGATTAAACCAATAAACTAATTCCCCAACTTCATCACGACTATCATTGTCTATTCTTCTTGTTAGATCACCACTACCTTCAGCTAAAAGCTTTAGTGGATGTATGATTCGAATTAAGTTTTTTCTTATTGATAACGCTATCGGAATACTCACAATTAACAGCATGGCATCAGTTATAAAACCAAATACAAACCCAGCGCTTATCGTCGCTTTTGCCGAATTATTCGCATCTTCAAATATGGCATTAAAGTCAGCTTCTTTTTGTAATAAATAATTATCTAACTTACTTTGAACAATTTCTAAGTTTGATTGCATTTGAGTACTTCTAGCACCCAATGTTGAAAAATCCATATCACGCTTAACATTTCACTTGATATACCATATGCATACGCATCCGTATAATAAGCATTAAATGACTGCTCTAAATATATCGCACTTTCATTAATCTGAATCGAAATAACATTAGCTTCGGCTAAAAGTAAATTTAATTCCTTAGAAATTTCTTCTGCTGTTATTAAGTAACTTTCTTCATCTGCAGATACCGCATTTGACAGGTTATCTTGAATTTTATCCAAACCGACTCTTGCGTCTTTTGCAATTTGCATTAACGGGAATTTAATATTTTTTTGCGATATTTAATTGTGAGTAGTTTTTTGTGACTGATGCTGTTGCATACACTAAAAAACCAACAAAACAGACCGTACCTATTAAAGGTATGATTAATATTTTTTTGCTGACACTTAGGTTTTTATATAAATTCATTAAATAACCACAAACTAATTTCTAGATTAGTTTCAACGAGTTACTTTTTTTCATTTAACAAAAAAACAAATGCCTTTTTAATTAAATTTCGACTAGTAAAATTCCTTTTATTGCAAAATTGTTGCTGTATTTTAATGTGACCTTAAATTTCAAACAAAAAAAAGCACCCGAAGGTGCTTTTATAATAGTAAAAACTAAATATTAGTCTTCAGCTACAACGTTTACAGTAACAACTGTGTCAACTTCTGGGTGAAGATTTACCGCTACAGCGAATTCGCCAATAGTACGTAAAGGACCTTCAGGTAAACGGATTTCAGTTTTCGTAATAGTCACGCCTTGCTCAGCAATAGCTGCTGATAAGTCACGAGTACCGATTGAACCGAACAATTTACCATCATCACCAGCTTTAACAGCAAGAGTGATTGTTAACTCAGCTAATTTAGCGCTACGAGCTTGAGCGGCAACTAATTTCTCAGCAGCTACTTTTTCTAACTCAGCACGACGAACAGAAAACTGCTCAATGCTAGCAGGTGTCGCTGTAACAGCTTTACCTTGAGGGATTAAATAGTTACGACCAAAACCAGCTTTAACTGAAACTTGATCACCTAAACCACCTAATTTACCAATTTTTTCTAATAAAATTACGTTCATGTTATTTCCCTATTACTTATGTGAATCGGTGTAAGGTAATAAAGCAACATAACGAGCGCGTTTGATAGCAGTCGAAAGTTGACGCTGATAACGAGCACGAGTACCAGTAATACGACTTGGTACAATCTTGCCAGTTTCAGAAACGTAACCTTTTAAAAGGTCTAAATCTTTATAATCGATTAGTGTAATGTTTTCTGCAGTGAAACGACAGAATTTACGACGACGGAAAAAACGTGCCATGATTAAGCCTCCCCTTCTGCTTCAGAAGCATCAGTTTTGATGTTTTCTTCTGAACTTGATTCTTCAACTACAGCAGTTGTACGCTGTGCTTCTTCACGAGCTTTTTTAGCTTCTACGCCTTTCATCATCGGAGATGCTTCAGACACAGGAGTTTTAGTACGAATTACCATATTACGGATGATAGCATCGTTAAAACGGAAAGTTGTTTTCAACTCATCCATAGTCTCGTTGTCAGCAACCACATTTAATAAAATGTAATGAGCTTTGTGAATTTTGTTGATTGGGTAAGCCAATTGACGACGGCCCCAGTCTTCGTTACGAGTAATTGAACCACCAGCGTTTGTAACAGCGCCTGTGTAACGTTCAACCATCGCTGGTACTTGTTCAGATTGGTCAGGATGGACCAAAAGAACGATTTCATAATTGCGCATATAAAATGCTCCCTATGGGATAGAACCTTTTCGTATGCTATTGCATAAACAAATAAGGTAAGGAGTGATAAACTACAAAGTATTTTGCAGGCGCGGGATTATACAATTTCTGATATTAAAAGCAATAATTATCGAAATTATGCAATTTCAATCTATTATACTCGTTCTTTAATTGATAATTTTAAACCATATATATGCACAAACAAAACCCCTTGCAATAAACATAAATTATGACAGACTAGCTATGATAATCATTCTCAATTAGATACTAACTTTATATGATCATTTTAAGTGCCAGTTTCACCAGCCTTGCTTATTTAATTGTAAGCTTGCTTCAAGGTTATTCCATTTTTTCTAAAACAAAAACAGCTCACTTAAAAACTAAAGTTTTAGGTATTGCATTAATCGCAATCATCGCTCACATTCATATACTGTCCAGTCAACTTTGGAGCTCACAAGGTATTATACTTAACGCTCCTAACATTATATCCATTGCTAGTTTTTGTTTGGTTTGTATCATCACATTAAGTAGCCTGCACAAACCTGTTATCAATTTATTTGTTTTCTTTTTTCCAATAGCAGCTATTAGCGTTTTATTAACAACTATATGGAATACAGATAGTTCAGCACAGAAGTTAAGCTTAGGTTTGATATCTCATATCATTATATCCATTATTGCTTATAGCACCCTGATGATAAGCGCCGTTCAAGCCGCTTTTTTATGGACACAACACCATCAACTCAAACACAATATTAACGGAAAACTTTCTCAAGTATTACCGTCGTTACAATCAATGGAACGTTTATTATTCGATTTGATTTTAATGGGTTTTTTATTTTTAACATTGAGTATTTTAACGGGTGTCGTCTTTAGAGGCCTTATAGAATTAAATTCGCCAGAATTTATGCAAAAAATGATATTCACTGTGCTTGCTTGGTTTATCTATCTAGCATTATTAGTGGGCCACTTAATACTGGGCTGGAGAGGAGTGACAGCAAGTAAACTGACTATTACTGGTTTCATCTTTATTCTGATTGCCATCATTGGCACCAAGTTGTTATTTAATTAGTTGACATTAACCTTACAAACTTAAAGAATACGTTTCTTTAGTTATATAGGAGCTATGTCGTTGCACGAGTTACCCATCTCAATTGATGCCATTCTTTGGATTGTATTAGTCATATTAATTTTATTCTCTGCGTTTTTCTCTAGCTCAGAAACCGCCATGATGTCCCTTAACCGTTATCGTCTAAAAAACATGGTTAACAAAGGTCAGAAATCAGCAATCAAAGCCAATAACCTGCTTGAACATCCCGATAAATTAATCAGCGTTATATTAATCGGTAACAATCTGGTTAATATTTCAGCGGCTTCTATAGCCAGTGTATTAGCCACAAGACTTTTACCAGGCAATGAAAATTTGGCACTTGTATTATCTACTGTTTTATTAACATTAGTTGTTCTAGTTTTTGCCGAAGTCACACCTAAAACCATTGCTCAAAAATTTCCTGAACGTGTTGCTTTTCCTGCTGCTTATATTTTAAAACCGTTACATCTAGTATTCGCCCCTGCAGTTTGGATTATGAATCATTTAGTGGGATTTATTTTATGGATTTTACGTATTCAAAAAGATTCAAAACGATCTGATGCACTAAGCACTGAAGAGTTAAAAACAGTAGTAACTGAATCTGGTGAAGTAATTCAAACTCAATCACAAGATATGTTATTAGGTATATTAGATTTAGATAACGTCACCGTTTCGGACATTATGATTCCAAGAAACGAAGTGGTTGGATTGGACCTGGATGACAATATAGCCACACTGGCCGAGCAAATTAAAACATCTACTTATACACGTTTACCTGTTTTTAAAGGTGACCTAGATAAAGTTATTGGGATGCTGCACTTACGAGATGCGAATGATTTTTTATTCTCAGAAAAACCAAGTAAAGTAATGTTAACTAAAGCCACTGGCGACAATTATTTTGTACCTGAAAACGCTTCGCTGCATACTCAACTAATCAACTTTCAAAAAGAAAAACGCCGTATGGCGTTAGTAGTGGATGAATATGGTGATGTTCAAGGACTGGTTACCTTAGAAGATTTATTAGAAGAAATTGTCGGTGATTTCACTCGAGACATCCATTTCAACTCTAAAGACCTCCACGAGCAAAATGATGGCTCTTACGTGGCAGATGGCAGCACCAGTATTCGAGATATTAATAAAGCCTTAAACTGGAACCTACCTACTGAAGGCGCTAAGACCCTAAACGGTTTAATAGTTGAACAACTAGAGACAATCCCTGATTCGAATATAAGTATTATTATTGATGAATACGTAATTGAAATCTTGCAAATAAACGACAAGAGAGTGATCACCGCTCAGCTGTCTACTAAAAAACAACAAAAAGCATTAAACACATAAACCAATACCCGTTTAAATCTTCACATATCTAAAATTTAGATAGAAACTATAGGCTTATTTTGCAAAATATTAAAATCGTATTAATTCAAACATTCCACCCTGGCAACATTGGCGCAGCGGCACGCGCTATGAAAAACATGGGCTTAACTAACCTAGTATTGGTTAATCCTGTTGATTTCCCAAGCGACGAAGCCACTAGCCGCGCCGGCCAAGCCACCGACGTATTAGAAAACGCCACCGTTGTTTCGTCATTAGAAGAAGCAGTAAAAGACTGCCAACTTGTGATTGGCACCAGCGCAAGAGATCGCACTATTACCCTACCGTCTTTGAGCTCACAACAATGTGGCGAAAAACTAGTAGAAGAACAGCAACATGGGAATGTAGCCGTTGTGTTTGGGCGCGAAAGAATGGGCCTACATAATAGTGATTTGGTGCAGTGTCATTTTCAGCTAAACATTGATGCGAATCCAATTTACCCTGTACTTAACATCTCTCAGGCAATTCAGATTGTTTGTTACGAAGTATTTAAAGCAGGACAAAAAGAGTATGACAACAAACTTGAA
>JALJPK010000059.1 GCA_022968985.1 Pseudomonadales bacterium | reverse complement strand
CTTCTTCTATTGATAACAAGGATGAAAATGATGAGTGAAGTCAGTGACTTTTTTTTAAAACAAAGTGAATTACCCACTGCACCCAAACCGATTGTTGAAGGCCGCTTAACTAGAATGGTGGGGTTAACCTTAGAAGCACTTGGATTACAAGTGACCGTTGGGGATCGATGTTTAATTGATGATGGAACAAATAAAATTGAAGCTCAAGTGGTTGGCTTTGATTCTGGTAAAACATATTTAATGCCGTTACAGCCGATGATTGGTTTAAAGTCAGGCGCCAAAGTTATCCCTATTAATCAAGATGAACCTTTGGCTATTGGTGATGAATTATTAGGTCGTGTTGTAAACGGATTTGGTGATCCTATCGATGGGAAAGGGCCACTCACATGTCGAACACATAGTTCATTAGACGGTGAATATATTAATCCACTGCATCGAGAGCCAATTAGAGAGCCGTTAGATGTTGGCATAAAAGCCATTAATGCGATGTTAACGGTTGGGCGGGGTCAACGTTTAGGTTTATTTGCTGGTTCAGGTGTGGGTAAGTCGGTTTTATTAGGCATGATGACAAAATATACTGAAGCGGATATTACAATTGTTGGTTTAATTGGTGAGCGTGGGCGAGAAGTTAAAGAATTTATTGAAGATATTTTAGGTGAAGAAGGTTTGGCAAGATCTGTGGTTGTCGCGTCTCCTGCTGATGACGCACCGTTATTAAGGTTACGCGCCTCACAATATTGTACGACCATTGCTGAACACTTTAGAGAACAAGGAAAAAACGTTTTATTGTTAGTGGATTCATTAACCCGTTACGCCATGGCACAACGTGAGATTGCATTAGCCATTGGTGAACCACCTGCTACAAAAGGTTATCCACCTTCAGTATTTGCAAAAATTCCACAATTGGTAGAACGTGCGGGAAATGGTAAAAAAGGCGAAGGCTCCATCACTGCTTTTTATACTGTATTAACCGAAGGAGATGATCAACAAGATCCAGTAGCGGATGCCGCTCGGGCTATATTAGATGGACACATAGTATTAAATCGTGCCATAGCTGAGCAAGGTCATTATCCTGCCATTGATATTGAACAGAGTATATCAAGGGCGATGCCGCAAGTTGTTGATGAAGTACATCTACAAACTGCACAACAATTTAAGCAAATACTTTCTAAGTTTAAACAAAACGAAGATTTAATTACAATTGGTGCTTATCAAAAGGGCAGTGATCCTTTATTGGATCAAGCCATTTTGATGATGCCACAAATGACCTCGTTTCTACAACAAAGCCATCAAAAAAAGGAACCGTTTAAAGAGTCGTTACAACAATTTGTGCAAGCAATGCAACCTCCCGCACCACCAGCAAAAGTTAATCCTAGAGCCGCAGGGGGCGTGAAACGATAAATGAAAGCACAATCGAAAAGACTGGGTGTCGTATTAAAGGTATACATCCAAAAAGAAAAGAAAATGTCGGATTTGTTGCGTGATTTGACGATTCAAAAACAACAAGAAGAGGAGAAGTTGACTCAGCTTTATGATTATCAAAAACAATACGACAAAAATTTCCATGAAAAAGCAAAGATAGGTGTAACAGGCGCTCAACTGCATTCACAACAACATTTTATGGATCAATTAAGTGGTGTTATTAAGGGGCAACATAAAGCGTTAAATGATCAAAATCAATACTTAGAATCGGTCAAGCAAAAATACATGCAAATGCTGTTTAAACGCCAATGTTTTGAGAAACTCATCAAAAAAATGGAAGTAAAAGAACAATATCATTTAGATAAAGCCGAGCAAAAACTAATGGATGAATTAACCATGCAGATGATGCGTGCAAAACATAATTAAAAATTGAGCGGTTAAACTGGCTGTGAGTTTTTTTAAGTAAAAAAAAGCCAGAATATATTCTGGCTTGGCTAAAAACTAATAATCTTTTTTCATGATTCTTCGTTTTTCAATATTCCATTCGCGCTCTTTAATGCTCGCTCGTTTATCATGATCTTGTTTGCCTTTTACTAAGGCAACTTCACATTTAACTCGATTTCCCTTCCAGTACATCGCAAGCGCTACAACAGTGTGGCTCTCTTGATGATTACCGCGCATCAGTTTTGCAATTTCCTTTTTATTCAAAAGAAGCTTACGGGCTCTGCGCGGTTCGGCAATTACATGGGTACATGCACTGATTAATGGTGTAATATGACACCCAACTAACCAAAGTTCGCCATTTTGAATGTGAACATACGAATCAACGAGTTGGCATCTTCCATCGCGTATGGATTTTAATTCCCATCCTAATAAAACCATACCAGCTTCGTATTTATCTTCAATGTGATAATCGAATTTGGCTTTTTTATTAAGGCAGATGTTTCCTGGTGATGTTTTGCTATTCTTTTTACTCATAGCGGCGATTATACGCCCAAGTGTTCAGATAAGGTAGATGATTTTTGGCAATTGAAGATATTCGTTGGCGCTCACCGGTTACTTTTGTATTGGTTGCCCTTGCTGCGACTTTAGGATTAGGTAATTTTTTTAATTTACCTTATTTAATGGCTACTCATTCAGGGGGAACCATTCTAATTTTGTACGCCTTGGCAAAAGTAACTATCGCGTTACCATTGTTTATCGCTGAAGTGTGGATGGCTAGGCATTCGCGTGCTGTTGCTAGTGTCGCGTTTTCATCGTTGTCTAAAAAACATGGCTTAAGTATGGTATGGATCTGGTTTGGCCGGCTTTTTTGGTTTTCTGCTTTTGGTTTGCTTGCTTATTATGTGGTTGTCACCACTTGGGGGCTTATTTACGCTTGGCAATATTCTCATGTCTCTTCGTTTGAATTAGAACAAATCTGGTTTCAATTCCAAACAATGAACCGCGATGTACCTACTTTATTATTAACTCAAACCATATTGATGACTGTGATTGGGGCGATTATGCTCTTGGGTATTAGTCGGGCCATGCAATCAATTGCGATGGTGTTTGTTTTGGTGCTGATTGTACTGATTGTGCTGATGTTTGGGTTAATGACTTTAAATGCAAATTATATGGCAAGTTTACCTCAGTTTTTATCGGTGGATTTTTCAAATATTGATCAATCACTTATTTTTATGATTTGGCAGCATGCCTTTTTAAGTACGGGTATTGGTATTGGAGGGGTTTATGCCTTCAGTATGTTTGCACCCAAAACTGTTTCAATTGTTAAAAGCTCGATAATAGTTGTGGGTTTAGATTATGTTTTTGGGGTAATTGTTGCCCTTTTGATTTGGTATTTTGTATTTAATATCCCTATTGAATACTCAAACGGAATTGAAATGTTTTTCCAGTCAACTTTAATAGGGGCGATAGGATCGAAATCCGCACACCTATTATTACCGTTATTATTTATGGTTTTTGTCATCAGTACTTCGTTGGCTTTAATGTTCTCAATGCTACCTGTGGCCATTGCAATTCGTTCGCATTTTCATCTTAATTATCGGGTCAGTGTGTTGGTTGCATTATTGTTAGTTTGGTTGATGAGTTGTGTTTGTATGCTTTCATTTAGTGTGTTTTATAATCATCTGTGGCATGGCATGACTATATTTGAGTCTGTGGCTTATGGTACAACTCATGTTCTTGTGCCTATTTGTGCATTAGGTGTGAGTGTATTTGTTGGGTGGAGATTACCTTCAGGGAATTTAGAAGAACAGATGCATTTTAAATATCGATTCTATTATTATTTATGGCGTTTTTTATTAAAATTTGGTGTGACCTGTTTCTTATTTTTAACGATTTTAGCCAATTTACCCAAACAGTGGCAGCTAACCGGGCAGACTCAAATCGAGTTAGTGGTCGCTATGCTTTTAATGTTAATATACTTGCAATGGGTTCATCCCAAATTATTTTCGGTACGCGATACATTAAATGAGTCGAAAAACTTTAATCGAAAATCAACTATCAAATTTAAATCGTTAATTGAAATAGATTCAAATAGAGTTAAGAACCAGTATAGAAAAAAACAGTTTTATAAAAACGCTAGACAGTTAAGATATAAACAACATAAATTTAAATTGTAATAAGAAAATTGTGATAAGAAATAATAAACATGACACAAGTGAAACGTGAAGCGCTAGTAATGTATAGTGCAAAACAGATGTATGACATAGTAAATGATGTAAATGCCTATTCTACTTTTTTGCCAAATTGTCAGAGTTCGACCATTCTAGAACAATCAGACGGGTTATTAGTCGGGCAGTTAAAATTGGGTAAGGGGGCGTTAAATATTACTTTTACTACAAAAAACATTTTATCGCCGTTTGAATCAATCAAATTATCATTACATGATGGGCCGTTTAAAAACTTAAATGGTGTTTGGTATTTTGAATCGTTAAATGATACAGCCTGTAAAATTCGATTCGAATTATCATTTCAAGCCAATGCGTTATTTCAAATAGCGGCAAAAACATTATTAACTCAAATGGCTGATCAAATGGTACAAAGTTTTGTAAAACGAGCTGAGCAGATTTATTCAAATTAAAAAATTAAATTAAAAAGAAAAGACAAGTTAATATGAAAATAGAAGTAGCTTACGCCACACCTGAAAAACAATTAATCGTTGAAGTGGAAGTTCAGGAGTCATCCACAGTTAGAGAGGCAGTAATAAACTCGAAACTAGACTTGAAATTTGAATCGTTAGATTTAAAAATAGTGCCTGTCGGTATTTTTGGTAAAAAAGTATTAAAACCAGAAGAGCAGTTGGTTAAAAAGGGCGATCGATACGAATTATATCGTGCGTTATTAATCGACCCTAAACAAGCTAGGGCCAATCGTGCAGCAAAGGCTAAGAAATAACTTAGCCTTTTATTTTATTTAAGCATTTTGTGTTAGTTCAATGATTTGGTTAGTAAATTGGTAACCTTTATTTCGCACGGTTTTGATTCGATCCGTGAAATCTAATTTTGAACGAAGTTGTGATATCGTAATATCGATAATACGGTTTTGACCATCGTATTGAATACCTCTTAACGATTCAAAAATCTGCTCACGAGTTAATACAATACCTGCATTTTGCGCTAATAAAAACAGTAACTCATATTCAGGGTTGCTGATTACAATCGCTTTACCATTTACAATCACTTCTCTTGAGCCTGGATCAATTTTGATGGTTCCAAAATCTAATAAACCCACTTCTTTAGTTTGTAATGATTCATTGGCTGTCATTTGGCTGCGGCGCAAAAGTGATTTGATTTTAGCTAATACTAATCTAGGTTCCGACGATTTAAATACATAATCATCTGCTCCAATTTCTAGACCAATAATTTGATCAATTTGATCTTCTCTTGCTGTTAACATCATAATTGGACCGTTAAATCGATCACGAACTTTTCTGCATACTTCCATTCCGTCAAGCTTAGGTAGCATAATATCTAAAAGCACTAAATCAAAAGACTGGTTTAATATTGCATTAACACCACTTTCACCGTCATGGACGGTAGTCACATCAAAACCATGACCGGTTAAATAGTCACTGGTTAATTGTGCTAGGTCGATGTCGTCTTCTACTAAAATGATTCGATTACCCATCTTAATTTACCCATTTTAAAGTTAGTTGATACTGCCACTGATCAATAGTTTTGTCATCAGCAGTTGAATGTCTATATTTATATTGTTGAGAAACGGATGTTAACCAATTAGGGTTAATATCATAATTTATTGTCTGGTACCAACGTGTTTCTGAGTCAGTACGCTTAAAAAGTGTTTCTGAATCATTACGCTTAATAAGCTCGCTATATTCTAAAAAACGAAAATGGACTTGTGTTAACCAGGTCAGCTTTTTATTAATTTTAACAGTTGCACCTAATTGTTGTTCAAACTTAAAATAACCTGATTCGCCTGTTACAATTGTTGGTTTACTTTTCCAATTTAATGAAACCGAATTGACTTTAGATTGTAATAACCACTTCTTAGCACTTTTATATTGAGTGCTAAGCGTCCAATAATTATTGGTTAACTCAGGTGTAATTGTATCGTAGTTTTGTGTTTCATTTAATATACTGTGTGTAAGCTGAATGTTCTGCCAATGTTTTTTTGTTGTAAACAGAAATTGATGTTTTTTAAGCTGATAACCAAATTTAAGGCCTAAACTGGGTTCTTCAACAGATTGACTGTACTTAATAGATAAACTAGGTTCTTCAGTTAATTGACTGCTGCTATAAGATGCTGAAAACTCTGAACTGAAAATTCGATTACCATTTATTACTTTTTTATAACCAATATTGTAATTTAAATTACTAAAAGAACTTGATTTATTAGACTCGAATGTTTTATTTAATTGGTATATGTTTATATTTTGATCTAAACGCCAGTTTTCAACAGGTTTAATAATTTTGTAATTAACAAATAATTGAGCTGAAATATCCAAAGAATTGTCAGTTTCTATTTTTTGAGTTTCAGTTATTAATGTATTATGGGTTTTACTGGAACCTGTTAATGTGAACGAGGTGTCCCACGTTTTAGTATTAGAAGGAAATGTGGGGTCTTTAAAATTAATTGAGCTTAATTTTTGATTAATTGATATATATAATTTCTCAATATTTTTGATCACTAACTCGGGTGCATTCGAAAATGACGGGTGTGATTTAACATAATCAATTTGATCTTTAGCCTGTTGAAAGTTTTGATTATAATAATAACTTAATGCTAAATCTAAATGCAGAGTTAAATTTTCTGGTTGCACTTTAATTAAAGACTGATAAATAACGATCGATTCTTGGAATTGTTTGCTTTTTTGATAGTTTTCAGCAATCACACGCAATTTGTTAATCTGAATCATATCATTTGATTGATTGGTCTGTTTTGCTAAGCTGGCAGGCGTTAACATTAAACAACAAACTAGTAATACAATAGGTGAAAGTGTAGATAACGAACTTATTGCTGGAAGGTTAAAATGCAAAGAAATATTCATTTTAATTACTCTCCTGATCAACATTGTCGTGATAATAAAATTCATAGTCACCTCTGTGATAATGGTTAGGATCATCACATTGCTGTGTTATATCAATGTCTAGTTCAAGCTCTAAATCCGTATTTTCGTATTGAAATTCAATTTGATTATCATCAATTACAGGTGAATTAGGCACCGGTGTTTGATTGTTATTTTGTTGTTTAATATCAATTACTTCAGGTTCGATATTGTCAAATTGCGATTCTATATCTAATTCCAAAACATCAATGTTGTTATCTGATTGATCTAACCACAGCATATATTGTGCTTTTTCTTCGTTGCTTAATTGATCTATGTCAACATATTGATGACCATTTTCAAGTTGCCAAAGTTGAAACGAAATGACATTAGGTAAAATATTTTTACCATCAATTTTTTTAGATGTTGACTCTATTTTGATGCCATCTAATTGATTAAGTTGATCAAACGCATCATTTGAAAATTGCTGTTGGGTCATTTCTTCATTTACCCATTGGCCCCAGTCATCAGAAGACCAATCATCAGCATAAGCAAATTGATTGAAAACTAATAATGTCGATCCTAAAAAAATGAGAGTTGATATTAAATTTAACTTCATAAATAATTCGTTTATTAATCTAATTTAAAAGTGAGCTTAAATTCAGCGCCACCTAAACTTGTATTGCTAACAGTTATTTTTCCATTTTGTACTTGGATCATACGTTTAACAATGGATAGGCCAAGGCCGTGACCTGCCATTTTTTTATTTCGTGATTGTTCTTCAACAAAAAATGGCTCAAAAATACGATTTAAATTTTCCTGTTTGATTCCACTGCCATCATCCACCACAGTAACGGTTAATGTCTTATGTAGCTGTACAATGTTTATTGTAATACTTGAATGAGCATAACGCTGTGCGTTAGTTAAAAGGTTCTGCAAAATAGTTTGCCAATAATCTTTATTGCCAAAAATTTTATAATTATCTGGGCAATGTATGTTAATTTTTGCTTCACTTAATGGTTGCAACTCTTTTTGTAAAGCCATTAATAATGGGTTTAAACTAAAAAAAACCATATCTGGCTGAGTGTTAACTTCTAACGAGCTATACAGCAGTAATTCATTTACAAGTGTATGTAGTTCATTAATGTTTGAACGTAATGATTCGCTATGAGTGTCGCTCAATTGGTTTGACTCATTTAACATAGCGATTTTATAGCCCAATTTTACTAATGGGGTTCTGAACTCATGTGAAATCGAACGGCTTAATTGTTGCTGATCTTTAACTAAAGAGACAACACGATTGGCCATTTGATCCACTTCTTGAGTTAATGTAGAAAAAGCATCATTACCTTGCTGGCTGATCGTAATATCTAATGTTGTATTACCTGTGTCGTCTAATGTTGCAACTTTTTCAACGTCTTCTGCTAATTTGTTTAATCGGTTAGTAAAGGGTTTGATTAATAACCAGCCGGCAATCAGTGAGCTGATTAAAATGATTAAAACCAGAATCAAGATGCCAATTATCGGATAAGGAATAAAAGGGGCGATAGGGCCAACTTGAGCAACCAGAGGAGGGTCTGCTTGAAAAAATTTACTAAGAGCACTCAATCCATCGACTTGGTTAAATCGATAGATGACTAATCCGAAGTTTAATTGCTTTATTTCAGTTGAAGTAAGTTGTAATTCACTTGGTGAAATTAGCTGAATGTTTGTTTTAAATTGTGAGCGTAATTCTTTTAAATGTACGACTCTTAATTTTTCTTCTGATTGTCGAAGTGCGTTAGTAACCAGTCGATTCATTCCTTCAATTAACTGCCTATTTAAGCCTTCAAAATCAAATTCTACAGACTGATGTTTATTAATAGAGAATTTAACATGTTTTAAATTTTGTTCGATTTTTTTAATATGTATATAAGGGTGAATATCTTCATTTCCCTCAATTAATTGCATATTTAATCCTGTTAATTCAGATGCAAAATAGAACCATTTAATTTGATCTTCACCTTGGTGGCGATTTAACCCGTTTGAAATTAATGTGGTAATACCTGATAAATAAGATTTTGTGTACTCAATCTCACGTAACTTACTAATCTGATTAAAAGCTAGAAACCCTATGATGCATACTGTAAGTGTGACTAACAGCATTTGAATGTATATACGTAGGAAAAGTTTGTTCATTTATTATCAAAAATTAATTATGTGGCGCTATTATAACGAAAAGATCGAGTTTGCAGATAACTTTCATTGGTTTTTTTTGGTTATTGATTGGCTAGAGTATGTAACTGAGTGTTAATTAGATGTCTGGATAGACTTTTTTTTGACAGTGAATCGAATTTTTTAAAGTGACGTTTCAGGTGTCGAATTAACTTCTTGTCCTGTAGGTTCTTCTATTTTGTACTCGTAATCTTGGTAGTCAAACTCAGGGGGTTCTTCTGCACCGTCTATGAATTTTTTATTTTCATAGTCACTGTTAAAGTCAACGTATTCATAGTCAAGTACTTCTATATCGTTGTCTAAATCTGAAAACTCAACTTCAGGGGGTAAATTAAACAAATAATCATCGTTTTGTGTCAGGTTGTCTTTGTTTTCATAATCTGAAATATTAGGTTCAATGTATTGATTATTGGCATAATCTTGGCTGTTTTCTGGAACTTCAAGCCTATCTAATGTTTCGTTAAAATCATTTTTAGTGGTTGTTTGTTTGTTTCTAGTATTGTTTTTTTTGTTCTTTTTGTTCTTTTTGTTTTTTTGACTGTGGACATCAATAGAATTTTGTAAACCATCGTCAAAACTTTCAATTATGTCAATATAAAATGAGTCATCCTGCCATTGTCCCCAGTCATTATCGAAGGCGTGCGAAAATGAAACCGTCAACATCGATAAGCTTATTACGCTCAGATATTTTAATAATTTCATAAATCATAACCTCTAATAAGCACCAGATATTACAGTGCAATGATTGAGTAAAAATCACTCGAATAAAGTGTAAGTATTGCAATAAATAGTGGAACTTGTTGTTTATGAGTTGTCTTCAAATTGTAATATTTAGGGTGCTTATCGCATGATATTGTAATTAAATACGTTAATTGGTGTTCATTATTAACAATAAGGCAAATTTCAGACTGTGTATGTTTTCTGAATTAACGATTTTATAACCTTGTTTATCAATCAAATGTCCAAAAAATAACAATAACTGACTTAAATGGTTTCTATTTAACCTTATAAATTTAAATCATTAGTCAAAATTATCCAGAAAGGTACAATAAGCTTTTTATATTTCGACTGTATTTGTTATGAGTGATTTTTTGAAAACTGATTTCCCTACTATTGAACAATTTGTAGGTAATACACCTTTAGTACGTTTACAACGCTTAGTTCCTGATGACTCAACAAATGTTGTTTTGGTTAAACTTGAAGGTAATAACCCCGCAGGTTCGGTAAAGGATAGACCTGCGTTAAATATGATTGTTCAGGCACAGAAAAAAGGATTAATAAAACCAGGTGATTGTTTAATAGAAGCCACAAGTGGGAACACCGGAATTGCATTAGCGATGGCTGCTGCAATAAAGGGGTATAAGATGATATTAATTATGCCAAATAATATGAGCGAAGAACGTAAAACATCAATGCGTGCTTATGGAGCCACTTTGGTTTTGGTTACAAAAGAGCAAGGTATGGAGTATGCACGCGATTTAGCCTTGAAAATGCAAGCCGATGGTGAAGGGGTTGTGCTTGACCAGTTTAATAATGAGGACAACCCCAATGCCCATTATTTAACAACAGCGCCTGAAATATGGCAGCAGACCCATGGGGAAATCACCCATTTTGTCAGTGCGATGGGCACAACGGGTACAATAATGGGTAGCTCGACTTACTTTAAAGAAAAAAATAAAAACATTGAAATAGTGGGTTTACAGCCTGAAGAAGGGGCGTCAATTCCAGGGATTCGCCGTTGGCCTAAAGCGTATTTGCCCGGTATTTTTGATGAAACAAAAGTCGATACAGTGATGGATATGGACCAAAAAACGGCAGAAGACACCATGCGATTATTGGCAAGTAAAGAAGGTATATTTTGTGGGGTCAGCTCAGGTGGTGCAGTTGCAGGAGCATTAAGGGTCGACAAACAAGTGCAAAATAGTGTCATCGTCGCAATTATCTGTGATCGTGGTGATCGATATTTATCAACAGGAGTATTTAAATGATTCGTAAACGATTACCTAAAAAAAGTAAAAGCTCAGAAATTAAAACGAAATTATTGCCTTTTGATTATAAACAATTAATAACAATAGAGCGCTTAAGTCATGAAGGTGACGGCATCGGATTTTCACAGGGGTACACAGTCAGTGTGCCGTTTACTATACCCGGTGAAAGTGTATTGATTGAAAAACCACAAATTAAAGGTCATATGGTTAACGCCAAAATCAAAACGATTCAATCAAGAAGTGATAATCGTGTAGAACCAGTTTGTGAATATTATGGCCAGTGTGGTGGTTGTGATTATCAACATATAAATTACACGACTCAAATAGAATTAAAACAGCAACAGTTTTTATGGCAGTTTAAATCGGTTTTATTCAAAGATCTTAAATCTAAAAAACCAAGTCAAATTGATACACCTTTAATTAGTAAACCTTTTGAATATCGCCACAGAATTCGATTAAGTGTTAAAGGTGGGGTTGTTGGGTTTATGAAACCCGGCAGCAATGATCTTATTCAGATTGATAACTGTAGTATCACCCATCCGTTAATTCAGCAAAAATTAAAATTGTCCCAACATCGTGTAATTTCGCAATTACATGGTTTATTAAGTATTGAATGGTTAGTTGATGACGAAGATCAAATAGCACTTCGTTTAGTGATGAAAAAAAGCCCGAGTCAAATCAAAATAGATGAAGTGATTGAGTTGCTTAAAAGTAATGAAATTTCAAATTATCGAATCGAGATGGGCACTAAAATTGTTCAATTGGGTAAACAATTGCTGCAAAAAAATGATGATTTATTATATCGATATCAACCGGGGCAGTTTACTCAGGTTAATACATCGGTTAATCAAAAAATGTTGGATCAAGCTCAGCGCTGGATTTTAGACACTTTTGAAAAAAATGAATTGCCTTTTAATAAGGCGTTAGATTTATTTTGTGGTATGGGTAATTTCACGTTAATGCTGGCGAAACACTTTAAAAATACAATTGGTATAGAAGGTTCAAAAGACTCAATTGTTTGTGCGAGGCAAAATTCAGAAGAAAATAAGAAAAACACTGAACTAAATACGCTTAAATTCATCAAACAAGACTTGTTTGCTAATGATTGGCGTGACGTAATTTTGCAGCAACAGTTTGATTTGGTTGTTTTAGATCCACCAAGGGCAGGTGCCAAACAAATATGCACTGATATAGTACAGTTGAAAAGTAAGTATGTGTTATATATCAGTTGTAATCAGTCAACATTACTAAGAGATGCCCAGCTTTTAAAAGAGCGTGGATATGGCATTGAACGTGCAAATATAATGGATATGTTCGCTCAAACCCATCATATTGAAACGATGGTGTTATTTAGAAAATTGTAATATTGGTTGAAAATTAACTAATAGGGCAAATGGTTAATGTATAAAAGAGCACTCAGTTTTTAAAGACGAATTTGTAGATATAGAACAGAGGTAATAAGGGAAAATGGTTAAAGTTAGAGAAGAGCACCCAGTATTTATAGATGGAACTGTTGATATAGAGCAGTGGTTAATTCGTCTGCAAGATCGTATGCCCATTGCTGATGAAGAAGCGTTGTTACGCGCTTGTAAAATTGCTCGTGTTGCTCATGATGAAGGATTAGAGCGTGAGGAAAATGTATGGATAAACGGAACCTCTAGTTACCATACTGGTTTAGAAATGGCGATGATCTTGTCAGATCTACATCTAGATGAAGAATCAATGATTGCCGCCATTTTATATCGTTGTGTGCGAGAAAATACATTAGCCCTAAGCACAGTAAAAGATCAGTTCGGAGCAAAAATTGCGAACTTGATTGATGGTGTGCTGCAAATGGCGATGATTCATGCAAAATTTCGTTCAACTCGCGCTAAAGTGTTGGGTCAAAATGATACTCAGGGTGAAGCCATTCGTAAAATGTTAGTGACCATTGTTGATGATGTACGAGTGGCATTAATTAAATTGGCCGAACGAACCTGTGCGATTCGTGCTGTAAAAACAGCTACTGCTAGTAAACGTTATCGTGTTGCTCGTGAAGTGTTTGATATATATGCGCCATTAGCGCATCGTTTGGGGGTGGGGCATTTAAAGTGGGAGTTAGAGGATTTATCGTTTAGGTATATCGAACCACAAGAATATAAACGAATTGCAAATTTGATCTCTGAAACACGATTAGATCGCCAAGAGTATATCGACCGTGTGTTAGATGACATTAAAATTGCTTGTTCAAAACAATCCATCGAAGCAGACATTTACGGACGCGCTAAACATATTTATTCTATTTGGCGAAAAATGACCAAAAAGAATATTAATTTTTCTCAAGTCTATGATATTCGTGCCGTTAGAATCATGGTTGAGAATGTTACTCAGTGTTATCAAGTGCTGGGTATTGTACATAGTCACTGGCGTCATATACCCAAAGAATTTGACGATTATATTGCATCACCTAAACCAAATGGTTACAGCTCATTACATACTGCTGTAATTGGGCCAGAGGGTAAAACCTTAGAAATTCAAATTCGCACCCCTGATATGCATCAAGATGCGGAGTTAGGTGTTTGTGCCCATTGGAAATATAAGGGTACAGATGTAAAAGGCAGTAACGCAAGTAAAGGTTATGAAGATAAAATAAGCTGGTTGAGAAGTGTTTTAGAATGGCATGAAGAAGTGGGTGATCTCGATGGTTTTTCTAACCAGATGCAAGAAGATTCAAATGCTGAACGTATTTATGTATTAACCCCAGAAGGGCATATTGTTGATATGCACAGCGGCGCCACACCTTTAGATTTTGCATATAAAGTGCATACTGAAATTGGACATTCATGTCGTGGAGCAAAGGTTGCTGGGCAAATTGTACCATTATCTTATTCTCTAAAAATTGGTGATCGAATTGAAATTCTTACTACTAAAAATGGACAACCATCAAGAGATTGGTTAAATAAAGAACTGGGTTTTGTGACTTCTCCTAGAGCAAGAAGTAAAATAAAACATTGGTTTAAATCTCAAGACAAAGAACAAAATATTGTAGATGGCAGATTAACCTTACATCGAGAAATTCAGCGTTATCACTTTGATGATGTAGATTATAATCAAATTGCCTTAGCGGTTAATTTTGATAAAGATGAAGATATGTACGCTTCTATTGGTGCTGGTGATTTAAGTGTGATGCATGTTGTTCATGCCGCTGAAGATTTATATAAAGAAAAACAAACCAGCTTTCCAATTTTTAAAGAAACCCCTAAAAAAGCAACGTCCAGTTCAGATATTAATATTCAAGGTGTCGGTAATTTATTAACCAATATTGCCAATTGTTGTTTACCAGTACCAGGTGATTTTATAGGTGGATTTATCACTCAAGGGCGAGGGGTGAATATTCATCGTGGTGATTGTGTGAATTTTTTACAATTACAAAGTCAAGAGCCCAATAGAATTATTGAAGTGAGCTGGGGGCATCAGCCCTCAAGTGTTTATCCTGTGGATATTCATATTAATGCTTATGATCGAACCAGTTTATTAATGGATATTATGAAAGCATTATCAGTACTGGGGGTGAACATAACCCAGGTACGCTCGTTGTCTAATAAAAACGATTCAATGGCTGATATGCGTATTACTATTGAGATTGAAAATATCCACAGTTTAACGAAAATATTCGCACATATATCTAAGATACCGAATATTGTAAATGTAGAACGCGCAATTGTTTAATTTGTATAATTTAAGGTTTAAAAAATGAAAGACCTGCTGTATTTGATGCAACGTTTACGTGATCCAAAAGATGGCTGTCCTTGGGATTTAGAGCAAGACTTTCAATCCCTTAGACAATATTCAATCGAAGAATTGTATGAGTTAATTCAAGCGATTAACTTAAAAGACAATGAAAATATTAAAGAAGAACTAGGCGATTTATTATTCCATATTACGTTTTATGCCCAAATTGCCAGCGAACAAAATTTGTTCGAATTCAAAGATATTGAAAAAACAGTCGTCAATAAACTTGTAAGAAGGCATCCTCATGTGTTTCCGCAAGGTACTTTAGAATCAAGAAGAGACCCAAGTTTACCAAAGTGGACCCATGAACAAATAAGTGAAATGTGGGAGACTGTTAAAGCGCAAGAAAAACGAGAGCTTGATCCAAATGGAGTTGTCAATAAAAGTGCTTTAGCTAAGTTAAAACGTGATCAACCCGCTCTAAAACAAGCACAAGACATGCAAAAATTAGCCAGTAAAACAGGGTTTGACTGGACACAGTTAGAAGATGTAATTGAAAACTTAGAAGATGAGATCCAAGAATTAAAAGAAGCGATCGCCTCAAAAGACCAAGACCATATCGAAGACGAAATGGGGGATGTATTGTACAGTGCAGTAAACGTAGCAAGACATGTGAAAGTGGACGCTGAAACCAGTTTAATACGTGCAAATACTAAATTTAAAACCCGTTTTGAACAGGTTGAGAAATTAGCCCTAACTCAAAATATTGATTTAAAAGATCTTGAGTTAGAACAACTTGATGCCTTGTGGGATCAAGCTAAAAAGAAACTTATTTCTGGTTGATTTGTTCTCGAAGCGTCTGACATAAACGAGCATAGTCATCGATATCATGTGCTTTTACAATTTGTTTAAGAGAAATTAAATTGATAAAAGGAATAATCGATATAAAATATCGAGTGAATAAAATAACATCAGAAAAACGATGGGATAGTTTTTCTAATAAACTGAAATCTTGCGCACTGACTAATAGATCCTTTTTATTAAAAAACTTTAAAGTAAAACAGTTTTTATATCCCGCTGAACGATGGGGGGTTCTTGGAATTAAATCTGATTGTTTCACTATTCTGTAAATGTCTTGTGAAAAATTAGCATCAATGTATTTCGCTAACTTTTTAGATGCAAATCTAGGTGCGGCATATACGTATGAGTTAGCTAATTCTACATGTTTAGGTAAACCACCCAATAAGTACTTAGTAAAAGCGACTTGCGCTAATGACCCACCCAAACTATGTCCAGATACCCAAATTATTGCCTTGGCATCTTTGTCCTTAGCTTGAATAAATGCTATTTCACGATTTACTTTTTGTTGTAAATCATCCCAAACAGATTCAACAGCTTGATAAAATCCAGTGTGAACTTTACCTTTTTCTTCGTGGCCAGGCCATGGTGTTTTGTGAAATTTAAAGTTAGTTTTCCAGTCACTCAATTTTTGTTCGCTGCCACGAAAAATGATAAATATATTGTTTTGATGACTAAATACAAAACACTGAGTGTCTGTTTTATTGTTTTCAATATAGATATCTTTATGTGGAATATCGAATTTATGTTCAGTCAATGTACCTAACATAGTATCTTTGTCGTAATAGGCCGTTTTTGATAATTGAACAAAAAAGTTCAAATGATCAACTGAAAATTCCTTTGTTTGTGCATCGAAAAAAGAAAGTGACATGTGTTTCCTTAAAATGGTTTAGCAACAACTAAATAAACGATTGGAATTAATAACAATAATGGTGCTTCATTTAAATATCTAAAATAGCGACCTGTTTTTGTATTTTTACCGGCACTGATTAATTTTAAATGCCACATACAAAACCCATGATAACCAATCATTAGAAGTACTAATGATAATTTGGCAAACATCCAACTACCGATTGAAAACCAATTTACAATCGTCAGTAAAGCACCACCAAATAACAAAGTTAATACTAACATGACAATCATAAACTTATTAAGTTTTTGTGCCATAATCAATAACCTTGATGTGTCTTGATTTAAAGATTGGCCATCAGCGAAGTGTACAAAAATGCGTGGAAGATAAAAAATACCCGCCATCCAGCTCATCATAAAAATAATATGAAATGTTTTAAACCAATCGTACATATTAAGACTCCTGTGCTCGCTCGTTTAGGGGGGCAGATATTTAAAGCTGTTCTTGCCAGCTCAGAGCTAACTTATAAAGTTTGTTTTTCTTGTCGTCACAGTGCTGTGCAGCAATTTTCGCGGCGGTTTTTAATGGGATTTTTTCATCAATTAATAGTCTTAATAGCGAAATGGCAGCTTCGTTTTCCTCAGACTTATCAACCACAATACCTTGCACCATAATCACAAACTCACCTTTAGTTTGATTGTGGTCATCATGCATTAATTGTAAGATATTTTCTATGCTATCTTTTCTGATTGTCTCAAATGTTTTGGTTAATTCGCGAGCAAAACAAATGATACGTTCACCACCTAATACGCTTTGTAAATCTTTTAAACTATCGGTTATACGATGCGGCGACTCATAATAGATCCAAGTATGTTCAAATTCTTTTAGTGATTCAAAGCGCGCTTTACGATTCGATGACTTAGCCGGTACGAACCCTTCGAAATAAAAGCGGTCAGTAGGTAAACCTGAAGCGCTTAATGCAGCAATTATGGCGCAAGCTCCCGGAATCGGAATAACATCAAAACCCGCTTGTTTAACACAATTGACTAAATAACAACCAGGGTCCGAAATTAATGGTGTACCCGCGTCACTAATTAACGCAATTGATTGCCCGGATTGTAACCATTCTACTATTCTGGACGATTTATCTTTTTCATTATGGTCATGTAATGATTGCAGTTTGCCTTTAATGCTAAAATGCTCTAATAGCCTTTTAGAATGGCGGGTGTCTTCACAGCAAATAACGTCCACTTCGGACAGAGTTTCGATGGCTCGAGCGGACAAATCTTGCAAATTTCCAATTGGAGTGGCAACAATGTATAAACAAGAAGCTTGAATGTATGACATAAGCGATTACAACAGTTAAAATGATCATTCTGCCTGTATCACAAATTATTTCTAGAGTTATTTTTTCATGAAGCCAAATTATTTTTTATTGTCACCTGTAAAAAGTCTACTTTTTGCCCTGTTATGCACCTTGTTTATGGTCGGTTGTAAAACACAGCAACCAATCACTCAACAACCTTCGGATGTTAAAAAACCCAATAATATGGGGCAGCCATTAAATTTGGCAAGTGAAGGTCAAGCTATTATGTTGGCAAGGGACTTGATTAAAGATGGCAACATAGATAGCGCAATTGGAATATTAAAACCATTTAAATTAAATCAGCTTGCATTAAATGAGCAACAATTATATGTATTGGCACGAGGCGAATTGGCTATTGCTCGAAATGACACTCAAGAAGCCCTGTTTTGGATAGCGGGTAAATATACACAATTGTTTGAACAGTCCTCTAAAACCAATCAAATGTCTTTACGCTTTTTGCGCTCTGATATTGCCACTATACAAAAAGATTATTTATCAGCGGCGCGCGAGCGTATTTTTATTGATAATGAATTGTATAATGCTGAAAAACAAAAAAACCACGATATTATTTGGAATAATTTAATAAAATTAAATTCCAGCGAACTGGAAAGTTTTCTCAGGCATTCAGGCTCTCTAAACGGGGCAACTAATGTTTTAGATATTGTGGGCTGGTTACAGCTAGCGTTTAACATTCAAAATGTAAAAGGCCAAGTATATTTACAGCAGGACAAACTTCAATCGTGGTTGGCAAAAAATAGAAACCATCCAGCCGCTAAAATGCTACCAACTCCTTTGCGTTTACTTGGTGAAGTATTACAAAATCAGCCTAAACAAATAGCTGTTTTAGTTCCAATGACAGGTAAGTACGCTTTTGTTGGGCGTTCAATTCAAGCTGGTTTATTAACTGAAGTGTATAATTTAGCCAGTTATAAACAAAACATTCCAAATATTATGTTTTATGACACAGCTGCCAATCAATTCAATGTGATTGAAGTATATAATCAAGCCGTAGTTGACGGAGCACAATTTGTAATAGGGCCATTTCTTGATAAACCCGTTAACGAGTTAGCCAATTATGCCGATTTAACCGTGCCTGTCTTATTTTTAAGAAGTACAAAAAACAAACCGTTATCGTCTGAGAAAACATTGCAGTTTGATTTATCTTTAAACCATGAAGTAAGTCGTGTAGCTCAACAAGCTTTTGACGATGGTCATCGTAATGCAGTAATTATATACACTAAAGGATCAAAACGACGTCAAGAGTTTGCACAAATATTTGAGCGTGTTTTTACTGAACTAGGTGGGTCAATAGTTGGCAAAACACAGCTAAATACAAAAGATAAATATATTTACGCTGTTAAAGAGTTAATGGGAATAGATACTTCAGAGCAAAGAGCTAGAGCGCTTTATAAAGTGATCGGTGAACCGCTGAGTAATTTTGAGGTCAGACCAAGAAATGATATAGATATGATTTTTATGACTGTCTCGCAAGATGAAAGTGTTCGACTAAAACCTATTTTTAATCAGCAATACGCATCTAGAATTCCATTTTATGCAATAAGTGAAATCTATTCAGGTGGACAATTACCTAAACAATACGACTTTGATAATATTCGACTGCAAACTATGCCGTGGAAACTGCAAGGTGTGAGCCATTCTGATTTTCCAGCACGTGATGAGATAGCCAAAGCTTATCAAGCCAATGAAGCATCGGTGAATATTGCGGCTCAAGGGGTTGATGCTTTTAATATCATGCTGCAATTTGAAATTTTTAAACAATTTAAAGCCAATACTATATCAGGTGTAACCGGAGTGTTATATCAAGCAAGTGATGGTGTAATACAAACAAAACGCGATTGGATTATTATTAATAATAATAAAATATCTAATTATGATATTACTCAATAGTTTTAAAAAATATTGGCCGTTTTTTAATCAGTCTTCTGGTGCGCAGTCAGAGTTAATTGCTTTAAAATACTTGTCAAAACAGGGTTTAAAATTAAAAAAAAGTAATTTCTCATGTAAAATGGGTGAAATAGACCTAATCATGTGGGATAAAGATGTGTTAACTTTCATAGAAGTTAAAATGCGTAGCACCAATGATTATGGGGGTGCGTTAATGTCGGTGACATTTAAAAAACAGCAACGTATCAAAAAAGCGGCGTTGTTTTATCTAAAGCAATATAAATCAAACCCTCCACAGTGTCGTTTTGATGTGGTGGCAATAGATGGTAATCAATCAAAGAAAGCCCAGAAATTTAAATACAATAAAAAGACCTATGAGTTAACATGGGTTAAACAAGCGTTTTATTAGAGGTAAATATGAGTCAACAAGCATTAGTTATCCAACATTTCGAGCAAAATATACAAACCAGTATGTACGCTCAAGATATGCTTGTGAGGCAGATAGAGCAAGTCGGACAATTATGTACACGAGTTTTATTATCCAATTCAAATCGTTTATTTACCTGTGGTATGCAATTAAGTGAATTGGTTGGGCAGTATCTAAGTTCCGCGCTTTTAAAACGCGAAGCGGGTATGAAACCGGCGTTACCTAGTATCAATTTAAATATTAATAGCTTTATGCAAATGGGCAGTGATACTCAGTCTCAGGGCGAAGCACTTAGAGCTTTCGCACAAGAAAACGATGTGTTAATTGTTTTTGCTCTTGACGGTGATGACTTAAGTATTAATGATACTGTTAAAGTAGCCAAAGAATTAGGTTTGACTGTTGTGGTTGTTTTAGGGCAACAAGGGCAGCGTATAAATGAAATTTTAACCGATCAGGATGTTGAGATTCGTATTCCTGCGGATGATGACGCGTCAGTGATTGAGCATCAAATTTTAGTATCAAATACATTTATTAAATTAATCGACAATGAATTATTCGGATTTTAATGTGAAATTTTTATTATCAAATTTAAAAGTAACAGCCTGGGTATTTATAACTGTTATGTATTTAGTCGGCACTAGTTGTGCGATGTTTAAAAAAACAGAAGATATTGATTTAAGTAATGAAGCACGAACTACTGATGAGTTAATTGATGATAGTCAATTAGAAAAATCCCTAGAGAAACTATTAAAAAATACGTCGGATCAATTTTCTAAAGCCAATATTAATGTGGTTGTAAATCATGGGTGGGTTCTGTTAGTGGGTGAAGTTCCACATGAAAATATGCTTGAACAGGCGGCTCAAATTGTAGGTAATGTGGGTGGTGTGATTGAAGTGCATAACTATTTAAGTGTGGATGATAATCGTACATTATTAGAGTCAGCGCATGACAATTGGTTAAAACTAAAAGTCAGAAATCATTTAGGTATCGATCCAGCATTCCCTTCACAAAAAATCATGGTGCATACAGAGAAAGGTGTGGTGTATTTAATGGGGCAGATCAGTTTGGAGCATGTCAGTCATGCTGTTATTGAAGCTAAGGAAGTAAAAGGCGTTCAAAAAGTAGTCACAATATTTGAAGTCCTTGATAAATCGAATTAAATTTTTTGTTTTAGGACATTTATGTTGAGTTTAAATCAACGCGCACTTTGGATTTTAAATTATTGTTTAAACCCTTCTGAGTCTTTAAATGCTCAATCAAAAGATTATTCAAATAATAATTTATTCGAGTATTCGAATATTCAGTTAAATGTAAAACAATTCAAATACATGAGTTGGCTAGTTTATATCCCTTTAATAAGTGTATTGTTTTCAATCGTTTTTACTCAAAGTCTTCTATTATTGGCCAATAATCAACCGTTAAATATTTTATTGATGTTGGTTGTTTTGGTTATTATGCCCTGGATCAGTTATTTTTTGATTTTATCATTAAAATCAAAATTGTCGTTTAGTTTCCCAGCTTCAAATTCAAATCATTCAAATATATTGTTGAGCCTTATAAAACGCTTAAGTTCACAAGCGGCTTTTTTATTCGCATTATCTTCATGGATTTGTATTTGGTTAAACTTATTAGTGCAAGATATACCCCTTGGTTGGAGTAGTACCTTTGATTTATCAGCGCAACAATTAAGTGATCTATCTAAAATCATTTCATTTTCTTGGAATGCCTGGTTTGAAAGTGCCACATTAAGTGAGGTTTGGTTTATTCAAAATCAATTTTATTATTTGCAAACAATAATCAAAATTGAGTCGGCGCAAAGTATACAAGGTTGGCGCTTTTTGATGATGGCGGTGTTGTTTTTTTCGATATTACCGCGATTAATTATGTTTATTGTTCAATCTTATAAATTAAAAAAAGAAATTAATGCTTGGATAAAATGGGATTGGCCATTATTACAGCAAAGCACAAAGATTATTAATAAACAGCCAATTAAAAGCGAAATGGTTATTCCAGATAAAGCTAAATTTAATGTAAAAGACTACGACGTAATATTAAGTTGGCAGGTTCCGCTGGATAGTGAATTTGTAACCTTATTAGGTTTAGGGTCTTGGCAAGATGATCAGTTGATTATGTCAAAAATTGCGAATAACCAATTACTTAAAAAAATTATATTTTTAGTTGATGCTAGGCAAGCGCCAATTGCGGATATTGCCGATTTAATCAAAGAGTTATTAGCTGCTAATGCTCAAAAAACTATTGTTCTTGTGATTAATAACGTTTCGAATCATCCATTAAGAGAGGGGTTGATTTTTTCGTGGCAAAATTTTGCCAAACAATTAAATATTCAAAGTTATATAACGGATGAGTTTTAATGGAAACAAATAAACCCGTTTTTGCAGTAGTGGGGCAACCAAATAAAGGTAAGTCATCAGTAGTGGCTACACTTGCCAGATTAAGCGATGTTGAAATATCGGCGCGCTCAGGTACAACCAAAAAAAGCGATGTGTTTGATGTAATAAGTAATAACGAAGTATTGTATCGTTTATACGATACACCTGGTTTTCAACGTGCAAGACAGGTTATTAGTTGGATGCAATCTCAAAAACCCGATGCAAGTGAGCGAGCTAATACTGTTAAAACGTTTATTGAATACGCCAAACAAAGTGATCTTTTTTTAGATGAACGTGAGTTGTTAGGTCCTATCCTAAGTGATCATCAAGCTACAGGTATTATATATGTAGTGGATGGGTCAATTCCGTTTCATGCAAGTATTGAATCAGAACTAGAGGTTTTACAGTGGACTGGTCGACCAAGAATGGCATTGATTAACCCTATAGAATCTAATGAATATGTGGAGCAATGGAAAAAAGCGTTGGGTCAATATTTTTCAATAGTAAGAGTGTTTAATCCGGTTGACGCCAGTTTTAACGAACAAATGCAATTGTTAGATGGTTTTATGCAATTAGAAGGGGGTTGGCGACAAAGTTTAAATTACGCTAAAACTCAGTTAACTAAAGAAAAGCAAAACCTTTTAGAGATGAGTGCTCATCATATTACATTGATGCTTGAGTCTATATTACGTTTACAGCTAAAAGCGCCACTTTTACATGAATCTATGATGGATACTGAAAAAACGTTATTGCTTTTAAGTTTTAAAAAGCAGGTGATCAAACTTGAGAGCGATTGTTTTGCAAAACTTGCTTTGTTGTTTAAACATCATATACATATTAAAGGTGATCAAATAATAATAGATCCACAAAAGTTGTTCGATAAAGAGCAATGGTTTTTGTGGGGGCTTAATCCAAAACAAATAGTTAAGTACTCGGCACTAACAGGGTTTACAGTTGGTGCGGCTATCGATTTATCAGTTGGTGGGGCTTCGTTTTTATTGGGTGCGCTTGGTGGTGGATTGTTAGGTGGAGTAGGAAGTTTAGCAACTATGAAATTCTCAGATAAATGGTTAAAAGACATTCATTTAAATGGTGAAAATTTAGTGGCTGGGCCTATAAATAATCAAGCGTTTATGTTTGCCTTATTCGGGCGAAGTATTTCATATATCAAGAGTATAAATCAAAGAAATCATGCAGACCAAAATGATGTGATTGAAGTTAAATCGGTAAATTGGTCGGAGAAATTAAATAATAAAAGGATGATAGAGTTATCGCGGTTGTTAAAGACACTCAATAAACGAGATTTTAAGGTGTCGGAACAAATAAGGCTACAAAGTATAGTAATGCAATTACTGGCGGATTAATGATTGAGCTTTCTAATGATGTAAGGTAGATTAAATACTTTATTAATTAGGAGAGTGACACATGGAAACGGCAACACAAATAGTAAGTATAATGAGCCCAGAAATTTATGCATTATTGTATATGGGGGTGATTTTAATGGTATTAGGACTGGCGCCATTTTTAGCAAAATTAATCCAAAATGACTTTCTATCATTTTATAAGCATAGAGAGTTAGTAAAAATCGAGGGGTGGGGAGTTAGAGCCGAAAAATCAGTTAAAAATTTATATGAAAGTCTGCCGTTATTCATAGTCTTAGCTTTAATTATTCAATTCCAAGAGATTAATACAGTAATTACTGCAATTGGTGTATTGGTTTTTTGTGTTAGTCGTACATTACATCCAATTGCTTATATATTAAATATACCACCAGTTAGAACATTATCTTATGTGGGTGGTATTGTCGGTATGGTATTGATGAGTACTGTTTTTTTCTGAAAATAAGTGTATAAAATAAAAAGCTGATAGAGTTGTTTCTATCGGCTTTTTTATTGATTATTGAAAGAGTGTTAGCTGAGAGTAATAATGTTAAATGCAGTGTGTGTCGTAGTTTCTGCTATTAATCATTAAAAATAACTCGTTTTAGATCAAAATATAATCAACTGCTAATTAATTTACAGTAAAATCCAATTTTTGTTTTATGTGGTATTGACTCCACTCCAGATAAGCGTATTATCCATCTCCCTGCAGCGACGCAGGTGGTTCCAGTTACTAAGTAGTTTTCTCTCGAGAAGCTTCTAAGTGATTGAAATCGTTAATGTTTATTTAAATCTAATTACTAATTAAATTTAAATAAGCATTGACAAAGGTTCGTATTTCTATATAATGCGCGCCTCGCTAAAGCAAGTTACTAACATCTAGTAACATAAATGTTTTAGCAACGTTCTTTAAAAAGTTAAAAAACAATTTGTGTGGGCACTGGTTGAAGTCGAAAAGCCGGTCCGCATCTACTTAGGTAGTTGCGAGATCAGCATCAAAAAATTTGACTCAATTAGAGCTTACATAGTGAATTTTATTTACAGTAGTTTTAATAATAATGAGTTGTAA
>JALJPK010000058.1 GCA_022968985.1 Pseudomonadales bacterium | reverse complement strand
AGCTGGATCGATAGTTTCAAAAAAAACAAAGGCACCGATACATCCACACTAAAAGAAAACTTAGTGTTTAAACAACAACAAGAAAAACAAAAAACATTACATATGATTTTAATGGACACTTCTGCTTCTACCTTACAGAACAAAACCCTAGGAAAATCCAAGGGAGTCATTTATGCCATAGCCAATCAAGCGTACATTAACCGTGAAGAAATCTGCATCCATGAATTTGGTGTGAGTGTATTCGAAAAAGCACTCAATATAATAAAGTCACCTAAAGACATTGAACCATTTTTAAAAACAATCAAAGCAGGTGGTGGCACACCATTAGTTGAATCATTAAATCAATTAAAAATCTGGCAAAAAAAATTATTAAAACAATCGGACAATCTAACAATTTTCACCTATTTATTAAGTGATGGTCGCACCAATGAAAATTTAGATTCAATTACACCGATTGAAAATATGGTTGTCATCGATTTAGATAGTAACTACCACTCTAACAATAACCCACAAAACTCCTTATCTTTAAACAACGTCATTAAGCGCTCGAAATGTGAAAACATTGCCAAGCGCTTAAATGCCCAATATATTTGTTTATAATCCATGCATCTATTAGCAGCAAGTCCCGGTGGTTTCACCGACGAAGAAGGTATTATTGATTTAGATCAAACACCTTGTGATGTCGTTTTTTTAAGCGCAGCCGACAGCCAGTTAGCGCTGTTAAGTTCTGTCATACAACATACACCTCCTGAGTTTTCAATTCGCCTTGCCAATTGGATGAATCTAAGCAAACCCGCGGCATTTGATTTATACGAACACAAAGTATTAGAGCAATCTAAAGTGGTGATTATTTCACTTTTGGGTGGTGTAAATTATTTTACTTACGGCGTTGAGCGTTTATTAGCTTGGCAAAAACAAGACGACAGTCGTACATTGATTATGATTGCTGGGGACGACAATGATGACGAAGTTTTATTTAAGTTAAACACAACCGCTAGCACAAACAATATTGAAGCCGCTTATTTAATTTGGCGTTATATTCGCGAAGGTGGCCAAGACAATATCAATTTTTGTTTTAATTTTATTAAACAATATTGTATTGATCATAACTCATTTGAAAATTGCGCTACACCATCGGCCACAAAAACTCCAAATGCATTTTTGTATTTACCAAGTATTCATTCTAAAACAGAACAATCAAACAAAGAGCTATCAAACACAGGGCAATCGAATATAAGCACATGGCAACAATCATCTTTTAATTTAAACAATCAACAAACCGCTATTTTTATATTTTATAAAAGCCATGTACAAAACGCACATACTCAAATGTTTGATGACTTTATTAATCTATGTGCCAAACAACATTTAAATATTCTGCCTATTGCTATCACCTCTTTAAAAGATTCGTTTTCGTTATTATTAATTAATGAATTAATCGAACAAAGTGACGCTAAAATAATATTAAACGCCACTGGGTTTTGTAGCCATATAGAAAATAATCAATCGTTATTTATCAATGACCTGCCTGTTTTACAACTAATATTAGCAAGCAGTGACGAGCGTACTTGGCAAGATTCAAACATCGGTTTATTTGGACGCGACCTTGCTATGCAAGTGGTTTTGCCTGAAATGGACGGTCGAATTATCACAAGAAGTCTAAGCTTTAAACAAAATGACATCTACGATGAAATCACTCAATTAAATGTTATCCAATATCAACTACATTTTGAGCGCGCGACATTCATAATTGAGTTAGCAAAAAAATGGATTATGTTAGGTGAAACTAAAAACCAAGATAAAAAATTAGCCATTATTTTAGCCAATTACCCAACCAAAGATGGTCGCATCGGAAACGGCGTAGGGTTAGATACTCCAAACTCTGTCATTGAATTTTTAAATGGATTAAAAAATAACGATTACAACATTGATAATATCCCACAAGATGGCGATAAGTTAATTGAAGCATTACTTGAAGTGGTTACCAATAATCCAAATACAGTACATTATTTAGCTTGTTGGCAATCAATGGATTTAGACGACTACAAATATTACTTCAAACAATTACCCAGCAAAAATCAACAAGCTATTTTAGAGCGTTGGGGTGAGCCTGAGACAGATCCTAAATGTCGTGATAATCGCATCATGATTTCAGGCATTCGTTTAGGCAAACAGTTTATTGGTATTCAACCTGCCCGTGGCTTTAATGAAGACTTATCAGCTAATTATCATGACCCTGATTTAGTGCCACCGCATAATTATTTAGCTTTTTATTTTTGGCTGCGTTTTATTTATAAAGTGAATGCGTTTGTGCATGTAGGCAAACATGGTAATTTAGAATGGTTACCTGGCAAAGGCACTGCACTGTCTAATGAATGTTACCCCGATTTAATTTTAGGCCCAATGCCAAATTTTTATCCGTTTATTGTTAATGATCCAGGTGAAGGCAGCCAAGCAAAACGCCGTACCCAAGCAGTCATTATTGATCACTTAATGCCACCGATGACACGCGCAGAAAGTTACGGCGAATTAGCTCAGCTTGAATCATTAGTGGATGAATATTATCAAGCCATGGGTTTAGATCCACGGCGTGAAAAATGGTTAAAATATGAAATTTTAAAATTAGCAAAAAGCACAAATTTATTAGACGAAGTCTCTTTAACCGGAGATTCAGATTCGGACGAACAAGAATCATTAGAAGCTCTCGACAGTTATTTATGTGAAATCAAAGATTCACAAATTCGTTATGGTTTACATATTTTAGGTAAGTTACCTAATAACGATAAAATAGCACACACAATTGTTGCCCTACTTCGTTTACCCCACGGAACTCAAATTCATACACAGGGTATTTTAAATAACCTATGTAAAGATTTAGACTTAAAAGTGGATGACGAGTATTTTAATCCGTTAGACGCCGACACCCAAAAATGGGTTTCTAAGCGCCCTGCAATATTACAAAACCTAAGCGATAAAACTTGGTTCCATCAACAACATACAAAAGATCGCTTGGAAGCATTAGCACTGCATTGGGTCAAAGAATTTGTAATACAAAACAACGTTTTAAGCTGTAAAGATCTAAGTGTTATTGAACATGACTTCCCCAATACATTTATCACATTAAAATTTGCCAAAGAACAATTATTACAATGGTTATATGAATCGCAAATTCAAGAAATTCAAGCTTTAATCCACGGCCTAAATAATAAATGGGTAGCACCAGGGCCAAGTGGCGCGCCTACACGTGGAAGATTAGATTGCCTGCCAACAGGGCGTAATTTTTATTCCATTGATAATCGCAATATCCCGACACCTGCAGCTTGGCAATTAGGTAAATTATCCGCCCAAGCATTAATTGAGCGACACCTACAAGAAGAAGGCGACTACCCTAACCAAATTGGTATTTCAGTTTGGGGTACCTCTACAATGCGAACTGGCGGAGACGATATCGCCCAGGCCTTTGCATTAATGGGTATTGAACCTATTTGGTCAGAACACGCCAATCGTGTCATTGATTTTAAAATCATTCCGACCATGTTGTTAAATCGACCGCGAGTCGACGTTACCTTAAGAGTGTCTGGTTTTTTCAGAGACGCATTTTTAGGTGTGATGAAATTATTTGATGCCGCCGTTATTGCATTAATGGATTACGACGAACCGGCTCAATCCAATACAATTAAAGCCAATATTCAACAACGTGAACAAGAATTACTTGATCAAGGTTTAAGTGCAATAGACGCTAAACAACAAGCCAGTTTTCGAGTATTTGGTAGTAAACCAGGCAGTTATGGTGCTGGCCTACAAGGGTTAATTGACGAACGTTGTTGGGAACAGGCATCCGATTTAGCCACCGCTTATGTCAACTGGGGCGGATACGCTTACAGCAATATTCACAACGAAGGGGTTGAAGCCAAACAGGCTTTTGTGGATCGATTAAGTAAACTTGAAGCGGTGGTGCAAAACCAAGACAATCGCGAACACGACATTTTAGATTCCGATGATTATTATCAGTTTCAAGGTGGTATGAGTAACGCGGTTAAAACATTAAGTGGCAAACAACCACAGGTTTACCATGGTGATCATTCAAACCCGACCAAACCTAAAATCAAAACATTAAAAGAAGAATTAAATCGAGTACTGCGTGCAAGGGTATTAAATCCAAAATGGATTAAAGCGATGCAAGAGCATGGGTATAAAGGTGCATTTGAAATGGCGGCCACCGTGGATTATTTATTTGCATTCGATGCCACCACCGATTTTATAGATGACTATCAATATAAAAAAGTGGCGGACAGTTTAATATTTGATAAACAAAACCAAGCTTTTATGCAAAAAAGTAACATCAACGCATTAGAAGAAATGAGCGAACGAATGTTAGAAGCCATTGCCCGAGGTATGTGGGAAAAAAGTGAAGACTACGAAAACAAATTACAAGATTTATTAGCTGACATCGATGCAAAAAAAGAAGGGTTTAGCAATGACTAAAACAAAAAAAGCCACGTTAATGGTTCAAGGCGCAACATCAGACGCGGGTAAAAGTATTTTAGTCACCGCTATTTGTCGAATATTAAAAAAACATGATTTTAATGTTGCACCATTTAAACCACAAAACATGGCACTTAATAGCGCAGTCACCGCTCAAGGTGGAGAAATAGGACGCGCACAAGCTGTACAAGCCCAAGCATGTAAACTTGATGCGCATATATTGATGAACCCCATACTGCTTAAGCCAAACAGCAACACCGGTTCACAAGTGATTGTACACGGCAAATCCATCGGCAATATGGACGCTAAAACCTATCACGGCTACAAACCCAACTTATTAAACGAAGTAATCAACAGCCATAAACAATTAAATGACTTGCACAACATTGTCATAGTAGAAGGCGCAGGTAGCCCAGCTGAAATAAACCTACGTGAGCACGACATTGCCAACATGGGGTTTGCAGAAGCCATTGATTGTCCAGTAATCATAGTGGCAGACATTCATCGTGGTGGCGTATTTGCACATTTGTATGGCACGTTTGAGTTATTATCAGGCAGCGAGCAAAAACGAATCAAAGGGTTTGTTATCAATCAGTTTCGTGGTGACGTGTCTTTGTTACAATCAGGTCTAGATTGGTTAGAGCAAAAAACGGGTATCCCTGTAATATCAGTGATCCCCTACATTGAAAACTTACACATTGAAGCCGAAGATTCCATGCAGCTTTTACGATTTAATAAAGGTAGTGCCGATCAAACACAATTAAAAGTCTGTGTGATTAACCTTCCAAAAATCAGTAACTTTACTGATTTTGACGCATTAAGTGTGCATCCCGATATCCACTTACAAATATGTAAAAAACCCGAGCAATGTGAACAAGCCGATGTGATAATTATCCCGGGCAGTAAATCGGTGATTGCCGATTTAACCTGGCTTAAACAAAATGGCTGGGACAAAAAAATCAAACAACATCTGCGTTATGCTGGCAAAGTAATGGGCATTTGTGGTGGTCTGCAAATGTTAGGTGAAGCCATTTTTGATCCGGAGCATGTGGAATCGGATGTAGAGTATTTAAACGCTTTAAATTTATTAGATTACCAAACCACATTAAACAAACAAAAAACCCTAAGCCAAGTAAAAGCAAAATGTGTATTAAACAAACAAAACTTTGAAGTATCGGGTTATGAGATTCACGCTGGTGTGACCACAGGCAAAGCATTAGATAATCATTTTTGTAAAATAGACGATCAAATTAATGAAGGTGTAATAAGTTCAGACAATCAAATTATGGCAACCTATCTACATGGCATATTTGATGCGCCTGCTTTTATACCTGAGTTTTTAAAATGGGCAGATTTTAACTCTACACAAACCAATAGCAACTTTAACTATCAAGTTTTCAAAGAACAACAAATAGACTACTTAGCCAGTGAAGTAGAAAAGGTATTGGATATCAACAAAATAAAAAAGTGTTTAAATATATGATTTTATATTTATTGATCGCACTAGTCATTGATAAAACATTTGGTGAATTAAAAATATACCACCCTTTAGTGGGTTTTGGTAACTGTGTTAATTGGATTGAAAAAAAACTGAATAAACATAAATTTCAAACCACTTTCACAACTAACGGCAAAAACAGCTTCAAAAACAGAATCAAAACTCGTATAACAGGGTTAATCGCACATGCTTGTATAACAATACCGTTTATTGTTTTGTTTTATGTAGTTTTAACTCTAATTAATCAAAGCACAGTATTAACAATAGTCGCGGGTCTTATTTTATATTTCTGTATTGGTTGGAACAGTTTATTGTTACACGCAAAAAATATAATCATCCCATTAAAAAATAACGACATATCAAAGGCCAGAATGGAGATTGGAAAAATAGTCAGCCGTGACACAACGCAATTAGATGAAACCGCCATCAGTAAAGCCACCATAGAGTCGGTTTTAGAAAATGGCGCCGACGCAATCTTTTCAGCCATATTTTGGTTTGTAATAACCGGCTTTATATTAGGCTTAGAAGCCGCCTGTGTGATGTGTATATATTACAGAATGTCTAATACATTAGATGCGATGTGGGGATACAAAACGGATCGATATTTATATTTTGGATGGTTCGCAGCACGTATGGACGATGTATTAAATTTCATTCCAGCAAGACTCACCGCTATCAGTTACGCATTAATGGGTAATTTTAATGGCGCATTAAAATACTGGAAACAACAAGGCAACAATTGGAAAAGCCCAAATGCAGGCCCAGTAATGGCAAGTGGAGCAGGCGCTATAAATGTATCATTAGGCGGCGGCGCAGTTTATAACGGTAATTGGCAAGAGCGTGATATTTTAGGGCCAGCAGAAAATACACAAACCATTGCAAAATCCGATAAAATATTAGACGCATGCAAACTTGTTACGCGTTGTGTGTTTTTATGGGTGACTTTAATTTTTATTATTGATCTGTATGCTTTTTTAAATGGACAGAATTTTTAATGTCAAATAACGCTGATTTAAAACACGGTGGTAATATTTTTGCAGCCAGTGAACAATACAACATACCCATAGAAAATTGGACCGATTTAAGCACAGGTATTAGTCCGTTTATTTACCCTGTACCCATTGTGCCACAATCAATTTACTCAAGACTCCCCTATGAATGTCCTAAATTCATCAGGGCAGTAAAACAGTATTATAACGTGGAGCATTTTTTAGCCGTACCCGGCAGTCAAACCGCCATCGAACAATTACCTATATTGCTTAAACAAATAAGCAAAGTGAACAAAGTACTCATTCCATTTGTCGGGTATCAAGAACATCGTTTTCACTTTGACAAACAACAATTTACAACGAATTTCTATCAAAGTTTTGATGTGGACAGCGCCTTTACTGAGATTCAAAAATCATTACAAACACAAAAAAGTCATCTATTAATTATTCAACCCAATAATCCAACTGGTATTGTATTTTCAACCAATCAGATAAAAACGTTTTTAAAAATATTAGCTAAAGATGCGTTTTTAATCATGGATGAAGCATTTATTGACGCAAACGAACAAACATCCAGCATTAAACTTATTGATGAATATAAAAATTTAATAATATTAAGGTCCGTAGGTAAATTTTTTGGATTAGCAGGATTACGCCTAGGTTTTGTTATGGCTACACCAAAAGTTTTAGATCAACTAGAAACTCAAGTCGGAAAATGGCAAGTGAGTAGCCCTACCCAGTTTATTGCTACGCAGGTATTGTTAGATACGCAGTTTCATCAACATACAACCTTAAACATATTACAAAAAAACAAAGATACGCAATTGCAGTTTCAAGACATTCAAGTGTTTGCTTCGCAGGTATTTGTTAGTGAGTTATTTGTTAGTTATTTATTGGATGTTGTTAAAGCTGAAGAGTTTTTTGAGAGTTATGCGAAACGTGGAATATTGTTGCGCTTGATTAAAGTGGATAAGACTTTTAGTTTAATTCGAGTGGGATTGAGCTTAAAAGATTAAAAGATTAAAAGATTAAAAATAGAGCATTCGATTTAGTAGGTGCCTTGTCAATATCCATGAGCTTACACCTCTTTTGCATTAACAAAAGAGGTGACTCTTAATGTGATATAGACTAACCCCATTATTAATTAAGGAATTAAGGAATTAAGGAATTAAGCTTGGAATTTTAATTTTAGACCTATTTATTCAGTCAATTCCATTTTTTACCAAGATGGCCTTAAATGTTCCGTTTTCTTTGATTTGCATTAAACCCTGATTAAATATTTTAACTTTCATTTCATAGTTGGGTGTTTTTTTCGAAAATGCAATATGATAATAATCATCGTTTAAGGATGGTTGTAATACGTCAATTAATTCTCCGAAATTCTTATTTTCTTTTTCGGATAAATCACCAAGAATTGCTTTTCCATTTAATAATCCAGATACAACCAAATCAACTCTTCCTAGAACTAACATTTGAAAAGCTTGTTGAGTATGGGTGACAAATATTTTATTTAGATAATCAGCATTGTCAAAAACTTCTGTCATTGATGCACCACGTAGGACAGCAATACTAAAATTTCTTTTCTCTAAAGATTTAAGATTTCCATCAAAGTTGAGGTCATCCCTTTTTGCAAGTTTAAAAAATACAGTTTTTTGTACAAAAACGTAGGAGGAAAATAAAAACCATTGTTCCCTTTCCTTATTTAATACAGCTAAAATTAAACCATCATATTTACCTGCTTTTGAGTCTTCGAGCGCTCTTTTAAATGGAGCAAAAGTTAATGTAGCTTCAATACCTTGTGTTTTTAATGCCGCTTCGGTTATTTCCCAAAAAACCCCTTTACCTTTTATACCTGGGTCAGCAAATGGAGGGAACGGATCACTAATAAAAGACCACTTTACCTCTTGTGCATTAGCAACATTAGTTAACATAAAAACTAAAAAAACATTAATTAAATATTTAAGTATATTTGAATTTTTCATTTATCTATCCCCGTACTTGGATAACCCTAGTAGTTATCTGAATTATTTTATAAATTATTGACTACAGCCTAACAATTCTACTTTTATTCCTATTGAAATATAAGAATTATTCAAGTTAATTAATTTATGTATTGATCTGCACTTTATTTATATTCGACATTAAAAAACCAAACCTAAAAACCTTTAAATACAAGTGGACAAAACCCAGTAACTTACAAGTTTATTTAACAGTAAAAGAAAATCGTTATTACTTTTCAACCTATATAAAAAACCTATATCACTACAGAGTATATTAAACAAATTGGTACCGAAATTTACGACCCTAAATAAAACTTAAATAACCACACTCATTCAAGACTCCTACATACCCATCTAATCGAATACCTGATAAAGTATAATACATAATTTAGAAATAACTTTTGCAATAACAAATTAAATATCAATATAACTTATCAAATCTATTTAATTACTGTTATATTTTTATAAACATTATCATTTTAATCTGCCACCTAAATAATTTGTATATAATTGCAATAGATAGTAATTATTTATATGATTTAAGTTAATTATCTTATTACTTTTTATACAAACATTAACTAACATTAACTAACATTAACTAACGTTAATAAATTTTATTTCACAATTTACTTATTTATATAGAGTCTAATTTCAGGTAAATTGTTACTACTGAACTAAAAATTAAAAAAACATTTATATATAATGGTATATAACAATCCAATTAAACTAAAATATTTAAATAGCAATCAGAAAACAACAAATAAAAACCCACTAATGAGTAAAAACAAATAAGACATACATAATACATTCATGACAAACAACAACTAGAAAATTGTAACTAATCTTCGTATCCAGCTCGGTAACTGTTTGAATTGGATTGAACTTAGGAAATAAGTTTACTTTGAATTTAATTGATTTAGCATAAGCAGAATAAAGTAGCGCTCCCTTATTTATTCTAACCCTCCCCCTTATCAGAATAATTAATACAAACCCGTTACATTCGATATATCGCGTTTATGCAGCATAAATAATTCTAACAATCCATCTATGCCTTTTTCTTTAGTGAGGTTTTTTTCTGAGGTAGAAATAGGAAATATAAGATTAACTTGAACTTTTCGATTTTGAATTTCTAAAAACTCAGGTAACGGATGACCTGAAAAATCAACAGGTGCAATTAAATAATCACTCCAGCCAAATTGTTTAATATACCAATTATCCGCTTTAATACAGTTGCCACTGTGTATATGATCCATTGATTCGCTATACATCTGTAAGTTGGCCAAATCACGTGCTAACAGTTTTGAGTCCCCATTACAGAACATAATAAACATATGATCCTTAGTAATCGGTATTGTAAATAATACATATTGTTGTTTATTAGTGGGGCTTATTGAATAACTATTAAACGATGAATTAATTTCTAAGGGGCGTTGCAGACCTCGAAAGCAGTTAAAACCATTATCGTAACAGTGAAAAGATAATTGACCTTCGATCGGTAAATATTGCACGATACTATTTGCCACATCACTTTGAAATTTATCTAACATACTAAACCCCTTTTAATGAATGTACATTTATAGTAAAGACAAAAAGGCTATAAAGGTAAAGGTAAATAAAAGCAATGGGTTAAAACTGACTTAATACTTCTGAATTCATGTTTGTAGTGCATATGCCAGCACATTTCGGACTTACAGAATAATCTATTTTCAGTTACTGTTTAATAGCCTGTGAATGTGATATTTAGTTAGTTAGATTATGTGTTAAATCAAACGATTAGACTGTTTTACAAATAAAAAAACCACTCTTAAAAGTGTTTTTAGACTAAAACATTAAGTGTATCATCAAATATCAATCACTAATCTAACAATGGACTTAACAATATTTTTTAAATATCCACTTCACCATAAATAAGGTCTAACGTATCTTGCATCGACTTATCAAACACACGATTATGAGAAACGGTATATTTTTTATGGTGTACATTTAAACCTTCAATATCATAAGATTCTAACGTATCAATAAAATCCAGCACAAATCGATAATTACCCCGAGGGTACGCACTGGTTAAATAAAGGTTCGATTTAATTGATCCATCTTTTTGTAAGCGTTGTGAAATTAGATCCGACATTAAATCAGGTTCATCCCAATAAGACGCATCATTTGCTATGAAATTTTTGAATAGTGGATCTTTATCATCATCCATAAATAATAATGCGGTAGAGGCAATACCTGAATAAGATGTACCCTGAAAAGTTCGTTGATTTGAATCAATACGCAATTTAGATTCAATAACTGGCATAAATTCTTGCCTGAAAAAATCGAAGTAATCATTAACACCAGGCATTCTATAATCAATCTCTCTTCGTTTGCTGTTGTTTGGCCCTTCTTCAATGGCAACCAATATCACATCCCTATTATCACGATCGATAAACTTTGCAAATGCTCTAAAACTCCATTGAGCATCTAAAGAATAAATAATCGCATATTTTTTATCTGCATTTTGTTCATAACTCGCTGGCAAATAAATATGATACGGATAGGTGATACCTGTAATTTCTGATTCTATTTCAGATTTACCAACATAATTGCCTGTGAGCTGATCACCCCATTGATAACTTTTTGTTTTTACTGATTCAGTAATACCCGCCTTATATTTACCTGCAAAATTAAAGGTAAACATAATACTTATTATTAAAATTAAAACAATTTTAGTATTTCTAACTATTTTAGTATCCATTATTTTTAAATTTAACATAACTCTATCCAAGATTAAGTGATTAAATTGAACTTATTATTTAATACGACAATCATGATAAACAGAATTAACAAACTTGGACAGACATTCAATACTAATCACAACAATAAAAGATAAACCAAATTTGAAATACATAATATATGAATGTTAACTATATTATTTAACGATGTTTTATCTTCTTAGCTGGGTTCCCCACTACAATGGTATTAGCATCAACCGCTGAAGTTACTACCGATTGCATTCCAACTACCGCGCCACTGCCAATTATCACGCCATCCGTCACTCCCACATGTGCCCCCAACCATACATCCTCTTCTAAAATAATACCTTGGCTAGTGGTAGGCTGATCTTTAATTAAACGACCACTGTCAAAACCATGGTTAAAAGAATACAAATGACAATAAGCAGCCAAACGGCTGAAGTCACCAATTGTAATTCCCTGATTACCAGCCTCTAAAGTACAATGATGATTAATACTTACTTGTTCACCTATTGTTATCGGGCCATGTAATACACAATCAGCCGCTATGTAACTGCCATCATTAATAACAATTTTACGCCCAGGCTCTGCAAATAATTTAGCTTCAGGTGAAATAAAACAATCTCCATTAATCTCGACCACCTCCATGTCTTCTAAATATTCTTGATATTCTTTTTGCCACTGAAGTGCCCATTCTTTTTGCTTAGGTTTTAACTTCCAATATAACCAAGGCATATAACTTAGGCGTTTTTTATGTTGTTCTCTGTATTTGAGGCTTGGGTTTGTCATAAGGATTTTCCTTAGATTTAAGTTGATGGTTATACTAGATTATAGCATGTGTTTTTTGGGTATATAACGTGAGGCTCTTTTATGTAATTTTGTATTAGACACTGTTTTTATAGCTAATATATTATCTTGACTGTATTTAATTTCAATAAAATATCATTCCTGTTTTTTGTATATATAAACATTATTTTGTCCTCAAAAAAAATAGATTAGCGTAGATCCACTTAATATTAATTAAGCCCTATTTTAGACAACCGGCTAAGACCGGGTACCTCTTGAAAAAATATCTTACAAGCTTGTTAAACGATTAAGAATTTATCGAGCAACAACCAAAATATCACCCTGAAGGCAATACCCTTTATCATTGCTTTTACAAGTATTCCAATTAAGCTTACAACACTCTAACGATCCAATTATATGGGCTGCTTCTTTATTTCATGATATTGGTAAATCCATCAATGGACCCAAACATGATTTAATTGGCGCTCAAATGTTAGAAGGGATTTTAAATCCAAAAATTATTTGGTTAATTAAACACCATTTAGACCTAATAAAACACAGTAAAAAAACTCTACAAAAATACAAGAACCCATCAAGATTAAATGACCTACAATTATTAAGAAAACTTGATATAAAAGATCGAGACCCTTTTGTTGAGGTGATGAGTGTTGAAACAGCAATTAACACAGTTATCAAACACAGTTATCAAACATATCACTCAAACACTCTTATCAAATAAAAAGAATTTAACTTATTAAACCCGCCTGTCGAACAGGCCAATTTCTATGAATAAAAAACATATTAAAATCCTACTCATACAAGAATGTGCAAAACTGATGGTTTTTGAAGGTGTATCTCAATATTACGATGCCAAAAAAATTACAGCCAAACGTATTTGTAATAACAATCTTAAATACCTACCTAACAATGGCGAGATTTCCGAACAGGTATATCAATTATCCTGACACAGAGTATAGGGAAGACACACAGTTTGATCAAATAAATACCTTATTAAAAATGCGCTTAAAAGCCATTGAATACATGGACAAACTAAAAGACTTCTCACCGCGATTAATTGGTTCAGTCAGCACTGGTAAAATAAAAAATGGCAGCGACATTGATTTACATATTTTTTGCGATCAGATTGAGTTGTTATTCATATTTTTAGATGACAATAAAATTCAATACGAAATAAAAGAAGTGCAAATTCAAGTGGGTAATAAGCAGGTTATCTATCAACATGTGTATTTATTTGATGTTTTCGATCTTGAGTTATCGGTATATCCTGAATACGAATTACGTGTCACTACAAAAAGCAGTACCGACGGCAAAGCAATTAAACGATTGAGTATCGCAAAAGTCGAGGCTTTATTAGAAAAGGAACATTGGGATGATTTATTAAAGATGAATAAAGATAAGTAATTTTTTTTGGGAAGGTTAATACGCACCTTATAATTTTTTTAAAATATAAGGTGCTATTTTTTATTTTCGTTTTTAAGTCAATCAACAATTAATAAACCATTCGTTTTATTTGTAATATCTACATAGTGCTTTAAAACAAACACTAAAAAAATAATTTACTAACAGTCATTCCTAGAATTATTGTACATATCAGCAATAGTTTGTGCGTAATATTCGTGAATCACTTTTCGTTTTAATTTTAACGTTGGTGTAAATTGACCGTTATCCACCGAAAATTCTTCATTGAGTAATGTGAATTTTTTAACCTGTTCAAACGATGCTAAATTTAATTGTAATTCATTTAATCGCTGCTGAAAAAGTTCAATTATTTTAGGATTATTAATTAACTCTGACTGTTTTGTGACTTCTATATTTAATTGTTTTGCTTGCGCTGCTAAATATTCAAAATTTGGCACAATTAAAGCCGATACAAAATGTAAATCATCTGCAAAAACAATAACCTGCTCAATCATTGGATCTTTGCCGATTGTGCCTTCTACAAACTGTGGTGCAATGTATTTTCCGCCTGAGGTTTTCATTAACTCTTTTATTCTGTCCGTAATAAATACATTACCCTGCTCGTCTATATATCCAGCATCACCTGTTTTTAAAAAACCCGATGTGTCAAACGTATCTTTAGTTGCTTGAGCATCATGTAAATACCCTTTCATCACCATAGGGCCTTTGACTAATATTTCATTGCGCTCGCCTATTTTTATTTCAACATTAGGCATCACTTTACCAATTGAATCGGAATTAAAATCGTCATCTTCCCAACACGAAACGGTGGCTGGTGTTTCTGTCATGCCATAACCCAATTTAACATTAATACCTAATAAATGAAAAAACCGACCAATTTCAGGTGCTAGTTTTGCGCCACCACAAGGCATCATTTGTAACTGCCCACCTAATAAATTGCGTATTTTTTTAAATACTAATTTATCAAAAAAAACATGCAGTGGACTTAACATTAACGCTATTGGATTATTTTTATTTGATTTACGTTTATTTGCTATAAACATAGCACTTTTGAACATTGCTTTTTTTATGAGTGAACTGGTTTCTACTTTTTCAAAAATAGCCCCATATATTTTTTCATAAAAACGAGGTACTGCCGCCATTAATGTGGGATGCACCTCATTTAATGTATCCTTAATTAATTTAGGGTCATCTAAATAATTATTAACAAATCCACAATGGAATACGTAATAACTCCACGTACGCTCAAACACATGAGACAAAGGTAAAAAACTTAAAGATGAATGATTACCTGATAATTTCAAACGCTCGTCATGCCCCTTTAGTTGCGCGGCAATGTTATTGTAATCAAGTAAAACACCCTTTGGTGTACCAGTTGTACCTGACGTATAAATAACAGTAAGAATGTCATCCATATTTTTATTATTTAAACGTTGCTCTAATTCAATTTTTTCATTCTCACCTGTTTTCAGCTTAATAAAAGTCGACCAATGATACGAAAGCACATCGGGATTAAGATCAACCAATTCATCAAAACAAATGACAGCTTGTAAACTAGGACATTCATTAAAAATGGCCACTGCCATATCGTATTGTTTTTGATCACCCACAAATAGTATTTTGATTTTTGCGTGGTTCACAACAAACTTAGATTGTTCATTGCTATTACTTGGGTATAACGGCGTAGTAACACATTTTATTTGTAGGATAGAAAAATCTGCAATACTCCAGCGCGGATGATTGTTTGCGCAGATACCGATGTAATCTTGCTCGACTAAATCAAACGATAACAAAGCTAAACCGAGTTGATTCATTTGTTGTTGCACTGTCCCCCACGTAATGTCATGCCACTGTTTATCATCCTTAAAACGCATAATAATTTTTTCAGGGTTTTGGGTAGCCTGTTTATTTATTCTGTTAATAAAATGTAACGGATCACCCTGAAGATTGGAATTATGCATACAGACTCTATTAAATTAGATAAAACAACAGCTTAGCAGAATTAGCATGGAAAAAGCCCTACTAAGCTGATCTAAAAGTTGTCTAAAGGTGACTGAATCACATAAAAAAGGGATTTGGTTTTATATTTAGGAGTCGTTAGATCATTCTCACCATTTATAACAGGCCACATTGAAGACGATGTCATTATATTAAATGCTCGTTGTGATATTTCTCATTCGAAGTTTTTTGGTTTTTGGTTTTTTTGATAGCCCACTGCTCTAGACTCTAATTCTAAGGCCTGTTAATTTTAATGAAAAAAGTTTGAGAATCAATGCAACTAGTACAGCACCCTATTTGTGATTACACTTTTTATTTTTCAAATAAAACTTAATGGCATAAAAAAAGCCGATATCTGAGGACAGATTCGACTTTTATAATCACCTAACATTCATATCAGGCTAACCACTTTACAAAAATTAAGCATTCAGAAACTTAAATATCATCCGATTAAGGACTTTATTTTAATATAATTTGCTCTACAAACTTACCACGATTAACTTGGGCGATTACATCTTTTTTAATTTTAGAAGAGGAGGTTCTTGGATTGTATAATACTTGTACAATCTTTTTCCCATTGTCTTTTAAATACTTCTCTACGGCTAAATTGTGCGGTTTATTACCCCAATCTTCACCAATAACAAATATATCCACTTCCAGCTCTTTACATGCTGAAACATATTCAAGTTCAAGATATGGTTTAACAACATCAACACAACGTAATGCTTTAAGCATCTCTACTCTTTGCTCAAGAGGGATAACAGGGACATTAGGTTTATACGAGTTAACAACTTCGTCTGATGCAACACCTACTGCTACAGTTTCACCCAATGTGCGACAATATTCTAATAACGCAATATGCCCAACATGTAATAAATCAAAAGTGCCTACTGTATATACAACCATCTATTTTCCCACTCTATTTAATGAAGTTAAGTATTTAAAAATGCAATTATACAGTTAATAACTTCCATGTATAGATGGCAGTAATAACTAAGGTATAAAGCGCTAAAAGATAAACGTTTAATTTACTGCCTGAAAGTTTAGGTGTTTTTAGTTGTGATACATTTAAGACTGCCAAGCTAACCCCAGCCACATAAAATAAGATCACAAAATGATTAAAACTTAAGACACTTTCTAACAGAAATACCGATACTAATATTAAGCTATTATTATCCAAAGCTAAGCCTGTATATTTGGATCCAGTTAAACCATAAGTGCTAAAATAACTTAATCTAATTGCGCTGGCAGCTAACATGATAAAAGCACCAATTAAGAAAACAGGTTCCATTGCGCCTAAACTTAATAATAAAATAGCGGGTGTAACACCATAACTCACTATATCAATCAGAACATCAAGTTGCCCACCAAAAGTGCTATCTTCTCCGGTACGGCCTTTCATTGCACGAGCAACCAAACCATCAGCCCAGTCAAAAGCGACAGCCCAAACCATACCAATCATAGCGGCGTAATACACACCAGTGATACTGAAATATATCGCTAATACGGTACAAGCAAGCCCCGCTAATGAGCAGATATTGGGTAAATCTTTTACATAAGAAATTATAGTAGGTGGAGTAGTTTTAGTCTGGTTCATTTGTTGGATTCTCTTTGTTTAATTTTAATAATTAGATTCTAACTAATATTTGATTTAAAGGAAGGCGTGATTTAGGTAACTTTGCATTAAAATCATCTTCGATATGATGATAACCAATAGCTAAGGCAACATCACATTGAAACCCAACCAACTCCTCTTTGAAACTTTGATTAACTAACTCAATATCAATACCTTCCATAGGGGTGGCATCAATTTTAAGGCGCGCCAGGGTATGTAAGGTATTACCCAGTGCTAAATAGGTTTGTGCTTTTGTCCAGCTACTAGTGTCGCCTAATTCATCTGTATTTGATTGTGCAAATGAGAAGGTGGCAAATGCTTTTTCTCGATCTTGTTGTTTGCTGCGTTTATCAACGATACCCTGATCCACTACCTGAGCGTAATCATCGCGAGTGTATTTTGGATTATAAGCAAATAAAATAATTTGTGAGCTATCAAAAACATGATGTTTATTGTATTGATGTTTGTTGATAAAGGTATCGGCCATTCGTTGTCTGGCTGCTTGGCTTTCGATTACAACAAAACGCCAAGGTTGTGAATTAATGGATGATGCTGAAAGTCGCATTGCTTCAAATAAAACATTAAGATCTTCTTGGGTTATTTTGCGGCTATTATCGTATTTTTTTGTTGTATGGCGCCATAATAAATCTTGAATAATAGGATGTTGCATAACAAACCTCTAATGCAGTGTAAAATAAAAGTAAAAAATAAAGGGAAATAGCATAATCCTGTATTAGATAATACAGGGATGATAATTTTAGGTTGTCCATGATCCCAATAAACATTCAAATCGATATTTTGTTTTCCAAACTAAATGCTATTTACAACACCCAATTACTGTCGATAATCGTATAAATCGACATATGACACTTCATCTTATTAGGTGATATGGGTAACGAAGTGCGGTAATGGGTGTACACATTTGGAATAAAGGCAAAACCATTTGCAAAGCCAACAATTTAGCAGACGGATTATAATCTATATCAAAATAAACTCAACTGTTAACCCAATGCATATGAAAAACATCTAATGCCTGTATTTCGCTCAATATCACATGAAAATCAATTAAGAATTGAACTGATATAACAACAGCAACACCCTTGAGTTTATTATTTGTGTATCCACTCATTTTGTTTTTGAGTCCAAATAGAAATGAACAACATATTCCTACTCAAAAAACCTGAATAAAAGTTAACGAAAGGCGTGCTGCCTTCAAATAAACACATTATTATTCAGTTATTTACGCAAATAATTGGATTGCTACTACAACTCAAATACGTCTAATTTTTTTCATTTCATAGTTTATTGTAAAAAAGACAATGTAAAACAACTCAGTTACATTCTTTATTATACTTCAGGCTAATATTGGATGAATCTCGCTCTTTTTGTACACAAATTTAAAGTTACAGAGTTTGCTCTTTTTTATTTCTGATTCATTAAGAAAATTTTCACCCACTGTTTATAATCTATTTTAGGTCTACCAAGGCAAAACATCACCATTTGAATACCAAAAAGTACCTGTATTATCTAAAGTTAAACCTTCAATTCTTTTATTAATTTTTTGTGCAGCCTCATCGGGTGTTAAATTACCCTGTCCACCAATCATATCGGTGCCCACTAAACCTGGGTGAATAATAGCTACGGCCACGTTATTAGCTTTTAAATCAACACTCATTGATTTAGCGGCAATATTCAAAGCTACTTTGCTCATACGATAGCCATAACGACCACCAGAGGTATTATCGGTAATTGATCCCATCCGGCTAGTTATGAATACCACTTTGCTTAATGTGGTTTGATCAATCATCGAATCTAAAAGCGATTGTGTGACTAATAACGGTGCCAATGCATTTGTTTGAAATTGATCGTTTATGCTTTTAACATTTAACGCACCTAATGTTTCGTCGCGTAAAATACCTGCGTTATTAATTAATAGATCGATTTTTATATCACTAAAATAGTCAGCAATTTTTTGAATATTTTGTTCATCACAAACATCACAGTTATTGATAATTTCTAAATTATCATTATTTAAGGACAGCAAGTTATTATCACTACGGCAAATTGCATAAACTTGATGACCTTGTTTTAAGTATAAATTGGTTAGAGATAAACCAATTCCACGGTTTGCGCCTGTTATTATTATTTTCATTTTAAAGCCTTGTTTGATTATTTTTTTAGATTATACGGTAATGGTTAGTATTAAGGGGATAATTAGGTTGAGGTGTTTGATCCATAATATCTCACTACTTCATTTATATTACAAATAGTACAAGTCTGTTATTTTTTACAAAATCATACATATTTGAATTACTTTTTATCCATTGCATTCTAAACTTAATAAATAAATAAGAGGGGTAGGCATGAAAAATATATTATTACTGTTTTGCCTTGTTTACAGCCAATATAATTTTGCTACCAATAAAGAAACTCTAGTATTTAGTAACTATCAAGAGATATATTTTTTAAATGAAGACATTCCTGAATTATTGCAAAAAGCATTCTTTGACGCTGGCTTTAATTTAGAATACGAAGACTATACAATTGAAACAGGGTTTAATAAGGCTAACTCACAAGAATTAGATGGTGTCATTTTGGGTGCAATAATTGAAGGTGGTCGTATTTATGAAGATTTTTTATTACCTATACCTGTTACATTAGTTACTCAAGACTTTTTCGCTTTTTTTAGATCTGACTTAATATGCCCCGACTCTATTAATCAATTATCTAATTATATATTTTTAAAATACAAACCTGCAATAATAATTAATAGTTATATGGATTTACATTATGGCAGTGAATTCATTGTGGCTAACAACGTGTTAGAATCTCTTAATATTATTAAAAAAATAGATACTATCGATTATCTTTTATTAAACAAATCTGCACTTCGATATATGTCTGATTTAGCTGGTACATATATTAAACCCTGCTTTAACAGACCCATTTTACAAATGCAATTCCAGCCACTCATTCATAAAAAACACAAAGACAAAATTCCCGCCCTAACTAAGTCGTTACAATATTTTTTTAACGAATATAAAAACAATTAAATAATTTATTAATATTTATTTACATTAAAATCTTTTTTTACACACCCACTAAGGAAACAATACGGGGTTGTATTTATTACTTGTTTTATTATGGTGTATGTCTTCGAGTCATAATGAAATTAATCAGATCATTGATTTTTAATTAAATATGTATTTACAGTTATGCCAAACCCTAAAGTAGGTTAAGTTTTATTTCATATTTATTTCCCCACCAGTATTCAAGAATACATGAATTTAGGCAGGTAGTTTTAACCTTATCTACTACAATAAAGAATAACAACAATTCCAATTAGGTTATGGATATGGATATGGCTTCACCCTCCTTTTTTACCAATGAAAATTTTATGCCTCACGGTATGTGTTATTTATGGCAACCAAATATACTTTGGACTTCAGTTATTTCTGATGTATTAACCGCTTTTGCTTACTTCTCAATTACAGCTGCTGTGATTATTTTTGTTAAAAAACGACATGATTTACCTTATCCTTGGTTTTTTCTGTTGTCTGGTTCAGTAATATTTTTGGCTTGTGGTATATCACACTTGATCAGCGCCATAGTAATATGGGAACCGATATACGGAATTTCAGCTGTTGCTAAAGCAATTACAGCAATTACCTCAGTTGCTACTGGCATTGTTATTTGGTTTATTCTACCGTTTTTTCTTAAATTACCGAGCCCTTCAATGTTAGAAAAAAAGAATTCAGCCATACAGGACTCTTTAAATAAATTAAAGCTAACTCAAAAATCATTAGTGGAGTCAAAAAAAATGGCCTCATTAGGTGGATTAGTGGCTGGTGTCGCTCATGAAATAAACACACCTATTGGAATAGGAATTACTGCTTCAACTCATTTATCGGATGCGACAACATCAATCAATGACAAATATACTAATGCACAAATGACCAATAACAATTTAAAATCATATTTAGCTGAAGTTAACGAGGGTACTAACCTTATTAATTCTAATCTTGTTAGGGCAGCAAAACTTATCACAAGTTTTAAGCAAGTTGCGGTTGATCAAAGCAGTAAAGATATTCGTACCTATAAGATTAAAGAATACACCAATGAAGTATTACAAAGCCTTAAACCAAAATTTAAGAATACAAATATCAGTATAAAACTTAACTGTGATGACAACCTAACCGTTACTAGTGAGCCAGGTGCCTTTGCACAAATCATCACAAATTTAGTTATTAATACGCTAATTCATGGTTTTGAAAATATAAAAACGGGTAATATTAATATTGATATTACCAGAAAACAAGATACGGTTTGTTTTGTATATACTGATTCAGGCAAGGGTATTAATATAGAAAACAAGGAGAAAATATTTGAACCTTTTTTCACTACAAAACGAGGTAAAGGAGGGACGGGATTAGGACTGAATATTGTTTACAATTTGGTGGTAGAGTCATTAAAAGGCAGCATTAAATTAAATGATGATTTTGCTCAAGGCTGCCAATTTATAATAGAATTCCCAATAAATATTAATCATTAATATAATTATTGTTCTGGGGCTTAATTTGATAATTTATTTTGAATAACCATCAAGTCAACTTAACATTGGATTAACCGCACGACTAAGGATTCGAAAATTTAAAACCTGCCATTTCAGTTCGAAAACCCATTATCTAATTCATCATCCTAACTTGTTGATAACACCGGTTATTAACAAGTGTATTAAATACACCTGCAATTTCTGTTAGCACAATTATACGATAACAAATAAAACAAAACATATTATTTTTTTGTCATAATAAAACGAGGTAAAAATGGAACCGTTTTAGGTTTGAATATAGATTTATAAACGACAGAATTAAATTATAAACTTACTTAAAGGTAGAAATTATCATGGAGTTTTAACTGGATATTAAACATTAAAAAAGTAAAGTTTTAGGGATTTAATCTGAGTATTCGTTTTGTATAACCATTAAGTAATCTTTACATTTTATTACCAGCTCTACTAAAGCAGGGTCAAATTTAATGCCTGACATTTCAGTAATAAAATCCATGGTGTCTTCTATATTCCACGCTTGTTTATAACATCTCTTATTAACAAGTGCGTCAAATACGTCTGCAATGGCTGTAATACGACCATATATATGAATCTCTTCTGCTTTTTTACCATTGGGATAACCAGAACCGTCCCAGTTTTCATGATGTTCACCAGCAATGGTAGCCCCTGCTCGCAGTACGGTTAACTCTGATGATGACAGAATGTCGTAACCAATTTGCGCATGTGATTGCATTTTGATCCATTCTTCAGCGTTTAGTTTACCAGGTTTATTTAAGATGTGATCAGGAATGGCGATCTTGCCGATATCATGCAGTGGTGAAGCTTTATATATTATCTCTATTTCGTTATCACTCAACCCCAAAGCTTTCGCTAAAAATTGACATGTTAAAGCCACTCTTTTTACATGATTACTGGTTTCTTTAGAACGACTTTCAACTGCTTCACTCATACGATATATCATTTCACGCTGGGTGATTTCTACTTCTTCATACAATGCCTGATTATCAAAAGCGACACCGATATTTGTTCCAAAGATTTCAATAAGTTGACGGTCAAGAGTATTAATTTTATCAATACCCTCAATAAAAAATAAATTCTTGCCTCCTAAATGTGATTCATAAACACCAATAAAATAGTTATCACCAAAATGTTGTCCCACTTGATTACATAACTCTTTAAGTGACTTATCACCCACTTGCTCAATAACGTCATCTAAGGAATGATTTAAATAAGCATTAAATCTTCCTGTCGCAGCAATTATTTTACTTGAATTTTCGCCGTATGATGCCGCAATAAAATTAACATTTGAATAAACAGAGCCGGTATCAATATGAAACAAAGCACAAAGTTGTTGTAATATCCCTCTAGTAAAATCATCCAAGGATTGATGGGCGAATATTTTATTTGAAGACTTTATGATGGTTTCAAGGCCTTTTTTATTTTCATATAAAGCAATGATATCTCGGTAGCCCCTTAGGCAAACACAAGTGAGTGTATAAAGTTTATTGGCGGTTAATTCTGTTTTTTCTCTATAATCATTAATATCGTAATTGGTGATAACTTCTTTTTCAGGTGCTTGTCCTGGTTGCCCTGTTCTGAGCACTAAACGAATATGCTGATTATTGTGTTCATTTCTAATCCAATGCACAAGATCCAAACCTGCTTGGTCTGTTTCCATAACTACGTCTATTAAGGCCATTGCAAAAGGAATATCTTTTTGTAAAAGTTCTTTTGCTTGTGCCGCGCTAGTTGCTGTATGCAGTTTGAGTGCTTTACCTAAAACTTCTATATTTTTTAAGACTAATTGTGTTACTGCAAGTACAGAGTTGTCATCATCAACAATGAGTAAATGCCAATAATCACTTAGTTCACTGCCTAAAGAGACTTCAGCTTCATCTTCTTCTTTAAACGTTAAAAAGTCATCGTCGTTCATCAGTACACTCATTCACCATAAATAACATAAGGTTAGTTTTCTTAATTTAAGAATAGGCTAATATCGAAGATCTGTGTGTACTTTTACAAAATGTAGTAATTTAATCCCTTGGGTTATTCTCAAGTATTGTGCAGATATTTAATATAAAAAACTTTATCTTAAAAGACAGTATTAAAAAAATAGTTGATACTAATTTTCGTTTAAATAAGTGATCATTTATTTAAATTAAATTAAATTAAATTGTATTAACTAAATAAAAAAGACTCTATCTTTTCACCAAAACAAGAAAACAAATTGGATCATGTATTACAGTCCACATAGATAACGAAAAAAAACCAACAAAATAAATTTTAAATTATTAAAAAAACCTCAGACATTTAAAAACCATCAATAATACTATGAAACTACATTCATGGATCTATTACCTAATTTAACAGTAAATTAAAAATTAATTTTTTTGATATAAATATCAACCCTACGCAGTCTTAGAGTCGAGATCTAAATTCATTATTTTTTCGAATTTCTGATTTTGTGTAATGGCGCTATATTTCAACTTAAATCCTGCAATGTCATTAACGCTGCATTGCCACCTGACGCAGTAATATCCACACTCACTGTCTTCTCAGTTAACAATTGTTGTATCAAATTATAATAATACTCAGAGCTGATCATAGGCAATATCGCTCCTTCGCGTTTTGCGAGTTGTTGTTTTATATAATATTCACACCGACAATTTGTTTTCAGCACAATACCCGACAAAGCAGGATGCGCTAACAATGTTGATAGATGACAAAATCTGGCCACTTGTAATATTTTTTTGTCTTCGCTGATTAAACAGAATTTTTTTCTAAAAACAATGGCTTGGTCGTAAAACAAATCAGACACCACTGAAATAACAGTATTACCCGTGGTTAATGCAGTTACGATTGATATTAACCAAAAATTAAAACTAACATTTTTATCTGCAAAACAAATGATATTACCACGACTTTCTAAATACAGAACATTAGACTCACCGGTTGGCCCAGGTAAAATCATTGCTTTTTTTAAGTTTTTTTCAATGTCCATTAATTGTTTATGTGCATCTGTTAAACTGCGATCTAAATCGTCGGCTAAATCATCAACACTTTCTACATAAACAATTTTTGTCAGCCATTGGCGTACACAAGAAATACGTGTATTTAATTCAGTTAATCGCCATTTTTTTTCGACGTCGTTTGCTTTTTGCATTAACTCATTGGCTTGTTGTTTAGATTTTTTATCACCTTCAAATATATCTTGTTGTGACGGTATTAAATTGAGTTGTTCGGTTTTTGCCGTAGATTTTTCTTTTACTAATCGTCTTAAATAATGGGGCCCACCGGCTTTTGGCCCGGTGCCTGATAGACCAGACCCACCAAAAGGTTGCACCCCCACAATTGCACCAATCATATTTCGGTTGATGTAAACGTTACCTGCGCGCGATAATTTACTCAAATTAAATGCGCGTTGATCTATTCGGGTATGAATACCCATGGTTAAAGCAAAACCGGTGTTGTTGATGTTTTCGATTACTGCTTCTATTTCGTCGCCTTTAAATCTTATTATGTGCACACATGGACCAAATACTTCGTGTTTTAATACATTGATGTTTTTAATTTCATACAGCTTTGGGGCAAAAAAGAAATGTTCAGTTTCTGATAACTGTGATGTCACTTCTGCTGCAATATCACATTGAAATAATAACTGTCCATGAGTTTGCATATAGTTGTCGTGTGTTTTTAATGCGTCCAGTGCGTTCTTGTCAATAACAGGACCTACGTCGGTGCTTAATTTTTGTGGGTGGCTTACTTTTAATTCGTTTAATGCGCCTTTAAGCATAGAGATCACGTTGTCTGCAATGTCTTCTTGTAAATATAAAACACGTAACGCTGAACATCGTTGACCTGCTGATTTAAAACCTGATGTGATGACGTCGTCGACTACTTGTTCAGGCAGTGCGCTTGAATCAACGATCATACAATTTTGCCCCCCGGTTTCTGCAATA
>JALJPK010000057.1 GCA_022968985.1 Pseudomonadales bacterium | reverse complement strand
AGTCAGGTGCTGTAGTGGTATTGTTACCAGAATATTGTTGTTTATCAAAGTGACTGTCGGGGACTGTCTGTGGCGGACTGTCTAGCTTATTATTTGATTCAAAGTGTATTCTTGATCGAGAGCACCATTCACAACTTAAAAGATTAATTTAAATTCATTATTTTATAGATATTACTATTATATATAATACTCGCTAGAACAGCGGACAAATAATGCAATTAGCTGGTTGTGACAAGTTAACCATCAGCCCCGCTTTATTAGATGAATTAGCAGACATGGATTTAACTATTGATCGTAAATTAATTGCCGGGGCAAGCCAAACTAGACAAGCAGAATTAACTAAAATTGATTTTGACGAGGCTATATCGAAAAACCCGATGGCTAAAGAAAAATTAGCACAGGGAATTGAAGGTTTTATAAATGATCAAATTAAACTTGAAACATTAATTCAAGCATTTGTTTAAACTCTCCCTTTTTCAGCTTTCATCCATAAAAAATGAAAGCTGTTTTTTATTTTAATCCCTTTCAATTAAATTAAACCTACCTTTCTAATATCCGCCTTATTAATTTCAACAAAGATAATTTATACTACAACGTCTATTCATTTAAACATGCAGACATTCAATTGAAAAAACAAATAATCAGCGCCATCGCACTATGTAATCCTAAAAGCCCTTCAAACGTTGGCGCTGTTATGCGCGCCGCTGGTTGTTATGGTGCAAGTGCTATTTATTATGATGGTGAACGTTTTGAACGTGCCGAAAAATACCAACAAGATACACAAAACCGAAACGAAAAAACCCCGTTAACTAAAGTCGATTCGTTTATTGATTTAAAAGATAAATATGAAAAGATTGTCTGTGTTGAATTAGTAGAAGGCGCTACTGCATTACCACTTTTTGAGCACCCTGAAAGTGCATTATATGTATTTGGACCAGAAGATGGTTCAATAAATAAAAAAATAATAAAACATGCCGACCACGTTGTGTATATTCCAACTATAGGTTGCATGAATTTAGCAGCCACTGTAAATGTATTACTTTATGATCGTATGGCTAAGCAGTCTCAAGATATCGATCACGATGCACTTATCAAACAAAGCCGTGATGCGAACAATCACTTATCTGTTAATAAAAAATAATTTGTAATTATTCAGCACAACTTATAATTATTATATTTAATTAAAACGGCTGTAGTTCTAGGCGATAAATGTGAGTTTAAATAGGTGTAAATAATCATTTTTTAACGATGACTTCGAAAATTTGCACGTGAGCTGAATAGTTACTTAATAATTTGTAATTATTCAGTACAATCCATAACGATTAAGTTTAGCTAAATCTTTTGTAGTTCTAGGCGATAAATGTGAGTTTAAATAGGTGTAAATAATCATTTTTTAACGATGAATTAGCAAATTTGCACGTTACCTGAAGAGCGACTAATAATTTTAAATAAACACACTCATTACTCAACATTAATTGTTTTTAATAAGTGTGCGATTTAAAAAAAATACCAAATTATTCTGTTTTAGCATATTTTTCAGTTAATGTTGCTGGGAACTTAATTAATACAAACGCAACATACAAAGAGACAGCAGCCGCCAATATTAAAATAGGTGCAACATTAAACTCATCAAACACACGCACAATCAAAATAATACTCAATATCATTAATAAACCTGCCAAAATAAAACGGCGTTTACCACAAAGCATACACTGCCACCATGTCGTATAGTTCCTAGCAATACTTACTCCTATTAGTGCTGCCAACCAACCTAACCCAGCTCCTGCAATAATATCAAGTGGCCAATGCGCCCCTACTGCCACTCTTGAAATACAAAATAAAACCAATATAAATAAACCAAGCAATAAAAATATTTTTTCCTTAATAGTTTCAGGACATGCAAATAATGTAGCTAACATTGAAATAAATACAAATGAAATTGTAATTGAATGCCCTGAAGGAAATGAGCTAAATCCAATCAAAACATCACCCACAATAAAAAAAGAATCATTATCTAAAACAACAGCGGGTCTTGGCATTAAAAAATAAGCTTTACCAACATTGGTAACCACACTAGCAATTAATATAGAAGCAAACATAGCCGCCCAAGCTTGAGCGCGAATAATTAACATAAATGAAAACAACGCAAAAATAACCAAACCGTCCCCCATGTATGTCATGTTTAACCATAAACTATGGGGTAATACTGCTAAATAATGATTAAATTCAATAAACAAATCTTGTTGCAAGACGACATAACTAGACTGATCAAATTGATCAGCAAAAGACCAAGCCATAATAAAAACGAATTGAAGTAAAATGACGGGTAAAATTACCCATAAAAACCAAGTGGATTTCGACCAATAAAAAGAGAGGGGGTCAGCGTTAATTTTTAATAATGTAGTGGGTATTTTCATGATGGCAAATTAAGAAATAAAAGCCATTATTATAAGTAGATTTGATTAAAATTGATATAACGACAAAAATAGAAAAGCAGCAAAATATTTATAAATTTATAACAATTGGTGTCATTAAAAAGTTAATTCCACCAATCATCATTGCAACTATTAAGATCACTATTCAAGCCTAGTCATACATACAAACTGGTTACAAACTCAATAATTACTCAATACTAGTCCATCAAATTATTCTTCAGTTGAATCGGCATCAATTTCTAATAGCACATCGGGTTTACCTTTACAGGCTTTGGCTAATACTTCACGATGTTTAGCTAATAACAAACCAATTGACTCACTCGCTTCTTCAGAAACATCTTTTATGTGTAATTCAATTAACGTAGTGATATTGGCTGCAAGCTCCAACATTTTATCATATTCTTCTGCTTCTTTTTTATCTGCAAACATACTTCCGTCCCGATCACATTTCCAAACTGCAATGACTGCCATGGTGAACCCCGTTCAAATTAATTTACTGTACAGGCATACAGTATAATTTAATATTAATAACGTCAACGATTATTTTGATACAATCAGACTCAATTCAATAAAACTAATTAAATAAAATATGAAACCAATCGTAGTTCTAGATTTTGAAACATCAGGTATGTAACCAAACTTTAATGATCGCGCTATTGAAATTGGAGCAGTGAAAATTGAACATGGAAAAATCATCGATGAATTCCAATCATTAATGAACCCAGGTGTTTACATTAATGGTTTCATTCAAGACTTAACAGGGATCACCAATGAAATGCTCGAAGACGCACCACATAATTCAAAAGTGATGAGTGACTTTTATGACTTTATTGAAGGCTGCCAAATAGTGGCGCATAACTTAAGTTTTGACAAAAAGTTTTTAGACGCAGAATTACAACATATTAATTTAGAATTCACCGGTCCAGCTGCTTGTTCATTATTATTAGCCCGACGTATTTTACAAGGCAGCCCGAATCACAAATTAGGTACATTGGTGAATTATCTAAATGTACCTAAAAGTGGGCAATTTCACCGAGCGTTAGATGATGCAAAAATGACAGGGTACATCTGGTTAGAAATGATCAACCAAATAGAAACTCAAATTGGACGTTCACCCGATATTGAATTCATTCAGAAAATATGCAAAACACATAAGAAAAAAGTAGCTGCGTTATTGGAATTTTCTAAATAAAGCGGACTAAAACATTATTTGATATGTGAGGCGATTTTAAAAAATCAGTAGCTATCCTACTCAACCCCCAGTTTAAAGACCTCTTTTATAAAAAACTGGGTATTGGATAATGATCTTTACAGCTAAAGTTTTTTTTAGTTATAGGATCACATTTCACACTTAGAACAATTCAACTTGATTCTACTTTTATCACAATTTAGACCTCAATTTTAGTAGTCACAAAACATTCTAAAAAGATTAAAAATACATTTGTTACAAATCGTTTTTTTGTGTTATTTCAGGCTGACTTAATAGGAAATCCAATATGATCAACCCTATACTTAAGTTTCCAAAATGCACATAAAGCAGGCGTTAATATGCATCGTTTTTCAGCTACCTTCGATAGAAAAAACACCCGTTCAATTATATCCCTAACACTTATAACCGCACTTTTATTTAGCTGTAACAGCAATACCGATGATCAGACTGATACACAAACCGACACTCAAACTCAAACCCAAATTGCCCCTACATCAAACTTAATAGATTCCGAACTTATCATTTCAGCAGTTACACAAGCGTTTGCCGATTTTGACATTCTAACAAATGATATTTATTCGACCATTGCAGCAGGTAATACAACAAAAACAAACGAAACCAATAACGAAAGCACAGTAAAAGTCGTACAACATCAATGCCCTGTATCAGGCACATGGACAGAAAACTATGCCGAGCATTATCAGATAACCTACACATCAAACAACTGTGTCACCCAAGAAGGTCAGGTTGAAATTGAATTAAACAATGCCAATGGGGGTATAAGTTTTGAGTTTTCTGTTACCACCAGTCAAGGCACTTCCACTGTTATCAATAATTATAATTTTGATGAAACTCAACGCACTTTAATTGACAATAACAACAATACATACATTTTCAATCAATCTGAAAATGGCGATATATATTACGCGGTGAATACCGCTTCGGTACAGATAGACAATACGACACTAGCATTCACTCAAAATAACTTATGCGAATATCAAAATACAATTAAAACCACGGTATCTAACAATCATGTATTGGATCAAGACCAATCCGTTTTCACCATAGAAGAACCAATCAATCGTTGTATCACCGATTTTGACAGCACAGCAAATTCAGATTTTGAATTCACAGACACTTGGGCAAGCGCAGAAAACAGTATGGTTTATCAATTAAATGTGACAACAGATAACAATTATTTAAATCTATCAATTGTCAGTCAAGACTTAGAAACCCTAATAGAAAGTATTATTATCGAAGACACCGATTCAAATATTGTTTACAGTAATAAATATTCCACACCGAAAATATACAAAAAAATATCGACGTATTTATCAACCGGTGTGTATTTATTAAAAATAAAACATTTTTGGTCGCCATCCGACATTTCTGAATTCTACTTCCAAGCACAAATTGATAACACTCAAATAACCTACCATAGCCAATTAGACGCACCAATTGTTTTATCTCAATACCACATCAACCAACCACAACAATTCGAATTAGTAATCTTTGACCAAGAGACCTTTTATTTTCAAGATAACAATGTAGACACACAATCATTTAACTTGATAGAACTAATAGACGAACAGGGTTTACCAATTGACTCACTGACTTTATACCAAACTAAAAACAGTTTAAAAAAACAATTAGAGCCCGGTATTTATTTTGTAAAAGCGTTTTTTGATTTTGACAATGAATATGACTTAATATTAAAAGCCGACAATAACAATTCAGCCAGATTAAACCTTAGCAGCACCGCACCAAAAACTATTACCAATAATACCCCATACAGTGTAATGCTAAACATTCAATACACTCAACAAGATTTCACCCTAGACATCAACCTGCAAAACTATGAACAAATGGAAAACCTTTACCAATCAGTTGACACACATTTTTCAAATATCGAACAAATTATGGAAGGACTCAGTAATGTTGAAACCACACAAACAATCAACAACGAAGAAAACAATATCACCACGTATCAATGCCAAACATCAGGCAACATAATAAAAGAAGTGAACGTCAACTCTAATAACAGCAGCATCACCAGCATCGATTGTTTACAAACAAATGGTGTTTTAGAAATAAACCAGATCATAGACAACGATGATTACAAAATGAATCGTTTTGACTTTAGTTATATCACACAAGCCAACATTAGAATGAGTGTCGACTACCAAGCAAGTCAATCTCAATACAATGTTTACGATGAATTTTTTATCAGTTTAGAAGATTTGGGGGAATTTTTAGTAAGAGGTGATAGCTATCAAGACGACATTTATTATTTTGGAGCAAACAATAGTTATTTAGTACATGATTATCACTACGAACAATTCAAAGCAAACTCATACTGCCACTCACAAACAATCTCAGAGCACGAATTAAATGACGAATACTTTGACATTGTGGTAGAAGATTCAAACAATTGTATTGTTGATTTTGATTTTGAACAACAACAAAATTGGACACAGTTAAATAGTAAATTAGAATATACTTTAACTATTAATGCTGACAACACACAACTGGATGCTTTTTTCACAACCCTACAATACTACAGTGGTTTAAAAGTTTTAATGTATAACTCCACGGGTGAAGAATTATTTAACAATAATAATTCAGAATATTTATTTAAAACGAATTTAACATTAGATAGCGGTGACTACACAATATTCATAGAGAACACATTCTTTGACAATAGTGAGCTGGCTAATGGATTATACCTTCAATTAAAAGCAAGCGATTCTACATTCGAATATATTACAGAGCATTTACAACCTTCCCACTCAATTAAAATAATAGAAGCCACTTACACCCATGCTTACGAGGCACTTAGTTACCAATTCATCGTCACCCATGATGCTTTTTTCACGTTAACCTTAGACACCCCTACTTATGTCGCATTAGAAATATATGACAACAGCAAAAACCGCATATTATTAGACAACACATTTTTACCCTCAGGTTACCCTATTATTAATTATTTCAAAGCGGGAACCTATACAGTGACATTAACTAATTCAGGCACCGCACCACAAACGCTATTAGTAGAATTAAAATCATCGATAGAAAATTCAGCAACCGTTACTACAATAGAATAATTATAAAAATGTTTTTATAAAAATAGCTATACAATAAAAATTAAACCAAAAAAAGGTCACTTTCAAGTGGCCTTATTTTATTTAACTGAAATTAAATAAAAGAAAAATGTAGGGTCGATCCAGGCTCACTAGCTTTTGGCTTATATTTGATAGCTAATCAAATATTATGGAGAGATACAAGGGTTGATATTTATATCAAATTATTTTCGACAAAAATATCGACACTACAATACGACGTTAACAATAACATTCCCAATAACAATCCTTATTCAACAACAAAGCTAAATACCTGTAAAAGATTAATCTATCTTATTCAACGCACTAATCTGTTGTTTTTCATCTTGCGTTAAAGCCTTATAAAAACGCGGATACGGCCAACCATAACCCCATCTAAAAGGCGTATTTATAAATGGGTTTCCACCGACCCGAACCCCCGCCAACATCAACAATGCTATTTGAGGCTCTCCCACATCAGCCACACATTGCCTAAGATCTTTATCCGCTTCTAACCTCTGTTTATAAGTACCGCCTTTCCAATAAGCCACATCATGATCCGCACAACACGACAGCCATAACTCTTTTTGTTTGAACGTACCATTAGGAAACGAACTGCACCCGTCTGAAGTAAAAGGTTTGATTGTTTTTGCTTGTAAGAAGCACGAGGTGATCAATAATAACAATGGGATGATGAGTCGCATGATGGTTTCCAAAATGGGGTTGGTTTTTCGTTTGGGTATTGTATCAGGTTTGACTGGTGTTATTTTATTGTTACTTATCAACAATGTAAGTCTGAGGCTTAGCTATTAAGTTTAATTAATAGAGAAAACTATTAATTAAAAGCTCTGTTAAAATCCTAGCGAAAGGCAACCTTTCTTGAATTTCTATTCGCACACACCTTCATATGTTGGTCAGAGGCTTACGCTGACACTAACCAAAATTTCTTTTGGAATAAATATCGATCCTACAACATCACATGGATTAACCAGCATATTACACTCGATTATTTTCCAAAATAATATTTTGAATAACTCATAATAACGTATGATACAACATCATATTAATCGTAAAAAAAAACACCATTTTTTCGATCATTTTTATTTCTTAAAATTAAAATAATGTAATTATGGAAAATAAATTAAATGGCCATTGCTTTTTTCAACGACTCTTCCCCTCTGAAATTTACGTTAGTACTTACTAGCTTTTGTATCTTTGATTATTTAGTCTGTGTGTCTAGACAATCTTACTTTAGTTAATTTAATTTAATTTAATTCTTCTCAAAATAGTTAGACATTTTAATTAAATACTTATTCAATTCTTTTTGATCAAAAGATAAATCAGCCACTTGCCTAGTCTCTCCAAATTTACTGATTACATATGCCCACTCCCCCCGCAGCTTACCTTCAGGAGGTATTATAATATTTGCATTACGAAAGAACATCCAACAGTTTTTTCCTTCTATAAATGTATCAGAAAGCACTCCTTCAACATCACTAGACATAAAATACTTTAAATTAAAATATGCCTCTCTTTCTGCAATTTTCCTTGCATCATCAAAAAGAATTTTATTACTAAAATCATTCATATTATGGCAACCCTAATTTAACTGGAACGTCTGGTATAAGATCTAAAACCTCACAGCTTGCGAATCAATAAAAACAGCGCTCCGTCTTTATTAATAACATTTATTACATGCTCTACTTTCCCATTTTGCTGTATCCGAACAACACCTACTGAACCTTCTGCCATTTCACTTATTTGCTCACTAATCTGAGCAGGAGTCGTTGTAGCCTAAAAGCTAAACGGTGTTGACGGACGTAACCAAAAGGGACATCCTCTTTAGGTATTCATATCGAAAGCAACTTAGTTGTAACACTCCAGCAGAAGTCGCACCATTCAATTGACATAGTTTTAGCATAAAAATGCTAACCCAATACTCATCATTTATAAACAAACAAGTATGGGTGTATTATTGATTTCTTTCTCGTCTCTTAAAAATAAAATAATTAACCAAACCCACAACAATAAATACAGGCACTGCATATAAAATCATGGGTGCGGTTGATTCTATGTATATGTCCGTCGGTATGTTTTCCCCATGCATCTGTACAAATTCACCTTTTAGAAACGGTAACATTCGATTAGTCATTAAAAAATACAGCACCACACAAACAACAATACCCAGCAGACTACCTAAAATAGCATGGTTCGCTTTACTTATTTTGCCTCGCATAATCCCCTCCATAACTACACCTTTAAGAACATCTTCAACAATATCCATCAAATTAATGACATTCAATTACTTAACAGCAAAACTGCCATCCCTCTATTTATACTAAATTTTCGAAACAAAACCTAATATTTAGACATACAAACATTAAAACCAAGTCTTTTTTAAATAACACCTGAGTCAAACCGTTATTTTAACAACTACTTCAAATCCATATTAATCACATAAAAGCCCTCTATAGTTTGTAATTTGTTGTTTTAAACCTTGCAAATAATACTGGTTAAACTAACATACTGTATAAACAACCAGCCACTTAAACTAACTATTATTTAACTGATATGAATTTATACATTGCTGAAAAACCCAGTCTTGCTCGTGCCATCGTTTTGGGTTTGCCTAAACCCCATAAATCGATGGATGGTTTTATTGTGTGTGGCAACGGTGACCATGTTTCGTGGTGTGTGGGCCACTTACTTGAACAGGCTCAGCCTGATGCCTATGACGCCAAATTTAAAAAATGGCAGATGAGCGACTTACCCATCGTACCCAGCAAGTGGAAATTACAAGAAAAACAACAAACTAAAAAACAATTATCGGTTTTGCGTAAACTAGTTAAAACCGCTACAACGATTATTCACGCGGGAGATCCTGATCGTGAAGGCCAGTTATTGGTTGATCAGGTGATTCATCATTTACCGATGAAAGCGCAGCTGCGTAAAGAGACTAAACGGCTTTTAATTAGTGATTTAACCACTTCGGCTATTGTGAAATCGTTAAATAACCTACAACCGAATCAAAACTTTGCGGCGCTTTCTACCTGTGCGCTTGCGCGTACTCGTGCCGACTGGTTGTTTGGTATCAACCTGTCGCGTGCTTTTACACTACAAGGCCAAACCAATGGCTCTCAAACTGTATTGTCGGTTGGGCGTGTGCAAACCCCTATTTTGGGTTTAGTAGTTAAACGCGATAACGACATCAAACAACACAATCAAACCACCTATTTTGAAGTGGACGCGTTATTAGATATTAATAACGATATCATTACGTTTAAATGGCAACCTAGTGAGTTTTGCCAAAACCATATGGATGAAGACAACCATATTATTAACCCCGCTTTAGCTAACAATGTGGCCGACCGTATTAAAAATAAAATGGCTATTATTACTAAAAATAAAATTGAAGTTAAAAAACAAACTGCACCACAGCCATTTAATTTATCGGCGTTACAAATTGATTGCGCTAAACGTTTTAAATACTCGGCTCAAACCGTGTTAGATGGCTGCCAAACGTTATATGAAAGACATAAACTGATTACTTATCCGCGCTCTGATAACCGTTTTATACCGTTTGAGCATTATAATCAACGTTTTGATTTGTTAAAAAGTATGAGTGCCAATATTGCGTTATTTGATAAAGATTTATCCACACAATTACAACAAGCGGATTTAACTGTTCAACCAAAATGTTTTAATGATAAAAAAATTGCTGCACATCACGCGATTATCCCCACCTTAAAAACTGTTAAAACATTGTCATTAACTAATATTGAACAAAACATTTATCAATTAGTAGCCCGCCAATACGCCATGCAGTTTTTTGAAAACTTTGAAAACCAACATCAGAATATAGAATGTGAAATTGAAAAAGGTTTATTTAAACATCAACGTAGCCAGTGTTTAATCTTGGGCTGGAAAAACATCAGTGTTTTTAGTACAAAAAATGAAAACACCCCCATTATCAATGTAAAACTAAATGATGAATTTAAGTGTATTGATAGCCAAATTCTAGAAAAAAACACCCAACCACCTCAGCCGTTTAGTGACGCCACTTTATTAAAAGCCATCACAGGTATTTCAAGATTTGTAAGTGATGCAAAACTAAAGTCTGTATTAAAAGAAACTGACGGTATTGGCACTGAAGCGACTCGAGCGAGTATTATAGAGTTATTGTTTAAACGCGGTTATCTGATTCGAACAAACAACAGCATTAAATCAACCAGTTTAGGCCAAGCATTAATTGCAAATTTACCTGAACATTTAGCTAAACCCGACGTCACTGCAAAGTGGGAAATTCAACTCAAACAAATTGAAAATAAAACATTCACTTATCAACAATTTATAGAACCACTATGTAAACAGTTAGTTGAATTAGTTGATTGGTGTCAACAACCTTGTTTACAGTCTTATCCGGCAGGCGTCAAAAACAATGTAAAAAACTTTAAAAAATATAAGAAAAAAACAAATAAATCGAATTATAAAAAGAAAAAGGCTTCATAATTTAATAGAGCAGCGGATTTAATATACGTTTTTAAAAACATAATCATTTTTGTTTAACTTTTAACTTTTAAGTTTATTAAAATGCTTTAAAACAATAAAAAGGCCATTTAGATTAATCTAAATGGCCTTTATTTTTGGATCTGCATAAAATAGTTTAAAAAATTAAAAAATCACTTCAACCCATTTATTAGTTTGTTTAGTTGTATATCCGTCATCAACTGTCAGCTTAATTACATACTGCCCCGATTTTGTATAAGTATGCACAGGATTAACAGTAGTAGCATTTAACGAGTCGCCAAATTCCCACTTATAGCTCAGTGTTGCGTTTTCTGGATCAAAACTATTATCGATTAAGCTTACACTATCACCCGTTACACTTAAGTCAAAATCAACAATTGGAGGCTGATTTTTATTAACATCAACATCCGCATCAACCAAACGAATTAAATTTAACCATTTATTCCAATTAATAGTACCCACTGCATTATCCCCTTCATGCCCTCCTGCTTGCGCCGTTGGAAATTCATATAATTCGGTTGCACCCATTTCAGATAACATTCGTCTAAAATCATTATCCCATTGCGTCATATTATAACGATCTATAAATGGGTGTGAGCTGGAGTGACAAGAACCCGCACAGCTTATTTGTGTTGCCATTTCAAACATTTCAATATCATACTCACGATCAATATTACCACTGCCTGCTGTTATTATTTCTGTGATTACCGCCGACGATTTGGAATCACCGACTCTTAAGCTTGCATAGAATACTTCGTTGTTGTCTGCTTCATAATAAAAACGCGAACCATAAAAAACATCACCCGTTGATAACGCCCAGGTATAATCTAAAATATCGGTTCGATCAACATCCACAGAATTCTCTGCGTTAAAAAAGATATATTGCCCCGCTTGTACCGTGGATACAATAATTGGAATAGGTGTATTATTTGCATCGGGGTCTCTAATAACTGTCACGATTTGACTGTATGTGTCTGTCGCTGATTTATTATCTTGAACTTCTAATACAATGTTATAACTTCCTGGCTCTGTGAAACTATAATTTAACAACGCACCACTTTTGATTTGATTATTAATTATCCATGTATAACTCACAATACTACCATCAGAGTCTGATGACATTGAAGCATCTAACGCAACATGTAAAAAACTTTGAGCCAGCACAAAACTAGCAACAGGGGCATAATTATCAGGTACCGCAACACTCACTGATTTAGTCATAATATTTTCAAGCCCATGCTCATCTCTTACAGTTAATTTAACTGCATAATTATTTGCAAATCCAAACGAATAATTAGTGATGACTCCTGTTAAATTCTGGCCACTAAATTGCCAAAAGTACTCTAACGTATCACCATCTGGATCACTTGATAACGAGGCATCAAATTCCACATTTAAACCATTTACACTCATTTCAAAGTTTGCAATTGGTGGATTATTTGTGGTTATGACTTCATATGTTTGAGTTATTGAATCAGATAAACCTAGATGATCCGTTACTGTCAACTCAACTGTATAAGTACCTAATTGAGTTACAACATGGCTAGCAATTGGCCCACTATATGTTTGCCCGTCTATCAAATAACGATAAGTTAAAACACCGGCTTCTGGGCCTGTTGAACCAGAACCATTTAACATTAAATTAGAACCATTTAAAAACAGGTAAAGCTTAGCGCTTGGCGCTTGGTTTATTGATGACATGTTAAGGGTGATTGAATCAACATCAAAAACACCAAAAGAGTCGGTCACTACTAATTGTATTTGATAACTGTCATCGTTATTAAATGTATATTCAAGTGATTCAGTAGTAAAAATTTCATCATTAACTGTCCATAAATATTGAAGCTCGTCCCCTTCGGGGTCAAACGATTCTGCAGCATCTAAAAACAACGTTAAGCCATTTACATTTGCATCTATAATTGCCGTTGGTGTTTTATTTGAAGCCGGTGGTTTAATTACTTCAATAACACCCGTTATAGATGCCGAATCTATTGCATCGTTAATTTCTATCACATAGACATAAGTACCCGCTTGTTCAAATGTATAATCAACAATACTGTCACTAAACATTTCACCATTTATTGTCCAGTTATAGGTTATATCATCACCATCATTATCCACTGAGTCAGATGCATCAAAATTAACCTGAAAATAGTTTGCCGCTATGCTATATAAAACGGTGGGTGGTGTATTTAAAGTACCCACTTGAGTCACTGTCACCGGTTTAATTATTGAATGAATTAAATCACCATCAATCACAGTTAACTTAATATCGAAAACACCTGCTTGTGTAAAAGATAATATAGGTGCTTTTCCAAAACTAATTTGACTATCATATTCCCATTGATAAATAATATTTTCTGTATTATTTACAACACTAGTTGATGCATTTACAGCCACTAATAAATTCACAATATTATCAAATTCAAATGCAGCAACTGGTGTTTGATTTAAACCCAACCATATAATATATGTATCATCAACATACTTATTCCAATAATCCCGAAGTTCAGGTTTGGCTTCAAATATAAACCCATCAGTATGTAAGTGCTCACCATTTGGTTTTTGTTGTAGGTTAATAAGCGCATTTACGTCTTGATTAAAATAAGTGTCCAATGCGTTTTGCATGTGAATTACACTATTTGATTCAAAATTAAATTTAGTTGTATCTGCTTGATCATTGTTATGACAAGCAAAACACCCTAAAGCACTCACCACTTCAACACTCATTTTTTGCGACAATTCGTTATAGGTTAAATCTTCTAATTTTATTGTGAGCTCTTGATTCCATAAAATAGTATTACCTTGATGATCACCCACAGTTAATTGAATGTCATAACTACCTTGCTGATCATAGGTATAATTAATAACGCCCAAATCAACTACTTCATTTGTATCACCCATCGTCCAAACAAAATCTAATTGTTTATTTGTAGAAACGCCATTAGTTGTATCTATTACAACTTGGTAACCATTTTGAGTAAAAACAACCTCTAACGGATTAAAAAAATCATTGTCTATTAACACATTAATTATTGAATTATGTTGCTGTTGACCATCATCAACAGTTAATTCAATATTGTAACTACCGGCAATAGTATAATTATGAATATAAATAGGCTCAGTGACACTGATACTTTGTTGTCCATCTCCCATATTCCAAATATAAGTTAAGGCATCATTATCAACATCATTTGAAGTCGAAGCATCCAATATAACCTCAAGGTTATCTTTTGCCACAACAAATGAAGCAACAGGGGTTTGATTTGTTTGACTCATATCCGGATTAATTAACGCAATACTTTTTGCATAACTATGCTGGGCACCTAATTCATCTGTAATAGTGAGCTTAACTAAATACGTTTTATATGCACTATAACTATGAGTAAAATTTGGCAAATTGGAATTTTGGCTGTCATCTAAATCCCATAAATACGTTAAATTATCACCATCAGGGTCGATAGATTGACTGGCATCAAATTCAACTGCAAGCCCCGTTTGTATACTGGTAAAAAATGCAACAGGGGTTTGATTAACATCGCTTGAGTCAATTGTGATCACTTGTGTTTCTATTGTTACTAACCCCAAACTATCAGTAACCGTTAATTGCAAAGTAAACACACCCGATGTGGTATACTTATGCGACACCGTTTCACCTTGTTGTGTTGTGCTTCCATCCCCAAAGTCCCAGCTAAAATCTAATTGTTGATCATTATTCGTTGGGGTCGTGGGAGTAGTTGCGCTTAATTGCACCAAACCAAAGGTTTGCTCAACACTAAATGCCGCTATAGAGACAGATGTAAACACTATTATTTGTCGCTTTTCAGTATTAGAGGTTTTACGTTTATCAGTGACTCGTAAGCTAATTATATATTCGCCGTCATTTTCAAAAGTATGATGGGGTTTACTGGCAGCAGAGGTTGTACCGTCACCAAAATTCCAGCTGTAGGCTAAAACATCCCCCTCAGGATCATAAGAAGCACTTGAATCAAACAAATATGATCGATCATTTGTTTGTTTGAAAACTTCAAAAGATGAAATGGGAGCGCCATTTGCCTCACCAGATGAATCTAAACCAAAAGGATCACAACCCGAAATCAAAAATATAACGCTAATACAAAAAAACACTGAACGGAGAAACATATCAAATCCTAAATGAACAATTCAAAAAATATAAGCAATTTTACCAAGCCCTAATTCCCTACATATAGAAGCAGTTATTAAAATTGTGACTCAACTCTACTGTAAAACACAAAAAAATAACATAATTTACATATCCGGACGTTAATATCGATTAAGTATCATTAAAAAAACAATCGCGAGAACCTAAAGAAATTGCTAGAATACGCGCCCTTTTATAATCGATTAAGCTCATGTCCACCTTATTTGTAGATCAACTGACTGTTATAGATTTCTGTTATTTTGACCGCCACCGTGGTGTGATCGGCGAAAGCTGGATTGTGGACGTTAAACTCTACGGCGAGCTTAACGACGAAGGCATGGTCTTTGACTTTGGCCACGTTAAAAAACAGATTAAACAAGCCATTGATTCAGGCATTGATCATAAACTAGTTGTTCCAACTGGTGCGCCTGGGTTAAGTATTATTGAAAAAGACGAAACAATCTTTATTGAACACCATAATAACGATCAATTAACTTTAAAATACCAATCGCCGCGTGAGGCTGTGTATTTAATTGACGCCGAAGATATTCAAATAAATACAGTTGAACGTATGTTAGAAGAATATCTCAACACGTTAATGCCAAGTAATGTTAAACGTGTAGAAATTAAATTACGTTGTGAAGACATTCCTACTGATTTTTACCATTATGCCCACGGCCTTAAAAAGCATTTAGGTGACTGCCAACGTATCGCACATGGTCATCGCAGTAAAATCGAAGTAAATATCAATCATAAACGACACGTTGTGGCTGAAAAACTAGTATCCACATGGTTTCATGATATTTATATTGGCACCTCTGAAGACATCAAAAACGAGTTTGAACAAAACGGTCAAGCCTTTTATGAGTTTGCTTACGAAGCCGAACAGGGTTATTTCAGCATTAGCTTAAATAAGAACCGCTGCCATATTATGTTTACTGATAGCACAGTAGAATTAATTGCTCAGCATTTATGCGATTTATTGGATGAACATTATCCAAACGACGACATATTAGTAAAAGCATTCGAAGGCGTACAAAAAGGCGCGATTGCGCAGATTATTCGATAATACCTATTATTCACCCAATTTAGAAAACGAAATAAAAACATGACTCAAATAAAACTGTACAACAGCGCAACTAAACAAAAAGAAGCATTTACTCCTATTGATGAAAATCATGTGACTATGTACGTGTGTGGACCTACGGTTTACAACTTCATTCATTTTGGTAATGCCCGTCCAGCCGTTATTTTTGACTGTCTATTTCGTATTCTAAATTCTGCTTATCCTAAAGTGACTTACGCGCGTAATATTACCGATGTCGATGACAAAATTAATGCAGCCGCACTAGAGCAAAAAGTTAGCATTAATGAGTTTACTCAAAAATTCACTACTGCGTATCAAGAAGACATGGCTAATTTGGGTAACTTAACACCAACACTTGAACCAAAAGCAACCGATCATATTCAAGAAATGCTCGATATTAATCAAGTATTGATTGATAAAGGTTACGCATACGAAAGTGAAGGACATGTTTTATTTGATGTAACTTCTAATGAAAATTACGGCAAGTTATCAAACCGTAACTTAGATGATATGCAAGCAGGCGCACGAGTAGAAGTAGCCGACTACAAAAAACATCCGATGGATTTTGTTTTGTGGAAACCTTCAGATACAGGCACAACCGGTTGGGACAGCCAATTTGGTTTTGGTCGCCCAGGCTGGCACACTGAATGTGTTGCAATGATCAACAAACATTTAGGTAAAACAATTGATATTCATGGAGGTGGACGCGATTTATTATTCCCACATCATGAAAACGAACAGATTCAAGGTCAATGTTGTCAAAGTGAAACACAAGATTACGTGAACTATTGGTTACACAATGGCATGTTAAATATTGATGGTGTAAAAATGTCTAAATCGTTAGGCAACTTTATTACTGTACGTGAATTACTTGAACAACACGACGGTGAATTATTACGTTTTGCATTATTAACTTCGCATTACCGTACTACGTTAAACTGGACAAAAGACTTATTAACCCAATCACAACAAGCGTTGGATAAGTTTTATACAGTATTACGTGACACACAAGATATTAAAGCAGGCGAGTCTGACATTAATACAAACCCAGTTGTTATGGCTTTATACGATGACATTAATACACCACAAGCGATTGCAGCTTTACATCAAATAAGTACTGATTTAAATAAAAAAGAAGGTAATCTTGAATTATTAAAAGCACAATTTATTCAAGGTGCACAAATTTTAGGTATTTTAAATAAAGATCCTGAAAGTTATTTTAAGTCGGGTGACGGTTTAGACGAAGCATCGATTTTAGATTTTATTGAACAACGTAAAGCTGCGAAAAAGAACAAAGACTTTGCCGGAGCAGATAAAATCCGTGAAGAGCTTTTGGCTCAAGGTATTGAAATAAAAGATACCCGTGAAGGTGTGATCTGGCAACGAGTAAGATAGAAGGTATTATGATGAATCCAATCAACTGGCTTTTAATTAAATTGATTCGATTTTATCAATTATTTTTAAGCCCGTTATTGGGTAAAAACTGCCGCTACGATCCTACATGTTCCCAATACAGCATAGAAGCACTTAAAACCCATGGAATATTCAAAGGTTTTTATTTAAGCATTAAACGAATATTTAGTTGTCACCCTTGGGGAGGACAGGGATATGATCCTGTTCCACCCAAACTAAATAAAGAGTTAGGTAAAGAGCTAAATAAAGAGTTAACTAACGATTTTCAAAACAACTCAAAAAAACACGAATCTAAAACTGATTTAATAAAGAGACAACCAAATGATAAATAAACAATTATTAAGTATATTAGCTTGTCCTGTGAGCAAAGCATCCCTTACATTAAGCGATGATGAAACAGAATTATTATGCACAGCCAGTCGTTTAGCGTACCCAATTAATGATGGTATTCCCGTTTTACTTGAAGAACAAGCTCGTAAAATAGGTCAAGAAGAATACGAAGCGCTAACGAAATAACATTGGTGACTTCAACAAATAACAACTCAATCAAAAGCGCTTTAATTTGGATCGCTCATGGCAGTAAACGAATAGAATCAAACCAAGCCGTCACAGACTTGGTAAATCGTATTGCACCCAAATTAACAAATAAATTTGAATCCGTCTTGCCTGCATTTTTAGAGTTAACAGAACCTAAAATTGAACAACAAACCCAAAAACTGATTAATCAAGGCATTCAAAAAATAACATTATTCCCTTATTTTTTAGCACCGGGCCATCATTTAGTAAATGATTTACCTAAAATTCAAGCCCAACTACAAACACAGTATCCATCATGTGAATTTGAGTTAATTGAACATTTAGCTTTATTTGAAGACTGGGATATTTTTTTATTAGACGCCCTCAATAAAATCTAATGCAATATCAAGGATTTGGCTCACCACAAGCAAACTTGATTATTTATTGCAACAATACTCCAACCACATCACTTTTAATAAACAATCAGATCATTCCAATTTGTTACCCAGACATTGAAAAAATCAATGCCGATAACGGTAATGGCTGGCGTAAAATATTTAATGTGTACGCAAAATTATTATTTGAAATTGACCCATTAAAATTTAAAAGCTGGCAAGACTTACGAAATGATTTTTTATTACAGTCACACTGTAATCATCAACTGGTATTAAACCCTGATTCGATCCCTTCTCTAAATAACAACACCCTACAAATTTTAATGGGTAAAACATTTGCACTGACTCATTATAATGAAACACAGATTGACTGGATTGAACCCCACATTGCCAAAGTGAAAGATGAAAATATTTTTATTACGCCATATTTTGATTACCGACAATTTAATAATAAAAAAATTAAAAACTTTGCAAAAATAGTTAAAACAACAATTAATTAATAACTTATGTTTTTACATTATATTCGTAACCCTGTAAAAATTTAAATTTACTTATATTAAATTATCATCTGACTACCATATAGTCATAAACTATTAGTTAGTTATTTCTGCCCTAATATTTAAACCACCATTTAATTTCATTTTTCATTTTTTAGACTCTGTATTATTACAAGCAAACTTTCACCAATAACATTGATAAAACAAAGCAAAAACAACATTAAACATTTCCTAAACAATAATATACCAGTCACATTAAAATATTGATAACCACTTTCTATTTTGAGTGGTTTTTAACCTAATTAACGGACTATTTATTTGAATGTCCTAAAACATTAATTATTTATTTACTCTTTGTACACTTGCTTTAAACTATAGTTGTCTCAATTTTGAGACTGTATTATTAAAAGAGGATTACATGAAGTTTAATACAATTAAAAATTTATCAAAAAACATTAAAGGATTATCTTTATTGGCACTAGTTGTTATCACACCATTTGCTCTTGCAGATAAACCTGAAAAACCTGAAAAACCTGAAAAACCTGAAAAACATAATATAACGATAGGTGAAATACCTGCTATTGAAGTACATTTAAATCAAGATGAAATTGAAGATGGAAAAATAAATGTCTACGACTTAATTAAACAAGGTCAATTAATTTTTGATGCTCGTTTTAATTACTTAGATGGCCGTGGCCGCCCTGCTTCAACTGGTGCTGGAGCAGATCGAGATCCAAATGGTCAACATGATTTTTTAAGAACATCAGGCCCTGATAGCAGTGCTTGTGCGAGTTGCCATAGCCAACCATTTTCTGGTGGTGCTGGTGACTTTGTTGCCAACGTTTTTGTGTTAGCACAAGTATTAGACCCAATAACATTTTCTGTGGACCCTAATTTTTCTAATGAACGAAATACATTAGGAATGTATGGCGCAGGCCCAATTGAAATGCTTGCACGTGAAATGTCAGATGACTTAATTGCCATTCGTGAATCGACAAAACAACAAGCAGCATTAACTGGTCAAGAAGAGAGTGCACAATTAATAACAAAAGGCATCTCTTTTGGTAGTATTACAATATTAGCCAACGGCTTAATTGACCCCAGTAATATTGAAGGAGTGGATTGGGATTTAATTATCAAACCGTTCCCTCAAAAAGGCGCGGTTGTTAGCCTTCGTGAATTTACAAATAACGCAATGAACCATCATCACGGCATACAAAGTGTTGAGCGTTTTGGTGAATTTACCGATCCTGATCAAGACGGTGTTGTTAATGAATTAACAGTTGGCGACATAACGGCTATCACTGTTTTTCAAGCAACATTACCTGTACCCACACAAAAAAAACCAAAAAATAAGAAAGTGAAGAACGCGGTTAAAAATGGTGTCAATCAATTTGCAAACATCGGTTGTAATGAGTGTCATCAAGAGGAACTTGTTTTAGAATCTCGATTATTTGTAGAACCTAACCCTTTTAACCCAGCTGGTAACTTACAACAATCTGAAGTAGACAATTTATTCACTTGGGACATGACAGGTAAAAAAGGAACTGGTTTAGAAAAATTTAAACAAGGTGCCATTGTTAAAGCATTTACTGATTTAAAACGTCATAATTTATGTGATCAAGATTTCGACTTCTTTTGTAATGAACAATTAACTCAAGGTTCGTTATTGGGTTATGCAGATGCTAATGACTTTACAATGTCAGCACCTGCCAGACCAACACAACAGTTCTTAACACGTAAATTATGGGACGTTGCAAATTCAGGGCCTTATGGGCACAGAGGTGACCTTTCATCTATTACTGAAGCCATTCATTTTCATGGTGGACAAGCTAGAGTATCTCGCGACAATTATTTTGAGTTAGATCAATATGACCAAGATTCAATTATTGAATTCTTAAAAACATTGGGGGTTTTTGAAGCCTCTAACATCAAGAAAAGATAGAGTCATTTTTTAAGCCCTGATTGTAATTATTGCACTCAGGCTTTTTTACTTTAGATTACTGTATTTTTTCAATACCCCTAATTCTAAACAACTGCGCATCCAGCATACCTGAGTTTGATTTTTGTAAAGTGATTTTAGCTGATATTGAAATGTTTTAAATTTCCTTGTCAATTCTCTTTTAAGCCAAATGCATTATTTCACTGATCACTTCTCTATAATGAGAATTTTGTATAGTTGACACTATATAGGGTGACTTTGAATTTTGGATAGTTACTTGTATATAAGGTAACTAATCCTGTAAACAGATACAAAAAACAAATTAATTTTTTTCATTGTTTATTATCCTCAATTAAAAAACAATCTAATACATCAAATAATTGTTCTGTTTCAAACGGCTTAGGTAAATGCGATTTAAAACCGGCTTGTTCAAATTTTTTAATTTCACTTTCGCTGGTTAAAGCAGTAAAAGCAATCACTGGGATATGTTTTAATTTTTCATTAGTTTTAATTAATTTCAAAGCCTCTAAACCGTCCATCACTGGCATTTGAATATCCATTAAAATTAAATCGAAATTTGCGCCACTGCTGGCTAATTCAACCCCTTCTTTCCCATCATAAGCTGACTCAACTTCTATCGCGGATTGTTCTAACATCGCACGAGCCACTTCTTGATTTAAAAAATTATCTTCAACTAACAGTACTCTTTTCCCTGGGTATTTTTTTAATTCACTTATAGTATTTTCTTCAATAGTTATTTTATTTTTAGTGTTTAACAACAACAAATTATCATAAAAATATTTATTGGTCATAGGTAATTGAAAATTACTCCACTTAATTGAATGATCAACAATACAATCAAATTTTATTGGACAGTCAAATTCATCGTTAACCTCTCCGTCTTCATATAATAATACAAAATGTAAGTCGTAATTAATATCGTTTATATCTGTATAACTTTGTAATTTGAATCCAACTTTTTCGCATAAAAAAGACATATGATCAATTAAGATTTGATTACTACTTAAAAACGCCAAAGTTTTATTATCTGTAAAACTGATATCGGGTTTAATATCTAACGTTTCAGTTGGCTCAAACGGTAAAATAAAACAAAATGAACTACCCAAACCTTCTTCACTTATAACACTGACTTTACCCCCCATTAATTCAATATAACTTTTGCAAATCGTCAAACCTAAACCCGTGCCTCCATACTGCCGAGTAATTGAGCTATCGGCTTGTACAAAGGGTTCAAACAAGTTCGACAATACTTTGCTTGATACCCCCATCCCCGTATCATTAACATTGATACACATCCAATCATTTTGAATTTCAAGGGTTATATTTATACCTCCCACTTTAGTAAACTTCATTGCATTAGAAATGAAATTATTAAGAATCTGACTAATTCGAGTCGGATCACTTTTAACCAGCATCGATCCATATAAATGTGTTTCGAAATGTAAATATAATCCTTTTGATTTACACTCATGGCTAAACATATTCACACTTTCCATAATTAATGGTTGTAGATCAAATTCGATTTTTTCAATTTCTATTTTTCCAGATTCGATTTTTGCATAATCTAATATTTCATTAATTACCCTTAATAAATTTTTAGTCGATAATTTTATTTTGTTAACGTATTCTTTTTGAGCATCGCCTAATTTCAATCTTAATAATAATTCAGTTAAGCCCACTACTGCATTAGCTGGGGTTCTTATTTCATGACTCATATTAGACATAAAATCAGATTTAGCTTTACTTGTTTTAAGCACATTTTCATTAGCCATTTCTAACTCTTTGGTTCTTTCTTTTACTTTTTTCTCTAAATCTTCTTTATATCCACTTAATTTAAAATTGGAAAATTCTTTATCTCTAATAGAAGAATGCAAGTTATTATGTAATTCATTAAAACCATTAATTAATTTCTGTAACTCGTCTGGTTCTAATGGGGTTTTTCGCTTAAATTTAAATAACTCTACATTACCTGGTTTTGAATTATGTATTTGTTCAACTAAATACATAATATGATTCATCACTAAATATCGAAAAATCCACACAAAAAACAGCCCCAAAGTTATTGTCATTAACAGTAATGATAATAATAATGTCCAAGCCGAATTTTTTAATTCAACAAAAGCAAAACTTAAATTTGGCTCAATCTTTAAAATCCCTAAGTACTCAAGACCCAAAGGGCTTTCATAAACAATGGGATAATTAAAATCATTAGCAATTAACAATGGGTCATAATCTAATATTTCTGCATTTTGGATAATTTCTTGGTTTTTTAGTGAGCTTAATATTAATGAAACACCCAAGTTGTTATAACTGAATAAATTGAGTGCCAATGAGGGGGTCTGAGAAAGGGCTGTTTCGTGAGATTTTTTTTTAATTCCTTCAACTAAAAACATATATTGGAATGATAATGACAACACACCAAAAAAAAGGCCACAACAAGACATTGCCAGCACTATATATCGAACTAATTTAGTTTGAAGGGGGTATTTTTGTTTCATAACTCCACTAACTTATATGACTTAAGTAGTGAGTGTAGACTTTATACTTGAGATTCTAGGCGCATTTAAGTAGCGTTATATGATGATTTGTAATTATATGTGAACAATCATAAAACAAGGATACGTTCAATTTTTTGCTGAATTTTTAATATTCCATTTTGACGTGATTGGCTCACCACATTACCCAAGCCTAAACCTAATAATATCGACACATAATCTATTTTTTTAGTTTGATCACTTTGATTGGCAATATTCACTATCAACCACAATATGGATTTAATTAAACGTGCATCACTGCTGACTACAAAATGTGTTTTGCCTTCTTTTTGGCTGGCACACAACCACACTTTCGCTTCACAGCCTCCTACTTCGTTTTTTTCAATACACTGCTCTTTTGCTAAAAAAGAGCCCGTTTTTGCCAGCTTTAATAACAACATGTATTTATTTTCAAAACCATTAACTTGATTAAACTGCGTTTGTATATCGTTTAAAAAATCGTTCATATTAATTAGTCTTCCAATATTTGTATGGCTTTATTTAATGCCGTTATAAACAGATCAATATCGTTCTGATTGTTATACGGTGAGATTGCGATTCTAAGTGCACCTGATTCTTTTAAATATTCAAATAATACTTGAGCGCAAAATGTACCTGCTCGTAATGCTATATTTTGTTCATCTAATAACATAGCGATATCGGCATGATGTAAACCTTTGATATTAAACGTGATAATACCCGCACTGCTTTTAGGTGAAATATATTTAATATTTTTTATTTGATCCAGTTGTTTAAACGCATAAGCCGTTAACTTTGAATTCGCTGCTTGTAAATTTTCTAAAGTATGAAAATTCATAAACTCAATCGCATGGGCAAATGCAATTACTGCGCTTATTGCAGCTGTGCCTGCTTCAAATCGATGTGGGGGTTTTGTCAATGTCGTATGATTTCGTGTTACTTTCTCTACCATTTCACCCCCATATATTAATGGTGGCATTTTATTTAATAACTCAGACTTTCCATATAAAATACCTAACCCTGTTGGACCAAACATTTTATGTGCTGAAAAAGCATAAAAATCAACGTTTAAATACTCAACATCCACATCAACATGAGCAACCGCCTGCGCACCATCAATTAAAACAAAAGCTCCGCATTGTTTAGCTAATGTTGTTAACGCTTTAATAGGCTGCAGCTGCCCTAATACATTTGAAACATGCGCCACACTTAATAAAAACGTATTTTCATCAATTAACTCTTGCGCCTGTAACAAATCGTAATCGCCATTATCATCCAATTCAATATAACGTAATTCACACCCACTTAATGCCGTTATACGTTGCCAAATCACTAAATTAGCGTGATGTTCGGCTATTGAAATCACAATATTTTGATCACTATTAATGCTGGGTAATACAAATGAATACGCCACTAAATTGATACCAAAAGTGGTGCCAGACGTAAATATAATTTCGTCTTTTTGTGCATTGATAAATTGAGCCGTCAAAGCACGTGTCATTTCAAATGCATCGGTATTTTGCCTACTTAATGCGTAGTTACCACGATGTACATTACTGTGTTCAACGGAATCAGATAAAATCTGTGCGTCTAACACACCTCGTGTTTTTTGAGTACTGGCGGCATTGTCCAAAAACACAGTGTTATTGACTTGATCAAAAAAAGGAAAATGGTCTCGAAACATAAGGTTGGTTAACAGCTGATTTTAAAGGTTGCTATTGTGCTTAAGTTCGACCAGTTTGGCAAATACTGCAAACTCTTACTTAACTTTTGATTTAATAGTTAACAACATCGCTAACAACATAGCTTTCATAAATAGCCAAAATAATGAATCCAAAAGCTATGTTTTAAATTTGTGTTGCTGTAGTTGTAACTAGCTGTAACTAATTGAATGCAAACAATATTCAGTATTAAGCATGATATTACTCATAAACCGAACCATAGGCTGTAATAGCAGGCCACAAACAGCAAAAGATACTTAGGTGATTTTTAGCTGCAACAACAATTTAAAACATAGCCATCACTAGGCAGTATCCAAAACCCAACTTCAGCTGCAACAACAATTTAAAACATAGCCAGCACTAAGTCAGTATCCAAAACCAAGCTGCAGCAGCACCAGCAATTAAAAACATAGCCAATGAAAATAGGTGATTGATGT